>JAESRB010000263.1 GCA_016764855.1 Emcibacter sp.
CCGCCGGAATATTGATCGGCACCAAAGAAATGGGTGAACAACTGGGTCTGAAACCACGGGCCAAATTTATCAGCTTCGCCGATATCGGCTCCGAACCGGTTGTGATGCTGGATGGCCCCGGACGCTCGGCTCAAAAAGCCATGAAGCGCGCCGGCATGACCACAAGCGACATCGACGTATGGGAAATCAACGAAGCCTTCGCGGCTGTTGCTTTACGCTTCATACAGGAACTTGACCTTGACAGCTCCAACGTGAATGTCAATGGCGGCTCCATTGCCATGGGTCATCCTCTTGGCGCAACCGGTGTCATGATTTTGGGAACCGCACTGGAAGAAATGGAACGGTCAGATAAGTCCACGGCACTTGCCTCACTCTGTGTCGGTGGCGGCATGGCCACAGCAACCATCATTGAGCGCGTTTAGGAAGGATGAATAAAATGACTGAAATTATCAAATATGAGCTCGATCAGGATGGCATCGCCCTATTGACCATTGATTTCCCGGGCAAATCCATGAATATCATTTCCGAACAGTTGCTCAATGAACTGTCAGATCTGGTGGCTAGAATTTCCGAAGATGACGCCATTAAAGGCGCGGTCATTACCTCTGGCAAAGCCGGGTCATTCGTGGCGGGTGCTGACCTTGACATGCTGCTCGGCTGGACCGCGAATATGCAAGACAGCAACGTCGCGGATATCTATGCCAAAGCCTATCGCATGAATGATATTTTACGAAAGCTGGAAACCTGCGGCAAACCTTTTGCGGCGGCGATCAACGGCCTTGCCCTTGGTGGTGGTCTGGAAATTTGTCTGGCCTGTCATTACCGGGTCGTGGCCGATAACCCAAAAATAAGCCTTGGCTTCCCCGAAGTCATGGTTGGCCTGTTACCCGGTGCGGGTGGCACGCAACGTCTGCCCCGCCTGATGGGCGTTCAACCGGCCCTGCCCTTCCTGCTACAGGGCAAGAATATGAATCCAAAAAATGCGCTGGCCAATAATGTGGTGCATGAGATGGCCCCACTGGAAGATATTGTCGCCAAAGCCAAAGCCTGGATTAACGGCGGCGGCAAAGCAGTACAGCCGTGGGACGCCAAACGCTTTAAAGTTCCCGGGGGACAGGGCGCTTTTAACCCCGGAATTTCCCAAACTTTCATGGGCGCACAGGCCATGGTTCAAAAAGAAACCAAAGGCAATTACCCGGCGGCTGTCGCCATCTTATCCTGTGTTTATGAGGGCCATCAACTGCCCATAGATACGGCGTTGAAGATCGAAAGTAAATATTTCACCAGCCTTCTGATGGGAGATGTCGCCCCCAATATGATCCGCACCCTGTTTGTCAATAAACAGGCCGCCGAAAAAGGGGCGCACCGTCCTAAAGATATCCCGCCTATGAAAACCACAAAACTTGGCATGCTGGGCGCTGGCATGATGGGGGCTGGAATTGCCTTTGTTTCCGCCATGGCAGGCATCGAAGTTATTCTGCTGGACCGGGAGCAGGAATTTGCTGAAAAGGGTAAGGCCTATTCAGAAGCTCTACTGACCAAACGGGTTAAACGCAAAAAAATGACCCAAGAAAAAGCCGATGGCATCCTGTCATTGATCAAGCCCACCACGGACTATGCCGACCTGGAAGGCTGCGACTTGATCATTGAAGCCGTTCTCGAGGACGTTAAGGTCAAAGCCGACGTCACCGCCAAAGTAGAAGCTGTGGTCTCAAAAGACTGTATCTATGCCTCCAACACATCGACACTGCCGATTACGGGTCTGGCCAAAGCATCTCGTGATGAAAGCCAGTTCATTGGCATTCATTTCTTTTCCCCTGTGGACAAAATGCCGCTGGTGGAAATCATTATGGGTGAGAAAACCGGTGATGTTGCACTGGCCAAGGCACTCGATTATGTGGCGCAGATCAGAAAAACCCCGATCGTGGTCAATGACAGCCGCGGATTTTACACCAGCCGCTGTTTCGGAACCTATGTGGTTGAGGCCGTCAACATGCTTGCCGAAGGCGTATCCCCGGCACTCATCGAAAATTGCGGCATCTTCAGCGGCATGGCCGTTGGCCCCTTCGCCGTTGGTGATGAAGTCAGCATCGAACTGAGCTACCATGTGGGGCAAGCCACTCAAAAGGCTCTGGGCGATACTTATATTGCACAGCCCGCTGATAATGCTATCGAGAAAATGTATGTGGATCTGGGCCGTAAGGGTAAGAAAAATGCCAAAGGCTGGTATGACTATCCCGAAGGCGGCACCAAGCATCTATGGGCTGGGCTTGCGGAACATTTCCCCCTTGCCAAAGACCAACCCACAGCAGAAGAAGTCACCAACCGCCTGCTCTATCGTCAGGCCATCGAAGTCATTCGCTGTTATGAGGAAAATGTCCTTACCTCACCGGAAGATGCAGATATCGGCGCCATTTTCGGCTGGGGCTTTGCGCCTTGGACCGGCGGACCTTTAAGCATGGTGGACACCATCGGCGTGCAGAAATTTGCCGCTGAATGTGACAATCTCGCCCAGAAATACGGCGCCGGTTTTGCGGTTCCTAAAATGCTGCGCGACAAAGCTGCCAAAGGTGAAAATTTCTACAGCTAACTGCTGAAATATAGCTGATTCAAAAGGCCAGAGGATTCATTCCCTCTGGCCTTTTGCTATATTTTTTAAATATATTTGTTTCCCGGATTCATTTTTGCTATCTATGGAAAATCAATATTTCCCAGAAAAGACATTCGAAAAAGATATTCAGAAAAATACTCCGGGAAATATTTCAGAAAAAAATCAGAAAAAATCAGGGAAAACATCATGTCACTTATAAAATTAATTCCACTGTTAACCATATTTCTGTTTATCACCGCAGCGGCCCAATCCCAAAACGCACAGGCCGAGTGGACGCTAAATATGGAAAATTCCAACCTGTCCTATGGCTCAATCAAAAAGAACAGCATTGGCGAAAGCAATCATTTCCAGCATCTGGAAGGACGGATCACGGAACAAGGTGAAATAACGCTAATGATTGACCTTTCCAGCGTGGAAACATGGGTCGATATCCGCAATTCCCGCATGAAGGAGTTTCTCTTTCAAACAATAGATTTTCCCGTCGCAACTCTCCGCGGTCAGGTGGATATGGAAAAATTCAACCACCTGAAAGTTGGCCAACAACATTCTTTTGACATGAGCTTTGATTTTGACCTGCATGGGCAAACACAAACCATCGATACAGAGCTTGTCATCCTGCGCCTGTCTGAAAAAACCGTCACAGTCCTTCAAAATGGTATTATTTTTCTGGATGTGGAAAAATTCAATTTACTTTCCGGCCTTAAAAAGTTACAGGAACTAGCAAAGCTGACCAGTATTAGCAGCAGTGTCCCAATCGTCTTTCATTTAACGTTCGATCATATGCCTTAAGCAATGATCTCATACCCTAATATATAAAGAGTGAAACAATGCCCAACACCTTTAAAAGAACCGTAATAGCACCGCTCGCGGCATGTCTACTTACCTTACCCGCCGCTGCGCAAGGTCTCATATCACCGGATATTATGAATTTGCTTATTGTGGCCTCAGAACAAAAAAATGGCATCAACCTTGATCTGGTTGCCCAAATGGCCATCAGCGCCAACCCTGCTGCGACAAAAGAAATTCAAGCACTTGTGGATAACCTGAGACAAAATCAGGCGGCCCCGAAATCTGCTCCTGTTGTTGAGGCTATTCCCGTTGTTGAGACAGAAACCGTTGTTGAAGCAGCCGCTGTTTCCCCCGCGACCAAGACAGCAGAAGTCGTCACCGACCAACCCGGCTATTTCAGTTGGTATGGCTGGGACGGCGAAGTAGAGCTTAATTACTTGCGCTCCTCTGGTAATACAAGTCAGCAGTCACTTGGTTTTGGCGGAAAATTGAAGCGGGATGCGGATAAATTTCACCATCTCATCACCAGCTTCCTTGACCTGAATAAAAACACGGGCGTCACGGACAAACAAAAATGGGGTCTGGCCTACAAGCTGGATTATGATTTCTCGGAAAAATTATATCTTACCGGTTTTGCCGGATATGAGAATGACCAGTTCGGCGCTTTTCGGGAACGGATCACAACCTCCCTCGGTATTGGTTATCCGATCATAAAGAACGATAGCTATAGCTGGAAAATTGAAGCGGGTCCAAGTATCCTCTTCACCAAAGAACTCCCCGGTCAAGCCTACGTCACAAGCATCAATGCCTTTGCCAGCAGCATCTTTGGCTGGACCATCAATGAGCGTAGTGAATTTACCAACACCACGATCTTTTACTTTGGTGAGAAAAATGTCGTTGAAAGCAAGTCTGCGCTGAAAGTTAAAATCAACGGCGCGCTCAGCAGCAAATTCTCTTATGACATCTTATATGACCGGGATGCGCCTCTGGGCCGCAAAAAAACCGACACCGTTGCCCGTGCCGGCCTGTTGTATGATTTCTAGACCATACGTATAGAATATTTCTTATAAAATATTTCTTATAAAATATTTCTGGCTTATTTTTTGGTGATCACATACATACCCTGTGTCGCCATTAAATTAGCCAGAAACAATTTGTGAAACGGCAAGGGATAGCCCTTAGCATTAATGGCCACAGCCTGTTCCACATGAATATCCAACTGATCACATAGGTTAACAAAATCCCGGATCGTACAAAAATGAATGTTGGGTGTTGAATACCACGGATAGTCCAATGTTTTATTGACCGGCATCGTGGCAAATACCCCAAGGCTGAGCCTCACCCGCCAGTGACCGAAGTTGGGAAAAGACACCACGGCCTTACGTCCCACACGCAACAATTGCTCCAACATTACATCCGGCCGCTTCATGGCCTGCAAAGTCTGGCTCAGGATCACATAATCAAAGCATTGGTCAGGATAAAAAGTAATATCCTCTTCCGCGTTGCCCTGTATGACCGAGAGCCCCTTCGCGATAGATTTATTAACGCCTTCCGGGCTAAGTTCAATGCCCCGCCCGTCCACTTGCTTTTCCCGCACCAGATAATCCAGAAGACTGCCATCGCCGCAGCCCACATCCAGCACCGTCGATCCCGGCTCGATAACCCGTGCAATTTCCAGCAAATCCACCCGGATATCAGAAGCTCTTGAAGCTGTATCATTCATGGCAGTTGCACCTCCATCGCATCGGCTTCTGATTGCAGAAAGCCCCGAACGACCGCATCCATATCCGGACATTCAAGCAAAAAGCTGTCATGGCCTTTGTCCATTTCGATATCGGCAAAACTCACCCGCGCCCCTATGGCATTCAGGGAGCGCACGATATGACGGCTCTCCACCGTGGTATAGAGCCAGTCCGAGGTAAAGGACAACAGACAGAAACGGGTTTTTGTTCCCTGAAAGGCATTGGCCAGAACCCCGTCATAGTCCGCACTCAGATCATAATAATCCATAGCCCGTGTGATATAGAGATAACTGTTGGCATCAAAACGGTCCACAAAAGATATACCCTGATGACGTAGATAACTTTCAATCTGGAAATCCGCATCAAAGCCAAAGGCCACCTCGTCCCGGTCCTGAAGATTACGGCCAAAACGGCTGGTCAATCCACTTTCCGACATATAAGTAATATGAGCTGCCATGCGGGCCACAGCAAGGCCCGCATGAGGTTTATCCTCACCATCAAGATACCGCCCATGGTTCCAGTTAACATCCGCCATGATTGCTTGCCTGCCCACTTCATGAAAGGCGATATTCTGTGCCGAATGCCGCCATGTGGTCGCAATGGCAACACATGTTTTTACTCGCTCAGGATAATCCGCCGCCCACTGAAGGGTCTGCATGCCGCCCATTGAGCCACCGATCACCGCGAATAAACTGTCAATGGAGAGATAGTCCAACAACATCGCTTGCGCCCGAACCATATCCCCAATGGTGATCACCGGAAAATCAAGGCCATAAAGCTGACCCGTTACCGGATTAATCGATGCTGGTCCCACGGTTCCTGCACAAGAACCCAATACATTTATACAAATCACATAATAACGGTTGGTATCCACCGGCTTATCCGGTCCCACCATAGTTTCCCACCAACCTCGTTTTCCGGTGATGGGATTGATACCTCGCACATAATGGTCGCCGGTCAGCGCATGACAGACAAGCACCACATTGCTTTTATCTTCATTCAGCTCACCCCAGCATTTATAGGCCACGTCGAAGGAGCTGATTTCTTCCCCGGAATCCAGTCGTAATGGCACATCCCGCCCCAAATTTACTACGGCGGCACATCCCTCATCTTGTATTTCTGTGCTTATATTCTGTTCCATAAAAAACAACATAATCATTATCTGGTAAAAGAACAGTTGAAATTTACTTCAGATGAATATAATCCCAAAGGAGATATATAATAGAAAAATCAGGAAAGCACCATGAGTGGACTGAAACCGCGGCCGTGGATAAATGAACTTGACGTCTATGTGGGGGGTAAATCCCATACCATCGGCGTCGAGAAATCTGTAAAGCTGTCTTCCAATGAAAGCGCCCTTGGTTCCAGCCCAAAGGCTGTGGAAGCCTATCACGCTGAAGCGACCTCTCTCCACCGTTACCCTGATGCCTCGTACCATGACCTGCGGGAAGCTCTCGCGGAGAAATATGACATTGAAGCCAGCCAGATCGTCTGCGGTGTCGGGTCCGATGAAATCCTGAAACTTGCTTGCAGGGCCTATTTGGCACCGGGGGACGAAGTGATCTTCCCCAAGCATAGCTTTATGATGTATCCCATCGCCGCGACCAGCTTTGGTGGCATTGCTGTGGAAGTAGACGATACTGACTATACCGCCAATGTGGATAATATTCTGGCGGCCCTGACCGACCGGACTCGGATCATATTTCTGGCCAACCCCAACAATCCGACCGGCACCTATATTTCCGCTGCGGAAGTTGAACGGCTCTGGCAGAATATCCCGGATAATGTCTTGTTGGTTCTGGACGGCGCCTATGCAGATTTTGTTGTTGCAGAAGATTATCAGGCCGGGATTGAACTGGTAAAGAAATCCAGCAATGTCCTGATGGCCAGAACATTTTCCAAATTATACGGCCTTGCCGCCCTCCGGCTTGGCTGGGGCTATGCTTGTCCTGAAGTGGCCCGTATATTGGATAGCATCCGCGATCCCTTCAATGTGCCTTCCGTCACCCAGGTGGCCGGCGTAGCCGCTGTGAAAGACGTAGATTTTGAGAAGAAGGCCCGCGCCCATAACATCCAATGGCTGAATTACCTTAGGACAGAGTTGATCTCCATGGGACTCGATCCCATCCCGAGCGTGGCCAATTTCATCCTGATCCGTTTTCCCTCAGCCCAAGGTGCAACAGCCGAGGCTGCGAATGACTTTCTGCTGAAGCGCGGCTATATCCTGCGCTGGTTACCGGGGCAAGGGTTAGGAGACTGCCTGCGACTGACCGTTGGTACCGAAGAACAAAACCGGGCTGTGATCCAGCTTCTTAAAGAATTTATGGGGCAATAATCATGGTTATCTTTAATCAAATCACCATAATCGGTATGGGACTGATCGGATCGTCCCTTGCCCGTGCTATCATGGAACATGGGGTGACGAAACGGCTGGTTGGCTGTGACAATAACGAGAAACATTGTCAAACAGTACAGGTTCTTAACCTTGTTGATCACATCACGTCCGACCCGCTTGAAGCCATACAGGGATCAGACCTGATCATTCTCGCAACACCTGTTGGCACATATGGCGCTTTGGGCGAAGCCCTCTGCCCACATATGCAAGCCGGTGCGATCCTGACGGATGTGGGGTCGGTCAAATCCAACGTTGTGAAATCATTATCACCTTATATCCGCGAAGATTGCCACCTTATTCCCGGCCATCCGGTTGCCGGAACGGAACAATCCGGGCCAGAAGCAGGTTTTGCCAGTCTATTTGACGGCCGCTGGTGTATTCTGACACCGCCCGAAGGCACCGATCCTGATATGGTCAAAATTCTGGAAAAATTCTGGCAGGCCCTCGGCTCCAAGGTCGAGCATATGACCCCGGAACATCACGACATGGTTCTGGCGATCACCAGCCATCTGCCCCATCTGATCGCCTATAACATTGTCGGAACCGCCCGCCATCTGGAAGAAGTCACCAACTCCGAAGTCATCAAATATTCGGCCGGGGGGTTCCGGGACTTTACCCGTATCGCCGCCTCTGATCCCACCATGTGGCGTGATGTCTTCCTGAACAACAAAGAGGCCGTGTTAGAAATGCTTGGCCGTTTCAGCGAAGACCTGACCGCCCTGCAACGCTCCATCCGGTATGATGAGGGCGACAAATTGTTTGAGCTGTTTGACCGCAACCGCCGTATTCGCCAACAGATCATCGAAGCCGGACAGGAAGAAGACGTAACTGACTTTGGTCGTCACACAGAAGAATAAAGCGGGATTTATTCTTCTGTGATGAATCGTCTAATTTGCGTTCTCGCGCCACGCAGGCTGCACTCCCCTTGGTCGTTAAATCGCTGCACTCGAAAAAAACAGAACCCTAAGGTAGTTCCGGTTCGGTTCGCGGCGATAAAGCGCCTAGTCCGCGTTCTCGCGCCACGCAGGCTACACGCCTTCCCTTAATTTTTTCCGCTATTCTACAACAGGGGCCAACTCCCATGTGGCAATAGAGCCAAGGTAGAGCAAACCATTTTGTAGACTCACCGCAAAGTCCCGGGCTTCTTTATCCTCATTCCCGGCCAGTCGTCCCATACTATTCAGTTCCTGTAGGACAAGACGCCCCGGTTCTTGCTGAAATGTTGGATTGGCCGACAGGATCGCCGTTATTTGCGGCACCGAAGCCAATTTGCCAGAGAATGCCCCAAGCGGTTTTAAATCCTGGTCCAAGGTGACTTCCCCGCCCAACTCCATGTGCATTTTTCCGGACGTAATTTCAAAATTCTTAACCGCCAAGGTTCCCCCATAGTCCCGCCAGAGAGACAGGCCCCCCGTTGAATAGTCCGGCAGTTCTTCCCCATGTAGCTGAAGGTCAATTGTAATCTGTGCCATCCTATTGTCGAATACATCCGGCATCAGGTCAAAATCATCCGCCTCCAGATATAATTTCATCTGTACGGGCAGTTCCATATCATGAACTTGTGCTGGCGGTGCAGGACGCATGATATGCAGTTTTACTTGTCTGACTCTGGACTGTTTGCCCTCTCTGGCATTCTCGCCCGTGGCCCAAGTGACCCCCTCCAGAACGAATGAAGCCCGCTGAAACTTACCCATGACCGGGTCCAACACGACCGATGCCCGGCTTTTACCAAATCCCACAAGCATTTCTGGATATCGGCGACGACCAATCCGCAGCCCCCCGCCCTCACTAAAGATCACGCCATGGGTTATGCGCCACGGAAAAGCAATCCATGTAATCCGAGGGGATGTAAAGAGGATGGGCAGACGGTTCCCATTGGTTTTAATGATTTTTAAATTCTTGAAACTGAACTCCAAACGATAGGGAAAGCCCGAAATCTCACTCTCTTCATATTGAAAACTAAGGCCCTTCGACTTTTGCTCATCGGCCCAGATCTCAATCGTATCTTCCAGTTCCCCGGCCATATAATACCAAAAGAAGCTATAGCTCAGAATGAGAAATAAAACGGTGGAGATTAAAAGTTTTAAACGCATATTTTTTCCCGGATAATCAAACCGTTAATAATTTTTGACTGGCCGTTTCTATGGCCTCTTCAATTTTCCCCATAAAATCATCTTTTTGAATACCCGGCTCCACAGGCGGCAGGAATTCAATAACAAATACCCCCTTCTTCATCTGACCATTTCGGGGCCAGTAAAGACCTGTATTCACCGCGACAGGGACCACTGGGACTTTAAGATATTTATATATCCCGAAAATACCGGGTAAATAAGGATGTTTCTCCCCCGGCGTGGCGCGGGACCCTTCGGGAAATATAATCACTGACCTGCCATCCCGGATTTCCTTGCGAGACTGCACCAGCATCTTCTTCATGGACGCCATGCCCATCTCCCGGTCGATGGGGATATTGCCCACTTTATCACATAACCGCCCATACAAAGGGATATTAAGCAGCTCTTCCTTCATAATAAACGTCGGGTCTTTCAAAATAGAATGCATGATGAAAGTATCCAGCATGGATTGATGCTTCATGGCATAAATCACCGCCGTATCAGAGATATTCTCCCGGCCACGCACTTCCATCGTCAATCCCAGGATCAGCCACATCCAAAAACGTACGCTGCGGCACCAAAAAGTCTGGAATGCCGCATGCCACCGCCGGGGAACTCCCGGAATATAAAGAAACGGCACCCAAATAAGGCAACATACCGCCCCCCAAATATAAAAGACAGCCTGAAAAATAGACGACCGCACCTGCATAACCCTCACTCAATTCCTAAAAAAATACTTCTCATGTTTACTCCGTTACCCATATGGGATTATTCCGTCCGCATATCAAGTATGTTCGTCCGAAATAAGCTAACGAGATATTTACTATATTCCCGCACCAAAGACATAAAGCGGATATTCTCAGGCCGCCATTGCCCCACAGGATGAGCAATCATCGTCAGGCCCGGCATAAAATGCTGCATCTCCACCAAGGCGCGGGGCATATGCTCCAACGACGTAACGACTCTGATGGATGATATATGGTTTTTGGCCACCCACAGGGAAACTTCCTGCGCATTGCCGACGGTATTTTGCGCTTTGGTACCGCTTTCGATACAACAATCGGCAAGTTCCTTGGAACTGCCCAATACAGCCCGCAATTCTGTTTCTGTAACTTTTGCATTCACGCCTGAAATGAAAAGCTTGCCGCCCACGCCCTTTTCCAGAAGACTCACCGCCTCCTGCAGCCGGTTCTTTCCTCCGGTCAAAACGACAATACCATCGGTTTTCCGGTCCGTTGGCATCTCGACCTGAGAAAGGCCATACACAAAATGAAACAGCCCCCCTACCCAAATCAGGATAAGCCCAAGAAAGAAATAATATATATATTTCATAAGATACCGCCCCCTAAACCATCCGCGCCAAGTCCCGCATGACTGTAATCCGAGCTGTCAACATGGAGATCATAGCCGCACAAAAAGGAATCACCAACAACACAGACACCTGCACAATGGGCAATTCCGGCATTTTGATCAAGCCCGAGGCCAAGTCGCGAGACAGATATATCAACGATACAAGCGTAATAAAGGCCAGAATTAGTCCGATGATTCCGCCTTTTAAACCATATTTCATGAAACGGCTTTGATAGGCCCCTGCGATCATGCCATCCTGCGCCCCAAGGTGATGCATGATTGCAATGGTTTCCCGATTTTCCGCCATCCCAGCTTTGGTGCCAAATATAACGATACATACGGTCGCCAACACCACCAGCAACAGAATCCCCAGAGCGGTATATTCTACCATATCCATCAACCGCAAGAACCGCCCCAGCCATTGCTGATGATCATCCAGATGGATATTTTCAGATACCTTGGCCAACATACTGCGCAAGGCATCCAGATTAACCGTCAGGTTGCGACTGACCGTAACATCGAGGATATCCGGCACCGGCAAATCATCTGTTACATTGCCCACCCCGAGCCATGGTTCCAGCAATTTTTTAATTTCAACCTCATTCAACGCCCGAACATGCTCAATACCCGGTGTTTTCCTTAAAAGCCCGATAACCGCCGTTAACTGGGCATCCCGCGCGACCGAATCGGCAGTGGTAATCTGAACGGTCAAACGGTTGCTCAAGCTATCCGTCCATTCGCCAAAACCTTTATGCAGCATCATGCTCCCCATAAGGGCCAACGCACTTAAATATACCATCACCGCCATCACATAGGGCAGCAACCGCGTTGCCTCATGATTTTTCTCATCGGGCAAAAAATGAATAGCTTTTATCATCGTTGCCCCTCTCCTTTATAATTCCGGGGTCCAAATTCCTTTTGATCAAGATTATGCGGCTCAAAAGAAGCTGAATTAAGCTCTTCTTCCGGTCCCTGTTCCCCGGCCCGGATGAATTGCAGGCGTCCGTCGCTCAGGTGCATACGGTCTGCCTTAACCTTTTTGATCAATCCCATGTCATGGGTCGCAATAACCGTCGTTGTCCCCAGCTTGTTCAATTCAACGAACAAATGCATGATCCGTTTCGCAATGGCTGGGTCGACATTCCCCGTTGGTTCATCCGCCAGCAACAGGTCAGGCCGCTTGATCACCGCTCTGGCAATGGCAACCCGCTGTTTCTCCCCACCGGACAATGTGGGGGGGCGTGACTTCATCCGGCCTTCAAGGCCAACCCAAGTCAGCAATTCTTCCACATGTTCTTCGATTTCAACCCCTTTGCCCCCGGCAATCCACAAAGGAAGGGCCACATTTTCAACCGCCGTAAGATGATCCAGTAGTCTAAAGTCCTGAAACACCACACCGATTCGCCGTCGAAATTTGGGCAAGTCCCGCCGGGGGACCTTGACCATATCCTCGTGGAACATCTCTATTTTGCCACGTGACGGCCGGTGCGCCAGATACATCAGCTTTAACAGGCTGGTCTTGCCAGCCCCGCTGGGTCCGGTCAGGAAATGCAATGACCCCGGCTTCAGAGTAAAGGAGATATCCTTTAATACTTCCGATCCCATGCCATACCGCATGCCAACATTTTCAAAATGGATCACTTAAAATCTGCCTCTTTTTCTTATCTATGTTTCACTCAAATCCTGTGGCTAACAATAGCAACTCCAGCCCTGACCGTAAACTCATAATTAGATGTAGCGTCTGGGCTCTTGCGTTAATCATTTCATCAGATTATAACCATACAAAGCTATATACCCATAACATAATAAGAGTTACAGGCTTCTGAATGATCCTGACCTGCCCCGAATGTTCTGCAAGATACGTTATTGACCCAGCAGCCCTTTTGCCAAGTGGCAGGATGGTTAGATGTGCCAAATGCAAACATAGCTGGAAAGAACCAGCCCCGGACGCTGATACCCCCATGGTGGATCAGGCCGAGGCCACAGGGCCAGAAACTCAGACCCCGCCAGATTCTGAAAATGATTCTAAAAATGATTCTTCGGATGGCGGAAGAGCTGACAATGCCCAAAACGCGGGTAAAAATAACAGCACAGAAATAGACAAAACCCAGGATACTGGTGATGATACAGGCGAAGATGAGTTTGCCATCAAGCGTGCCCGCCGTAAAAAACGCCCTCGTCCCCTACCCAAAGGCTCTAACCTGCCGGCCCTTCAAAATCATAAACATGGTGATATTCTATGGGGATGGTATGGCCTTGGTGCCTTTGTAGTTGTCATTGTTGGTAGCTTCCTGATCTTTCAGACAAGCATCAGCGACATTTGGCCACCCGCGCAAAAGCTTTATCATGCTCTGGGCATGAATAATCATGACCTTGGCCCAAAAATTGATCCTGAAAATGGTCATGAAATGGCCGAAGAACAGACCAAAATTCCCTACGATGAACAGTTCAAAATTGAAAATACAACCCCCAGCAAAACCCAGACTGGCAAACTGGTTACTTTAAAAGTAGAG
>JAESRB010000264.1 GCA_016764855.1 Emcibacter sp.
GATTGCAGGCAGGCGACACGATTGCGTATGCGATGGGCAATGGCCTGGAAGTTGTTCAGGTCATCTTGGGTTGTTTATATGGCGGTTATCTCGCCACGGCTATCAATCTTGTTTCAGGCAAAACCACAATATCCCGATCTGAAATTTCAAAAGCTTCCGGGCAGCCTTCCATAACCTGAGAACGGATCACAGCCGCATCTTCGCTTCTCGGATTATCATCAGTGACATAAACCCGGTCCGCATATTGTGCCGCAAGGCCACCCATGATTTTACGTTTCCCCGTATCCCGGTCGCCGCCGCAGCCAAAAACAACGGATAATTTACCTTTGGCATGGGGCCGTATGGCTTTAAGAACCACCTCCAGCGCATCTGGCGTATGCGCATAATCCACATATACTCTGGCCCCGGATGCGTGACGTCCTGCCTGCTCCATCCGGCCCGGCACCGCTTTCAGGTATGATAATGCCTTAAAGGCCAGCTTCACATCACCGCCGCTGCCGATAACAAGCCCAACAGCCATAAGCGCGTTCATAGCCTGAAAATCGCCAATCAAAGGCAGCGTCAAATCATAAATTTCAGATTTGTAATTGATCGTAATTTCCTGCCCCAGTTCGGACACCCGTTGACGCAACAGGCGAATATCGCCCCGATGATGCCCTACGCTAATCACTTCGATCGCCCGCGCCCAACATATGTCCGCTACTTCCATCACCGCCGGACTGTCGGCATTCAATACGGCAACACTACCCGGTTTCATGACCTCACCAAACAAGCGGGCCTTGGCATAATAATAATTTTCCTGATTTCCGTGATAATCAAAATGCTCCCGGGTCAAATTGGTAAAGGCCGCCACAGAAACATGCGTCCCATCCAAACGATATTGGGCAAGCCCGTGACTGGAGGCCTCAAATACAACATGATCCACACCTGCGTCACATAGCTCACTCAAAGCCGATTGCAGCGTGACCGGGTCCGGCGTTGTCATGCCGGTCTGCCGATCTATGCCTGGCGCACTGATCCCAAGCGTTCCAACCATTCCCGCCTTATAGCCCATATATTCCCATATTTGCCGCGTGAAAGAGGCCACAGATGTCTTGCCATTCGTCCCTGTAACCGCCGCAATAACATCCGGTTGCCGATCGAAATAACGCGATACAATATGAGCAAAAAGTCGGGCGGGTATAAGATCACTGATCCAAACAATATCATCATTATCCTGAATAGCATCGGGACGACACAGAATGGCTACGGCCCCAGCCTTTATGGCAGCCTGAATATATTTCGCCCCATCTACTTGCGTTCCCGGCAGGGCTGCGAAGAGAAAACCTGTTTTCACCGCTCGGCTATCAGCAGTCAAACCAGTGATATCCACATCACGGCCTATTGCCTTATCCTGTAACAGTGAACTGAGTTTCATCTTTTTCCTATTCTAATTACTTTGCATTTACCAGTATCAAATCCTGATATTTTGTTTCAACATTCATCTTGGGCGCCACACCAAGCATAGGTCCAATCCGCCGAATAACGCGCCCAACGACAGGGGCTGCAATCCAACCGCCTGTTGCCCGATAAAACGTATCTTCCGTTCCGTGGGGCTCATCCAGCATGGCAAAAATCACATATTTCGGATCATCCATGGGAAAGACCCCCACAAAGGAGGTGATTTTATCTTTCCGGCTATAACGCCCATTAATCACTTTCTCAGCCGTCCCGGTCTTACCCCCAACACGATAGCCCTCTACATACGCGTTTCCGCCACTACCATAATCCACCGCCAACCGCATCAGATGACGCATTTTCCGGCTGGTATCAGACGATATAACCTGTGTGTAGCTATCATTCCTGGCAAAGTCGCCGGGAAAATGATCGCGGGAATCTGCCGTATCTTCCTGGCCATTATCTTTACGAATTAAGGTGGCAGGAATAAGGCGTCCGCCATTAACAACAGAGGCAACTCCCTCCACCAGATGAAGGGGCGTTACCGCGATCCCGTGACCGTATGATACGGTCATGGATTGAATTTCGCCCCAATGCTGTGGCAAGATCGGTCGGGACAGTCCGGTCAGTTCAATACTCGACTTGTCAACATGCCAAATTTCTGAAGATAATTCTTTTGATGCTCAATACCGACCTCCCTAATAATCAGGGCCGCCCCGATATTAGAGGAATAGGTATAAATCTCCGGCACACTCAATATGCGTTTCTTTGCATGGTCATCATGAATGGTTCGCCGCCCTACCTTCAGGGGCACTGTAGCATCAAATCCATCGGACAATTTTACCACACCGGAATCCAATGCCATCGCGATGGTAAATGTCTTGAACCCGGATCCCATTTCATAGGGCTCCAGAATATTGCGGTTTTTCATTTCCGGCGCACCCGGCTGTATCGATCCATTGCCGTCAAAATCGGGCAGCGATGTCATCGCCAATATCTCTCCGGTCCGAACATCCATCACAATACCCGCCCCACCCTTTGCCGAGAATTTATCCATAGCAAAAGACAATTCTTCCCGCATGACATGCTGCACCCGCACATCAAGAGACAGGAATAACGGATCATCCGTACGTTCCGGATTAGACAGATGCTCATTGAAAAACTTTTCCACACCTGCTTGCGGCTTATTATCCACATCCACATAACCCAAGACATGGGAGGCCAGTTTTCCCTGAGGATAGACCCGCTTTTCCGCCTCTTCCAAAATCAATCCCGGAAAGCCCAGCGCATTTATTTTCCAGACCTGCGTCGGCGACAAATTACGCTTGAGATAAAGAAAATGCTTGGAAGATTTAAGCTTGTTCAACACACGGGTTCGGTTTAATTCCGGTAATACAGCGACGATTTTATCCGCGACATCCTCTGGGTCCGTGATCATCCGGGGACGCACCGCCAAGGACGGCGCCGACAAGTTAGTTGCCAGAATAATCCCATTACGATCCATGATATCAACTCTATCCTGAACGATTTCTACTTTCGCAGACCCGGCCAGAATGATTTGATCCGAAATATTCTCAAACATGCTAATGGATATCAGCCGGATAACCAACACCGAGAATCCCAGAATAAACAAAAAAATCGGCACAATTAAACGGTTACGTGCGACTTCGATAGCCGCAAACTTTGCCCCCTCAATATGAAGATCCGCAGACCTCATTGACCTTCTCCCAATTTCAGGGAAATACGCTCATAAAAATTGGCCTTGCTGACTTTTTTCTTTTTCACAAATTCCTTACTCACCCGTATTTTCTTCAGAGAAGCTTTTTTCAGGGGAGATTTCTTCAAAGAAACATTCTTCAGGGAAAATTTCTCTGACGGTGTTGCTGTGACCGGATAAGACACCAAAACTGCGGGGCTATTATATTTCTTTTTATGAAACGCGGGCTTTTCCTGAGGCAACAGCAAAGGAAACTCATCCACCGGCAATGTGGCCGTTTGCAAACCTTCGCGGCCAGCAATAGAATTCACGCTATGCGCCATCTGATAAGGACGGGAAGGCGAAAGAGCCAGAAAACGCTGGCTCAATTTTTGCAACCGTTCTGGCTGTGATAAATACGCCATTTCCGCCCGCAACACCTTGATCGCGGACCGGTCATTTAAAATCTGGGCAGAAAGCTGTTGCTTGCGGCTCTCGAGCCGCCCGGTTGTTTCCTTCAGGCTATATACGGTGCCTGCTGAAATCATTACCATCAACACAAAAAATCCTGCCACTACCCTGATCATCGTTTATCTCCGGCTTTATTTCCGGCACCGGCCCTACTTTTATTGCCCCCCCGAAACGCGGCATCGGTTCTACTGGCACAACGTAATTTTGCTGACCTTGAACGGACATTCTTCTCAATTTCTTTCCGTGAGGGCTTCACAGCCCCCCGAACAACCATTTTGAAAGCGGGTGCCTGCTCCGCCTGTCCGGTCCGGTCCTTTGGCTGGGGCAGATGTCTTGAGCCGCGTGGGATATCGCCACTGGCCTGTTTAAAGAATTTTTTGATGATCCGGTCTTCCAGAGAATGAAAGGATACTACGCATAACCGCCCCCCCGGCCCCAGAATATGTTCCGCCGCCACAAGTCCGCGCTCCAGCTCTCCCAGTTCATCATTGACATAGATTCGCAGAGCCTGAAACGTGCGGGTCGCGGGATGTATCTGTTTTTTTCCTTTGATATAACGCTTGTAACCGATAGCTTTCTCAATAATTCCTGCAAGCTGAGTTGTCCGAGTAATCCGGCCTTGAGAACGAACTTCGACAATGACTTTTGCAATGCGGCGGGATTTTTTTTCTTCACCATATTGATAAATAACATTCGCAAGATCGTCTTCCGCCATATCATTCACGACATCTTCGGCGCTTAATCCCTCATCACTCATTCGCATACTGAGCGGGCCGTCATTCTGAAATGAGAAACCCCGTTCCGCATCATCAAACTGCATGGAAGAAACGCCAATATCAAGCAGAACGCCATCCACCTTTTCCACGCCCGCTGCCTTTAACAGATCGTCCATTTGGGAAAAACATCCCGGCAACAAATGAAACCGTCCGGGAAATTCTGCGGCCAATTGATCCGCCGTTGCCTGAACACTAGGGTCACGGTCGATAGCATAAACGGTGCAATTTGCCGATTCCAGCAAAGCCCGGCTATAGCCCCCGGCTCCGAAAGTCCCATCGATGAATATTTCCCCATCCTGCGGCGCGGCCATGTCCAGAACCTCATCACGCATAACCGGAAAATGGCGCGGGTCATATGATGTATCAGCCCCTTCATTCATGTGGTTTCACTCCGTGCTACGGCGGCTTCATATTCCGCTGGCGACCAAATCTGGAAAGTCCGGCCAAGGCCGACAAAAACCGCCCGGTCCGTAATGCCCGCATGGCTCATCAGATCCTGAGGCAGAACAATACGCCCGTCGCCGTCAAATGAAATAGTAATGCTTCTGGATAGGATTTTAGCAGCAGGGTCCTGCGTCAGACTTGGCGTGGTCAGCATATCAAAGTTGCTCAACCGTTCGCTGATATGTTCAAGATATTGATAATCAAAGCCTTCGATGGCCTTGCTAACCAGTGAGGGGAAGACCGCAACCGACTGATCATCAACCGGCAATGTCGAGCGAAACGCCGCCGGAATCGATACACGGCCTTTCTTATCTACCTTATTGGTATATGTCGACGTAAATAATGGCATTCCCAACCCCGGAATATTATATTATATGATCCTATAAAAAGCGCACCTTCGCTTCTCCCTTTACACACTTAATGGGATAACATGGTACTGCATGGGTAGTCAATGGGATTAGATGGTACTGATCTTTGGTTAACAAGGCGTTAACAGAGGCTACAAACATAAATTTAGCTTTATTTTATAAATAGATAGGCGAAATCGTCCCGTAGAGTCTATAATCTCTACAGGACAAGAAAAATAATCATGTGGTAAAATTTTTACGGGAAAATACGGCAATTTCGAGACAGCCTTGCTCTTCAGTTGCAAAGACTCGGCAGAATCGTTCCCAACTCAAATCGGCAAGAAGCCCCCGGCAGCTCACAACACAAGAATATGAGCCCCGAAAACAGAAGTAATATTTATGCCTTTGGCAACTGGGAACCAATATTTCCCAGCATTTTTGATATCTGCTCCGGCGGCAAAGAAAATTCAAGGCCGATAAAGCCTTCGTTTACCCGTATTACTTTTGCGGGAATATGCGGGCTGTCCTTTACTATCAACCAAACTTCACATTGAGTTTGCAAAGGAAGGTTTAGCTTGATCCGGGCCCCGCTTAAGGACAGGTCATAGGCAACACACTCAAATTCATATTCCCCAGTATCCAGACGAGCCTTCAATAAAACATGCTGACGCCCATAGCGCCGACGATTTTCTTCATCAACTTCTTGATCAACGTTACTCATATACAATCCATTTTAGTCAAAAAATAAAACATAAAGCCGTATAATATTTTAGTCCGTACAACAGATACAATCTCCCGGCTTAATCGGAAATGATCGCTATCGCTTCACCATAAAAAAAGCGGCACATGATATTTTGTGCCGCCCCATGATACGCATTATATATATTAATTATTCAAGTTAATCCATTGGCCAGACTACCTAAGCCAACTTTCACGGATTCTGGATTTTCTGTAAAACTAAGCCCCATAAAACCATCTGCAGCCCAAACAACTCTGGCCGTTTGTTTTATTTTATTCCTCAGTTGGACAAAAACATTTGTGCCCTGCTTAATCGGCATGTCAACCTTCAACCGAATGCCGCCCAGAGAAATATCATAGGCTGTACAATCAAAATCGAAATTCCCAATTTTCAACGTTGCTGATTGAATTACTGTTCTTCTGTTATGTTGCCGCATTGAGCTTAATGCGGCCCTCACTCCCTGACTAATATTTTCATTTGTCATCTACGCCACCACTTTCTTATTTTATACATACTCAGTAATATTTTATTCGGCCATCCTTAATAAAAGATAAAAATTAATCTTTTTTTTCAAGACGGGGCCTTTGTTGCTGTGGGTTTCTCGAATTTTTAAGCATTATTTCTCCTATTAGAATCCTAAAGTCCAATGGCTTGCCAAAGCCGACAACTTCCTAAAGATTGTCATCGAAATACCGCTTTATCAAATCCAGCAAATGCCGTTTGCGCATTTTGTCGCTGCCTATTCTATGTGTCTGCCCCGGATAGGCCATAAAATCAAACTGCACCGCATTCTTCTGTAATTCATCCAACAACATGCTGCTATTGTTAAATATCACATTGTCATCGGCCATTCCATGAATGAGCAGCAATTTACCTTTTAGGTCATTCACATAGGGAAAGACACTGCTGCGCTCATACCCTTCCTGATTGTCGCGGGGGTGGCCCAAATAACGTTCCGTATAGGCCGTGTCATATAGTCGCCATTCGGTAACCGGCGCCCCGGCAACCCCAACTTTAAAGATATCGGGAGCCTTGAACAGTGACATCAATGTCATAAATCCGCCGTAACTATGCCCATACATCCCGATCCTGTCCGGATCAACAAAATCTAATGTTTTCAGGAATTCGGCACCGGCGACCTGATCCTCCACTTCCGCTTTACCAAACTGGCCCTGTATAACCCCTTCGAATTCTACACCACGGTTATAACTGCCCCGGTTATCAAGCGTGAACACAATATATCCATTCTGCGCCATAAATTGATTAAAATCATCCCCCCAGGTCCGCCGCACCAATTGAACATGTGGTCCGCCGTATAGGGCGAACATCACCGGATATTGCCGATCTTTCTCCATATCTTTCGGCTTATACATGCGGTAATGAAGATCAACTCCCATTGGCCCCTTGAATTTACCAAATTCAGGTACAATATGATCCGCAAGATAAGGATAATAGGGATGCCCCTCCGCCAAGGAATTTTCATCAATCCAAGTTATAAACGCGCCGTCTCTCCCATGTATAGAAACTTGTTTTGGCGTCTTAGGGTCCGAATAATAATCAATATAATCGGTCCCCACCTCGGGAAAGACAAAATCATGCCACCCGCCTTTTTGCGACAGACGCAACGGTTTACTGACCTTATGATCTGACAATTTCACCCTATATAAGTGACGTTCCACCGGACCATCCGCATTACCGGAAAAATATACCTCATTAGTGGCTTCATCCACTTGCATAATACGACTGACAACCCAATCTCCGTCGGTCAATTGCCCGATTAAACGGCCATCGGATTTATAATGATACAGATGATTAAAGCCGCTACGTTCCGAAGCCCAGAGGAATTCCTGCCCCTGTTTGATAAATTTCAGGTTCTTTTGTAAATTGATCCAATATTTTGATGTTTCCGTCAATATAGGTCTGGTTTTAGCGGATTTAGCCTCAGCAAAGATAAGCTCCAGCTTATCCTGCACCCGGTTTAATTTTTGAAAGAATATCCCACTGTTATCGGGGAGCCATTTCACCCGCGCCAGATAAATATCCTTATTTTCCCCTAGGTCAACCCATTTTATCCGACGTGTTTTAACGGTCATAATGCCAAGTTTTACGGTCACATTATTTGTGCCGGCACGGGGATAACGCTCCTCCAACAGTTTGAAATCATCCCGGTTAATTTCGTAACGCTGGCCCATTTCCACGGGAGCTTCATCAAACTGAATAAAGGCTATATATTTTTCATCCTCGGACCACCAATAGCCCGTATCCCGGTCCATTTCCTCCATGGCAATGAACTCTGCACTACCATTTCGGACGGTGGGCGATTTCGATTTGGTCAGCACGCGGGACTTGCCAGACTGAACGTTCACGATATGAATATTATGATCCAGAATATAGGATACATAATTGCCTTTCGGAGAAAATCGGCTATCGGTTTCATCCTCCGGCGAATGGGTTAACCGGTCCACCTTGCCACTTTCCAGGACATACTGATACAGATCCCCTGACAGCGGAAAAAGCAGCTTATCCCCCGCTTTCGACCATGAATAGGACACGATACCCCGGCTGGTTATGCGCATCCGTTCCCGTCGGGCCCGTTCAACCTGAGATATCTTTTCTGCGCCCTTCATAAGGGACGATGCCGCCACGAGCTGTCTTGCCTGTTTGTCTGCAAGATTATATTCCCACAGATCAAGCACCTTATAATCCGCTGCGTTCGGACGCAGAAACGTCACCCGCGTACCATCCGGGGAGAATTTAACATCCTGCGGGGAACTTCCTGAAAGCGCCGGACTGGATGTTATCCGTGTGATCGTTAGTTTATCCGTGACCTCCTGTGCTGCAATGGTGGTCGGAACCAGCGAACAGCCGCCTATGATCAATATGAGAAAATCTTTAAAGAGTGGCATCTATTATCCCCTGTTTTTGATAACTTATATTTTTGACCATAGGGTATAGATTTTTCCCACCTCTGTCAGCCTTTCATATACTGCCCGATACACTCTTATAATATTTACGGCCAAGCATACGTCCTCATCTGGCAAAGCAGGGGAAAAGACGAAAAAATAAAATATCCAGATGGTCTGTAAGCCGGGTTCTGTCCCCCGGTTCGCCCAAAAGCGAACCAGATGGATGACCATTCATCTAGGCATACTGTTGCCAGCACACTCTTGCAATCTACCCGAACGACACCCCGGAAGAAGGGCTGTCTTCTTGCGAAGACCGACGTTCCTATTCGATTTTGCACCCGGTGGGGTTTACCCTGCCTCCCCTGTTACCAGCGGAGCGGTGCGCTCTTACCGCAC
>JAESRB010000265.1 GCA_016764855.1 Emcibacter sp.
AAACAATGGCAAAGGCAAGGCCGCTAAGCAGGCTGACTTCCGTATCTGTGATCTGCAGATCGGTCTTGATCGGGTCAATCAACAGAGTCAATATCTGCCGATCCAGAAAGGAAAACATATAAGTAAAAGCAAGAATAGATAACACAGACCACGCCGATAAACGCGAGGGATATTTTATCTGATCTTCGGATTGAGGCATTCCAGTCATACTGCGGCTCCTGAATTCAAGTTGGAGCGTCTGACTTTGCCAGCGTCACTCCGAACGGGTTTATTAACGAAATCAATCGTACGGGGAATTTTATATCTGACAAGTCGCGTTGCCAAATAATCCAAAAGGACCGTTCGCGTCAGCGTACCACCACACCATGTACTATTGCCCCAATCTTCATGGGGAACACTGGTTACGGCGCAGGAGACGGCGACGAATGTTCACTATCTCCTGCGGAAAATTTAGTACGCGTGGCAGCTGCCACAAACAATTACTTCGACAAAATCAGAAGGTTGTTCGTAGATTAAGGGCTACGAAGCGTCCGATCGGATTATAGTTGCCGCCAATACCGTCTGTTCCTGGAAAGAACGGCGGCTTCTTATCAAAGAGGTCGTTGATCTGCAAAACAAGCTCCGAACCAGCCACATAACCATCATCCGGCAACGTCCAAGAGACACGCAAATCGACAGTCGTATAAGAACCAGCCTTATACTCGCTTGTCCCCGTAGGCGTACTGAACATGTTTGTGATGCCACCGCGATAATTGACAAAGCCCACGACACCGACAGAACCAGCTGTGAAACCGGCCGTCGCCCTGACTGTCGCGCGAGGTACGCCGAGGTGCAAGCTGTCAGATACAGGAGCAGCCGGCGAAAGTTGAGTGTCAAATTTTAGAATATAGTTACCCGTCAAGCCCGCAAATACGGAGCCAAAGTCCGTTGACCGTCGATAGCTAAGATTAAAGTCCAAGCCATTGGTTTTGCGAATACCGAAATTATTGAGACGTTGATCCAACAAATTACCAATCGCTGGCAGCGGCGTTGGCAAATTGACCGGGACTGCAAGCGCCAGCAGGCTGGAGAGTTGCGTTGCGGACGGATCGCGGTAAACAACCGATGAGAACGTCGGGTCCGTGAATATAAGGGATGTTGGCGGCGTTCCAATCACACCGGTAAACTTAATGTCATAGAACGTTAAGCTCGCACGGAGGTCCGGAAGGAAGCTTGGCTGAAAGTCGATACCGAATGAATATGTCCGGGCCTCTTCAGGCTGAAGCCCACTATTACCGCCAAGCAAATAAACCGTATTGACTTGTGCCGCGCCGCGCGCTGGATCACGAGCCAGAACGGCTGCGGTCGGAGCATCAAAATAATATGCCCCAACGGTAGCACCGACTTGACGCATACCCGGCGCTCTGAATGAGCGACCGTACGAGCCACGAAGAGTAAGCCCCTCCATTGGTTCCCAGTTAACCCCAACCTTCGGATTGGTCGTCGATCCGAAATCGCTGTAATGATCATATCGACCAGACAATGATAGAGAAAGACTATGCAGCAATGGTGCTTCGTTGCCAGCACCAAATATAGGCACGAAGATTTCACCAAAGACGGAATAAATATTCCGACTTAGGCTCTCAGGCACAGGAAATGTTCCGACGAATCCTTCCTGGTCGAACGTCTCGCGCCGATACTCGGCACCCGCTGCAACTTTCAGTTCTCCGGCGGGCAGGTCCACTAGCGGCCCATCAACCTTAACTGCGCCCAAGTAAGTCCGTTGCCGGACGGTGACACTGGTCGAGTAGTCCGTGATGACATCGGCAACCGCAGAAGAAGTACCTTGGCCAAACGGATCAAGAGCCGTCGCAGTTGTCGTCCCGGCCGCGGCCACTGCAAGCGCATAAGGGTTGATTGTGGGAATAAATGCGGTGTTTGTCGCCCAATCCAACGTTCCGTAAACGCTTAAATTCATATCGCCCGGCAATCGCACATCAACGCCAGCAGACGAGTTTCCTACTTTTTTACGGTCGGTATTCTCAAGATAGCTGGACCCATAAAGATTATCAGGACGATACAGGACAGTCTCCACAGTTGCTCCAGAACCTGGAGGAGCCACGAAGAACGGGTTCGTATTGCTGATCGTCACTGCCTGAACGGGAGGTGCTACTTGAATTATATCTTTACGATCCGAATATAAAAGGTCACCCCATAGTGTGACATTATCGCTTAAATCCTGTTGAGCTGTCAGAAACGCACTATGCAGGCGGGATTTTGGAAAAAGATCCGCCACCGCACCGTTATCGCAGAAATTTGTTGTATTAGGGGCCAAGTTAGGGGCCGCATAAATTGTCGCACCGACCAGCACATTGGGGGAAACACAATTTACTGAGCGTGTATCAACGCCCCCAGATTCCCGAAAGTCCAGAGAGCGATAATCACGATCTCCGCCGGTGATATTACCGTTTTCTGTATATTGATACGCAGCCATAACAGAGCCACTTCCCCAATCATGGCCCGCCAAGCCATTCAAGGAAAATGAATGATAATCATCTGCCATCCCGTAATTGACCGAGGCTTCGAAGCCCGAATAACGCTTCCGGGTGATAAAGTTCACAACCCCTGCGATCGCGTCCGAACCATAGATCGATGATGCGCCGTCTGCGACGATCTCGACCCGTTCTATCGCCAGACTAGGGATAAGTGGGTAATCAGGGTTTGTCTCATTCGCCCCCGCACCGACCAACCGGTGACCATTCATGAGTACCAACGTCGCGCTTGGCGGCAAGCTGCGAAGACCCGGCGCAAACGAACCGAACCCATCCCGGCTAGCCTTAGGCGCCGTATTGAAGCTACTCAGCTGCGGTACGCTAGCGAGTAAATCCGGCGTCGTAGCCGCGCCGATAATCTCGATATCCTGACGAGAGACACCAATAAGATTCGATCCGATTGGTGGCACGCCTCGGATACTTGATCCCGTTACGATGATTTCGTCCAGCACCATTGCGTCCCGCGACCGAGACGATGCCGCACCGGAATTTGACGCCGCCTCTTCCAATGTCTGGTTAGACTGGTCCTGCTGTTGCGCTGAGGCAACAGACGCCCCCACCGTCACAAAGGCAATCGCTGAGACAGAAGAAATCAGCTTAGTAATCGTTTTCATTTTCATTTTCCTCTCCTTATTGCATCCACCACTTAACAGGCAAGAGTGACTTAACCTTAGCGGACATGAATATTTCCAATATTTCTCGTAAAACCGATCGAGCGGTTTGACTTATTATTTACCCTACTCAAACCTTCTAGCCCAAGGAGAGTGGTCCGTCAAGTTAATTAACTTACTGCTAAATAAATTAGTTTCGCCCACACGCTATGCTTGACCAGATAAGGCCGCTGCCCTATTATCCTCCTGAATAATCGGGTAAATAGCGCCTTTTCCGGCGCGCCCAATCAGAAAGGCAACATATTATGGCAGCAGCGCCGAAACCCAAGGGTAGACGCACGCGCGCCGAGATGCGGGCTACGACAGTAAAATTGATCCTCGACACGAGCGAAGACCTTTTCGCTCAGCTCGGCTATTTCGGGGTGACGATTAAAGATGTCGCCAACAAGATGGGCATCCACCCCGCGCTCATCCACTACTATTTCAGCGGCAAGAAGGCCCTGTTCGATGCCGTATTTGAACGGCGCGTGGAATATGTGGTTACCACGCGGACTGCCGGGCTGGACGCTTACGAAGCGAAATTCGGGAACCATCCGACTGTCGAGGGAGCGCTTCGCACCTACTATGACGGGGCGTTCGATGTCTACATCAACGGGGGCGAAAGCTGGCGCAATTTCGGCCGTATCTTTGCCCAAGTAAATAACGCCCCCGGCTATGGCGCGGAAATGATGGAGACCTCTTTCGATCCCCTCGCGCTGCGCCTCATCGACCTTCTGAAGAAGGCTTTGCCAGACGCAGATCCCGAGGACCTCTTCTGGAGCTTCCAATTCACCTCGGGCGCCTATACGCTGACCCTATCACGGACCGGGCGTATCGATCGTCTGTCGGGGAATTTATGTGCATCCGAAGATTTCGAGGCGGCTCGCGAGCGGTTCGTGACCTTCATGACAGGCGGCTTCGAAGCCCTGTACAAGCGCCAGAAACCAAAGGCGGAATAAACCCAACCACCATCATACTGCATCAAGACGAGACTGCCCCGCCGCGCCCATCCTTGCGTCGCGAAGTGCGGCCCGGCGCACCTTTCCAGCCTCGTCGCGCAATGCATCCCTCGTGAACTCGATACTCTTGGGCAGCTTGAATTTTGCTAACCGATCGGTCACAAATTCAAGTAGCTCCATATCGCCCAGCACAGCACCCTCGATCGGCTGAACGATCGCATGGACGCGCGCGCCCCAGTCCTCGTCCGGAAGCCCGATCACCGCGCTGGTCCGAACGGCCGGATGCGCATCAATCGCAGCTTCAACCTCAGCCGGATAGATATTCGCACCGCCCGAGATGATCAGATCATTGCGACGGTCGGACAGATAAAGATAACCGTCCTCATCCACACTTCCCAGATCACCGGTCGACTCCCATTCGCCGATACGCTTGGCCGTACTCCCCAGATAGTGATAGGTCGACCCCACACCGTCCTGCGGGCGAAAATAAATCTCACCGACCTCCCCGGCTGGGCAACGCTGCCCTTCTTCCTCAAGGATCGCCATCTCATATCCCTCACGAACACGACCGACCGAGCCACGATGAGCCAACCAGTCCGTACCTGAGATCATCGTCGATCCGATCGCTTCGGTCGTACCGTAATATTCATAGATCCGCTCGCTCCCAAGCCAGTCAATCCACGCCTCCTTGAGCCAAGGAGCACAAGGGGCGGCCATATGGAGCATTACCCGCAAACTGGGCAACGTATAGTCTGACAAAACATCTGGGCCCAAACGCCAAATACGGTGCATCATTGTCGGTACCATCGTCACCCAATTCACTTTATGGGTTTCTATAAGCTGGAGTGTGCGTAGCGCATCGAACTTGCCCATTTCAACAATCGTGCCACCAACGAACAGGCCGGTAAAAATACAGTTGAACGGCGCATTATGATAGAGCGGCCCGGGGTTGAGGATCACGTCACCGGGGCGCTGACACAGAAAGCCCTCTTCCGGGTCCCATCTCGCCGGCATGGCATCCACAATCACCTTGGGACGCCCGGTGGAGCCACCACTTGTCATTGCTTTCCAATGCGGGGAGATGACTTCCGGCAGCGGATCGGTCGAATATTGGTCAAGCGCGCTCCGGCCTCCCACAAGCGCAGGAAATCCGGGCTCGGGCGGGGTGCCGATGAACAGCTTGGGGCAACGATATCTAGGATAGCGGCCATTTACGGGCGGGCAAGCTTGGCAGAAACGACGTTAGGAATCGCGCCTAGCTTCCAAATTGCGAAGGTCGTCTCATAGAATTCAAGACCATTGGGAAGGGCGACCGTAACAAAGTCGCCCTGACCTACGCCATGCGCCGCCAGCATCCGCGCACGCTGATTAGTACGCGCGTCTAGCTCGTCATAAGAAACAGGAACATCATTCACCACCAACGCCGCTTGGGCAGGAGACCTACGCGCATGGTGGGCCAGAATTGAGCTTAGTGTAATACCATCGTTCGACATAGCGACAACGCCTTTCTTGAAGCCCTCTCCTCAACATTTTCTATTCTCTTGATGCGTCCGAATCAGGCAGTGGATATGAAACAACAACTAATTAACTTATCACTAAATTAATTACAAGCAGCATTTCAACACACTGATTACAAGCAACACCCCTCCAATGCAGACCACAGCGCGGTAACATAGGTTTACACTTGAAGCTGAGCGCTACTGAGTTCCACAAGAGGGGTCAATCTCAAAAAAATAACCCACAGTTGATGGCTCCTCAAAACCAACTGACACCAAATTCTCGGAATCATTTTCTTCGTAGGATAGGACCTCAATGGAAAAGAAAGCGGTATCTATGGCAACGGACATGCCACCATGATTTTTTTACAATACCGGAAAACAAACAAGGTAATAACAAGTCGCTGAACTTAAAGCCCATAAGAATAGCCCGATAACCCCCTGTGTCAGGATAGTTGTCGCCTCTAATTTTTAGTTAGAGGATACCGAAATGAGTTCAAGATTCAGTACAAGATTTAAGAAACGGGCCGTTGAGAAAGCGCTTAACACTTCCAGTGGACTTACGATAAAAGAAGTAGCCGCCTCCTGCGGCGTTGGGTACTCTACTTTACAACGCTGGATCGGCGACAGCCGGGTTCCGGCCTTTAAACAGATGGATAAGACATATAATATGGCATCAGAAAAGCGCCCGGAAGACTGGAGTTTAGCCGACAGGCTGGGTATCATCATTGCCTGTGACGGGCTTGACGGGAAAGGCTTGAGCGCCCTGTGCCGCAAGTCTGGCCTGTATCCGCATCACATTGAACAGTGGAAATCGGATTTTCTGAC
>JAESRB010000266.1 GCA_016764855.1 Emcibacter sp.
AAATAATATTTCAAAAATGACTTATTATAATAAATTAATAACCATAATATAGGAAATATTATTAACATTTAGTCATGAAGAGATTCGGAAACGTCCAGATATTCTTTCAAGTGACATATTCCTATATTGGGATATATTAGGGATATAGTTTACTCATTATACGCCACAAAGGAAAAACATGCTAGATTCCTTAAGTAAGACCGATAAAAAAATACTGGACGCTCTACAAAGCGATTCCAATATGACCAATGCGGAATTAGCGGCTAAAGTTGGCCTGTCAACGGCCCCCTGCTGGCGGCGCGTTAAAAGACTTCAAGACATGGGGATCATCACCAAACAAGTGGCCCTCGTGAACCAAAAAGAGCTCGGCCTGGACATTATCGTTTATGCCAGCATAAAATTATCCAGCCATAGCGAAGAAGCGTTGGCATTTTTTGAATCCACTATCGTTACCTACCCGGAAGTCACAGAATGCTATACCATCAGCGGCTCCATGGATTATATGGTCCGTATCATCACGCGGGATATGAAAACCTATGAAAACTTCCTGCGGCAAAAGTTGCTAAAAATGGAAATGGTGAAAGAAATACATTCCCGCTTTGCCGTAACAAAGATAAAATATACTACAGCCATTCCTCTGGAATTATCGACCTGACAAAGCAGTGCTAGATCACTTGTCTGGCATAAAATTCAGGAGCCATTTTGTTTCTCCCGGAAGAAAGGGAGACATTTTACCCGTCAGCCAATCATCATGTCCGGCCCCATAATAGGGTGATAAAGGATGTCCGGATTGTCCGGCGGGCATATTCATAATGCCGTCTTCTTCATGACCGGGGCTAACAACAATACGCTCAGACTGCCCGAATAAATTTCCCGCAATATGGGGCATATTCCGGTGTCCACCATCCTGCATGACATCTGGCATATCCGTTATATAACCTAGCAAAGGCACGCCCTTGCTTAAAGGATGCTGAACCAATGATCTATTTTGCTCCCCCCAAATATAATCTTTAAGCTTTATATCACCATTGACTATGGGGCTCCATGCAGTAAGAGCCATCTTTTCAAAGAAAGTCTGCCAATCATCGTTATATTCGGACGGCAACCATCCCGCCGGACGTTGGTCCGCCAAACGCCATAGAGGACTGTCCATAAGATGGGTCGCCTTATTATAGTCACAGGATTTAAATTTTTCGACACATGGGCTGGTCAAATTTCCCATTATACCTTTCAGAACAGCCCTATGATAATTCTCCACAAGCCTAAAACCAACGGAAGAAACCACAGCACGCCCACCCCAACTCTCAACTTCTTGTATAAAAGGCCTCAATCGACTGTCCGATGACTTCCCCAAAACATCCAAAAGTTGTTTCTGCCATCTATCCCAAAATATCGCCCGATTATCCAGTTGAATGGCATAAAGGTCTTTTTCCACAAGCCCGGAATTCAAGGCCATCAAGCCATCCCGTATTTGTTTCTGACGCGCCCCAATATCACCGCCGCCATCTCCAACTCTGAAGTAATCCTCACCGGATACAACCCTGCTATTGGCGCTCCATAAACGTTTTTGCACCGGGTTATATTCTTTTGGATATTCTTCAAAACTTAACCAGCCTTCCCAGCCTAGTTCTCCATTCGACCAATCACCTGCCCGAACATAATTTCCGGCCTTGCGACGGGGTAATGCACCAAAATGTATCCAACCGATATTACCTTCACGATCCGCTAACATAGCATTTTGCGTAGGAATGCCAATACCGGGCGCTGTCTTCATGGCCTCCTCAACCGTTTTAACTTTCTCCATGTTAATAAGGCCCATATTAACCGCCCTTGGTTGGTGCGCCACCCACTTCAGGGCCAACTTTCGTTCTGTCCCCAAATCCAACACAGGCCCCCATATGGTCTCCTGTATTTCCAAAGTTACCGATTCCGCGCCCTTCACTTTGATTTCTTCATGGTAGACCGTAAAGTCCTTATAACCATCCGGGGTCAGATATTGCTGGTCATAAACAGGGGTTAATTTTAATTCGACCATATCCGAAGTATCCACATAGGAATTGGTATATCCCCAAGCCACATAACCATTGCTTCCCACGGTTATAAGCGGGGTTCCGGGCAAGGAAACACCGGTTATATCCAATGACTTATCCGTTAATTTTAATCTCAGACGAAACCATGTGGCCGGCGCACGAATACCCAAATGCATGTCGTTGGCCAGTATAGCCGCCCCGCTTTTGGTCAAATCCCCTGACACAGCCCAATTGTTACTGCCCGGAACAAAGGTTATATCCCCCTGTAAAAAAGCGCTCTCCATTTTATGATTTTCAAGCACGTCAACGGATGGTATTTCTTGCGGTTTCCAAGGAGTTTCATCAATCTGTATAGGCGCATCCCATTCTGTTTTATGGGGTAATAGAAAACGGGCAAGCTCTGAATTCAAGCTGTTGACCAACAGGTATTTCTGTCCTTCTGATTCTATTGTGCCTGATTGCAGGGCGAAAAACATGGAATAAATGACCAAAATACTGTCTTCTTCGGTCCATGGCCTAGGTTCCTGTTGCAACAGCCAATATTCAAATGGCTTGCTGCCCAGATCATTTAGGCCATCGTTAAGGCCCGTGACATATTTTTGTAAAAGCTGTCTCTGTCTATCTGTCATGCCCTCCAAAGCCACCGTTGCCCGTGTACGAAAACGATGCAGTCGGTTTTTCTTATCTAAATCCAACGCAATGGGACCAAATAATTCCGACAACTCCCCTGCGGCCATACGGCGGGACAAATCTATTTGGAAATATCTTTCCTGCCCATGAAGATACCCCGTAGCATAGGCCAAATCAAACCTGTTATCCGCCGTCAAGGTCGCATTACCGCTCTTATCCCGTTCCAACAATATCTTGTTTTTGATTGAAGATGAGGTAATTTCTCCCTCTAATTGCGGCAGACTTGCCCGAAAGGTAATATAAAGGCCAATCACAGAAATCAGAGCCACAGCTGTCAAGATGGCAACCGCCCCTTTGAGCTTTCCCAACAAGTTAGATTTTGACATTTTTAGTCCCCTCTATTCGTTTATGTTTTCCGCAAACGTTCGTAGGCTTCATAAGTATCTATATCTAGAAAAATGGCATCCGAGCCAACCTCGACTTCATGAATATATTCAGCATATTCACTCAGCAATATCTTGGCCCCCATATCTCCCTCCAATCTTTCAAATTCATTGAATAACACCCGGCCCCACAATATGGGATTTCCGCGTTTACCATTATGTGTTGGAATGATAATGGCCTGATCCTGCCCCGCTTCATATTCCACCATGAGTTGTCTTAGGATATCCGCCGAAATATTAGGCATATCACCTAATATAATCAATACGGCCGCCACATCATCTGGCAATGAACCAATCCCCAACTTAACGGATGTGCTCATGCCCTCTGCATAAAGATCATTATGCAAAAACGTTACCTCATGACTGTTTACTGCCGGCTCAATTTTCTCTTTCTGATGCCCGGTTACGACATAAATATCGTCTATTTCCGCCTGTTTAACCTGATTCAGAACATGAGACAAAACAGTAGTATCCTCATAGGGCAGCAACAGCTTATTGCGCTCCCCCATTCTTGTTGATTGTCCAGCTGCGAGAATAAGGGCGGCGATGTTTGGTTTCTTCTGCGTACTTCGTGTTAATTCTCTGGGTTGAGGGCGGCCCGCATATTCGCTCAGCAATCCCCCAACACCCATGCCCATAATATCTGCGGCCGTCACATTCTGGCCCGCGGCTATACGTGACAAAATGAGGTCAATACCATTTAATTTGGGCGAACGGGAACAACCGGGTAAACCTAACACCCATTTTCCATTCATTTTTCCCAATAGCATAAGGTTTCCCGGATCAACAGGCATGCCGTAATGCATAACCTCCCCTCCGGCCCGAACAATCGCTGCCGGAATGACATCCCGGCGATCCGTAATCGCCGAAGCACCTAAAATCAGAATAATATCAGGGCCTTGCGCCGCTTTTTTACGTAAAGTCTCTGCTAGCCCCGTTTCCTCATGAGGACAGCGCACCTCATCAATCAACGTGGCGTTAAAAACATCCAACCGATGCGTCATCACCCTTTTTGCTTTTTCAAACAACTTATCTGTACTGCCGGAAAGCTCGGTTTGTATCATCACCACATTTTGCGGCTGGAAAGGATAAAGCGTAATCAACCCGCTCTCAATTTCCGCCACCACTTTCTCAACAGCCGCTCGACTCACAGCAAGAGGAATTATTTTGACTGTGGCAATCATCTGCCCCTTAGTTACTATGGTATTCGGCGCGATTGTGGCCAGGGTAATAGCCTCATCAATATGATTAAGCGCGTTAACGGCCTGCTCTTTAATGCCTGCCAAACCATCTTTTGCGGCATAAAGATTAACCCGCCCTGTGAATGCATCGGCACAAGTGATATTATCACCGGAAATATGAGCAGAAATCCTGGTCGCTACCTCATCTTCCGTCATCTCATCCGGCTCCAGAATAGCGGTCATAACATGCGTGATATTATTGTCCGCAAGCTCCAGAATATCCGTTTCAGATAAGATATGCCCCTTTTTGAGACGACCAGACGGTAGCAGAACTGAATGAGCCAGTGTGCCTCCCAAAATTTCTGATAAGGGAAATTCACCAAATTTCATCGTTCATCACCATTTCGGTATGTAGACATCATTTCGGCCATCACAGAAAGTGCAATCTCAGCCGGTGTTTTTGCCCCGATACTTAATCCCGCTGGCGCATGAATACGGTTAATTTGTTTCTCTGTCAGACCTTTTGCCCGCAACCGTTCAACACGTGCAGCATGGGTTTTACGACTACCCAATGATGCGATGTAAAAGGCATTTGACCTTAACGCGATTTCCAGTGCTAAATCATCTAATTTAGGGTCATGCGTAAGCGTTACGATGGCCGTTCCAGATGTTATTTCCATATTCTCCAATGCCTCATCCGGCCAGTCCGTACAAAGATCTACATTTGGAAAACGTATTTGACTGGCAAATGTGGTCCGGGGGTCAATAACCCGTACGGAGATATCAAGGCTCTCGGCAATTTTTACCATGGCTTGCGTGATATGAACGGCCCCAACGACAATCAACACCAGCGGTTGCTCCAATATCTGGGTAAAGATAGCCTGCCCGGTATCCTCAACCAATTTGCTTTTTCCAGCATTATTATCACCGATAGAAAATTTCGTCTGTCCAGTCTTACAATTGGTTCTGAGAATAACAGGACCTGTGGCTGACAGGATTTCATCCATGTAGGGGAGTTTTTCCGAAATTGTTTCCACCAAAACCCGGACACGACCACCGCAGGATAACCCTACTTCCCATGCCTGATCATTACTAACACTAAATTCCAGCATTTGGGGTTTGTTGGAGATCATAACCTCCTGAGCCGCTTGAATTACCGCCCCTTCGATACAGCCCCCGGAAACAGAACCTTCCATAGCCCCTTGATCATCAACGATCATAATGCTTCCCGTGGGTCTTGGGGATGACCCCCAAGTCTCAACCACAGTTGCAAGAGCTAAGGTGCGTCCGGCGTTATGCCAGCTTTTTATATGTTGCCAAATTGGCTTCCAGTCTGCGCTCATGACACCAAGTTTAATTAAAAAAAACGATTGTGCAAGAGTTCTTACACAGACCAGACGGCAAATTCATTTCCGCTTGGTTCCGTAAAGTGAAAACGGCGTCCACCGGGAAAGTCAAATATATCGACAATAACCTTGCCTCCGGCTTTCTTTACCATAGCCTCGGTCTGTTCCAAATTCTCACTGTATAACACAACCAACCCGGCGCCTTGCGAACAAGAAGATTTTAAATCTGACTGATAAAATCCCCCGTCTGTTCCTTGTCCTGTAAAGGCCGCATATTCAGGTCCAAAATCCTGAAAATCCCAATCAAAAACCTTTTTAAAAAAATCTTTCGTTGCGCCTAAGTTACAAGCGGGAAATTCGATATAATTTATTTTATGATGATCGGGCATAATGTTATCGTCTCTTTCTATCCTGTATATTGAAGGGCCTCTTCCAGATACCTACCAATTTGATGATTTGATTGGCCGGCATTCTTTAATGATAAAATACCTTTTTTGTATTCTTCTTTTGCTTTTTTAAATTCATTTTGTTGTTTATAAAGCGCCCCAAGTTTATAATGAGCATATGCCTTTACAACAGAAAAATCCGCAGACTTGATAATCTTATTATATATTTTTTTGGCTTCATCATACTCTTGAAGAATTACTTTTTGGTCCGCAACGTTGATATCATTAAAATAATCATCCGCACATACGCCTTGGGTAATACTAAAAGGAACAAATATCACAAAAAATAACATTGCAATTTTATGGTTTATTTTCATTTCACTGCCTAAATATTTACTATTTTATTTCATTACATTTTTATATATCTTTAATACTAAGCTATATACTTTTACAACTACTTAATGCGATAAAGCCTCCGATTTAAAAAGGCTCAATCAAATCTAAGGACAATAACATTCATCAAGACAGGTCGTAAAGAAGCCCGTGACAAATATCATTCCTTTTAAATCTTTCCTTTACATCTTTCTTCCATAATCCCCTGCGTATAAGTTATAAAAATGAAAAATGGTGAAAAAATGGCCGAGATGCAAGACTATCTTCATGTCAGGCAAGAATCAGAAGCCAATAGCAGATTATTAAATATGGTAATGGACACACTTCCTCAGGGAATTTGTGCCTTTTCCCCGGAGATGACCCTGCTGAAATGGAATAAAAATCTGGAAATTATTCTGAACCTACCAACAGATACCGTAAAAGAAGGCATCCTGTATAAAGTTCTCACCAAACATCTTGATCAGATTTCATACCAATCCATTACCCCCAAGAATGGCCCTTCAACCAGTCCTCAGGCTACCGAGGATAGCTTTCTGAAGCAGGAAATCAATTATTTCGAAAGAAACCTAGAGGATGGCCGTACATTGGAGATCTCCATGACTCCTATGTCCGACGGTGGTTTTGTTGTTGTATATTCCGACATAACGGAAAGAAAAAAAGCCGAGCGTGTTATCCGTCATATGGCTCATTTTGACTCGCTCACCGGGCTGGCCAACAGAGCCTATTTTACCGAAAAACTTGACGGTTTACTTAATCGCAAACGTCAAAATGATGAAAACCTGGCCCTAGCCCTTATTGATCTCGACAAATTCAAGGATGTGAATGACACATACGGACATCCCATGGGCGATGCTCTACTTCAAAGAGTGTCCGAAATTTTAAAATCACAGGTCAGAGATAATGACTTTGTTACCCGTATTGGCGGTGATGAATTTGCCATCCTCTTTCCAAACGGCTGCGACGACAAAGAGATCATGATCCCTCTCAACCGTATTCTTAACCGATTAACGGAGCCAATGATGATCAAAGGTATTAGTCTTCAGATCGGGGCCAGCATTGGCGTTTCTCTTTATCCGAAACATGCCACTACCTCAGAAGACCTTATTAAAGCAGCCGATAAAGCTCTCTATGACGTCAAAGAATCTGGCCGGGGAAGTATCAAAATAACGGACACCACACTATAAGTCCGATATAAACCCACTCGCTAATAACCCATCAATATGTCCATATAACCGAACCGTTGTACAAAGAGAAGAGGCCGCCCACTTAACAGATAGATTTCTTGTCCTTTATTAATATATCTGTAAAACTTACCCCCTATCAAACGTAGGCAGAAAACATAAAACGGAATCAAGATGAAAATATTGGTCACAGGTGGCTCAGGCTATATCGGAAGCCACACAGTTCTCGAACTATTGCAAGCCGATCACGATGTTACAGTGATTGATAATCTCAGCAATTCCTGCGAAGAGCCCTTGCACCGGGTTAAAAACATCACTGGTAAAAACAACCTGTCTTTTCATGAATTGGATATTTTAAACCGCTCCGGACTAGAGCAAGTTTTTTCGACAGGTCAATTTGACGCGGTCATTCATTTCGCCGGACTAAAAGCCGTTGGCGAATCCGTATCCCAACCCCTCACCTATTATCAAAATAATGTGGCTGGCACAGTGGTTCTCTGTCAGGTGATGGAAAAGTATAATGTCCGCAATCTCGTATTCAGCTCATCGGCCACCGTATATGGTGATCCAAAAAGTGTACCGATCCGCGAAGACTTTCCCACGGGCAACACTACTAACCCTTATGGCAGCTCAAAATTAATGATAGAGAGTATATTGGCTGACCTGTCAAAAGCCGACCCACGTTGGAATATTGCACGTCTGAGGTATTTCAATCCCGTGGGAGCCCATAAAAGCGGCCTGATCGGAGAGGATCCCCACGACATCCCCAATAACCTTATGCCCTATATCACCCAAGTTGCTGTTGGTAAACTGAAAGAACTCTCTGTATTTGGGAATGATTACCCAACACCGGATGGTACAGGTGTTCGTGATTATATCCATGTTGTCGATCTGTCACTTGGACATCTGAAAGCATTAGAAAAGCTCACGACTAATCCTGGACTTGTTACCTATAATCTGGGCACGGGCACAGGCTATAGCGTATTAGATATGGTAAAATCTTTTGAAACGGTCACGGGCATCACGATCCCTATCAGAATGGCACCCCGGCGTGACGGCGACATCGCCACTTGTTATGCTGATCCTGAGCGGGCGAAAAAAGAATTGGGCTGGACAGCCACAAGGAATCTGGAAGACATGGTTCGCCACGCTTGGAACTGGCAATCTAAAAACCCCAATGGCTATCAGACCTGATCAAGCCCACTCATAAGTTTTTCGGCAGGAAAATATAATCCCCTTTATCCAAACGATCATCAGGCGTTAATTGCGTCATTTTAAAAGCATAGCCTTTTGTCAACAAAGTCCAAGTTGTCTTTAAAGGGCGTTTTTTATTCAGATCCGCAGAATAGACGTAACCAACATGACCCGCTCTTGAAATTTCAGACCATATGTCGCCCCCTATTGGCTCATCTTTCCTGTTTTGAAAGATGATCACAGGCCTTTCGGTTGCCAACAAACCTCTCAAATCCGCCACAGTCTCACACCGGACAACGCTTTTAACTTCTGGGTAGTTCCGTTCAGATATAATCTCCCACCCACTTGATGCATTCTTACCAGACTCATTCTTGAGAGACATATTAATCCTCAAGATTTGTACAAGTATCTCATCGGCTTCATAGAGCTGATTATTCTTGAAATGCCCAACAACTTCGGTCGAGATGGCGCCAAAACCTGCCTTCAGGTCACAATAAAGTTCCCCATAACCGTCATAACGTGAAAAATATTTAATGGCATGGATAATATGATCGTCATGATAATATTCTCGCAGAACATCTCGACCTTCTTTCAAGGCAGGATTTAAGAAAATATCCCCCTTACACACACCGGAAAGAGAAAATATTTCCTTTATTTTCTCTTTCAAATATTTAAAAAAAGAAAGCCTGTATAAAATTATTTCAATGATATCCTCCCCACATGAACACAATGCGTGGTCTGTAATATCCCTAGGCGAATTGACCTTTATAACGATATTGATGCAGATATGTCGGCAGAACCGCTTCCAGTAATGTTGGCGCGATATCCAAGTCAACCAACCCCAAAGCCTCTTCGCTTACCACATTGTCCGTTTTCAACATTCGCAACTGATCAAGTGTAATCACCGAAATTGGTAAAATACCAAAGAAAAAGGCCATGGTCGGCGCGGCAACATCTGGCACATCAAGGAAGAAAGGCTTCTGTAGAGCCTCCTTTGCAGCAAGCTTCATCATATCACGCAAGCTATATGTATCAGCTCCGCCCAATTCATAAGTTTGCCCCGCCATATTGGCATCTTTCAGAGCCTTGACAATCACCTCAACCACATCCCCAACATAAATCGGCTGAAATTTTGTATCACCAGAAAATACTGGTATTAACGGCAAGCTTGCAACCTGTGCAAAACGATTGAAAAGTGCGTCACCTGGGCCAAAAATAACGCTTGGACGAATAATAGTCGCATCAGGGAAGGCTTGCTTCACAGCCTTTTCACCAAGCGCTTTACTCTGTGCATAAAAAGAAGGTGAATTTTCATTGGCACCAAGCGCAGACATGTTGATCAGCTTCTTAACGCCGAGCTCGGCACTGACCCTTGCAATGGTTTCCGCCCCTTGTGTATGAACAGCCTTGAATTTCTGAACGCCGCTTTCAAGCAAAATGCCCGTAAGATTAATAACAGCATCAGCCCCCTGGATAGCTGCACGAACAGACCCCTCATCCCGAACATTAGCCTGAACCACCTGTATCTGACCAACTTCCCCCAAGGGTTTTACATGCATTGCCGAATTAGGCCTTCGAACCGCAACCCGGACACGAACCCCTGTTTTAGCCAAATGCTCTACAAGTGTTGTACCAACAAAGCCTGCACCACCAAAAATCGTCACCAATTGCTGCGCCATAAAATTCTCCAAAAAACATCGCATTTATTATCGTCTTTTTATCTTTCCCACGCGCCATAGTCCAGACTATTTTATATATTTCATTTTCGCTATGAATTTAGCCTTGACTTTATCTTGGCGTAATCGTAATCACTGCTCACCGATAATGTTGCCCAGATGGCGGAATTGGTAGACGCGCTAGCTTCAGGTGCTAGTGTCTGTATAGGCGTGGAGGTTCGAGTCCTCTTCTGGGCACCAAACTTATCTAAGCTATTATAATCATTGAAAAACAACGACTTGTCAGACCAACTAGTACACAAAAGTGGTACACAACCTGTTTTTGCTATGATGAAAATGACTCAATATATTCACCTTATTATTATTCTACCTTCGTCGATCAAAGAAAAATTGGTATCCCTCGGCTGTTTTCTGGCTATCTTGTGAAATAGGACAGGGTAATTCCCACAGCATCTCTCTAGACAGTTAGAGACATAGTTACTGCATAAAGTGAGAACAGTATGTCTTGATCGCGGGTTTCATTTATATCTCATACATTTTCAGTGCAGAAATAACCGATATCAAGCCGCCGTTCACAAGTGTGAAATAATTGGTTCGCTATAGGCAAGAATTATGCTTAAAAACTGAGAAATAATCTCTCAGCCCTGCGAATCTTCGCAACCCATCATTGTAAATACGCCAAAAACCCACCAACAAACTATCAAAAGTGGCTATAAATCATGGTTTATAACTAAAAATTAAAATAAATTTTTATTGTCAGTTTATATTTACTTTCTCCAAAGTTGCATTTGAAACCACATTTTTTCTCTGTAAATAGCTCTTTTAGATTAGATAGTTATAATATATGCCATTTGGCCTATATGAGTTTCTTGAAATATGAGATTTATACATCTCAATATTTAACCTATGTAATATTGATCTGGATCAAATTCTACTTAAGGTGTCATTAACCACCCATATATAATCTAATTCTCAAGAATGTGTATCCGATATTAATATGAGTAAAAATATATATGGTGACTTACATGACTATTAACCCAAATATTATCCATGTCATAAAGAACATGAATATCAGGAACCGCCTGATTAT
>JAESRB010000267.1 GCA_016764855.1 Emcibacter sp.
GTCCTAATGGGACTGAGGCAAGCGCAAGTGCGCGCCCGAGCCAATGCGAGGATAAGCCTGAGCGGAGCGCCGGCGCTTGAGGCCAACAAATAAGAAAGCAAACCTATGCCTGAACTACCCGAAGTCGAGACTGTTAAAAGAGGCATTAGCCCTTTGTTGGAAGGGCGGAAATTGTTTCAAGTCATTCAACGGCGGGACAAGTTGCGGATTCCGTTGCCGGATAATTTTGCGGAGCGGCTCCGGGGGCGCACAGTGGAGCGGATCACGCGCCGGGCAAAATATCTGTTGATCCATCTGGATGAGCAGGAGACATTGATTTGTCATTTGGGCATGTCCGGTAAAATGACTCTGAAAGCCGCCAAAGACCGGGACGTTCCCGATGTATTTGAAAAACATGACCATATTATACTGGAAACCGATCGCCATGATTTAGTCATTTACAATGATCCGCGCCGTTTTGGCCTGATGACGTTATGCAAGACGGATGCGCTGGATCAGCATAAATTATTCCGGCAAATGGGGCCGGAGCCTCTGGGCAATGAATTCAATGCGGAATATCTGCTGAAAAAGATCGAAAAACGCCGTTCTCCTGTTAAAACGATTCTGCTGGATCAGCGAGTCGTTGTTGGTCTTGGCAACATATATGTCTGTGAAGCGTTATTTCTGGCGGGGATTTCTCCAGAAAAAAAGGCCTGTGATTTAAGCCGGGATGAGGTGGAAAAAATCCTTCCGATTATCCGGGATGTCCTGTCCCGTGCGATCGAGGCAGGGGGCTCAACCTTAAAGGATTATGCGCGTGTGGATGGGGAATTGGGGTATTTTCAGCATGAGTTTAAAGTATACGGACGGGAGGGGGAAGATTGCAAGAATGTGGCATGTGATTGTAAAATAACCCGTATTATACAAAGCAACAGGTCGACATTTTATTGTCCATCCTGTCAGGATTAGCTATTGTCTAGCCATGTCACACGGATCGCAAATATTGTTGAAGATAGTTTTGGCCTTGTCGGCCTTCTTTTTGATGGGGGGATGGACGCCGAATCAGGTCCCGACTCAGGTCCAGACTCAGGCACAGAATCAGGTGCCGACTCAGATACTTCAGACGCCGTTGCTGTCGGATTTGGATATTCCCTTAATGCAGGGATTTCAGGAGGAAGAAGACAGCCGGGTGGTCTTTGATACCCCCGATGGGCGTATTATTGTCGTTCGGGCAGTGGGGCAGAAGGACGGGCAAGAGGTTTTTGATTATTATCAGTTGGTCTTGCCTTCTCTGGCCTGGGGCGCAGCAGAAGGGCAAGGTAAATCCTGCGGCGAGGCGCTGAGTTTTTGTATGGTGGCCCGGCGGGATGGAGAGATTTTAAGAATTGAAATAACAGAAATAAAACAACCGCAACAAAAGACATTTATTTACTTTTCGGTTAATCCCGAATAAAGACTGAACCGCATCATATTCATGCGTTGATGACGTATGTAGATATAAGTATTTTTTTAAGGAGAATAATGACATGTCCTATGAGATGATTCTGGTTGATTATAAAAAGCCTGTGGGCCTGATCACATTGAACCGTCCCGAAGCTATGAATGCCTTGAACGGCCAGCTTATGGATGAAATGACTTCTGCGCTACGTGCCTTTGAAAGCGACAAAGATATCCGCGCCATTGTTATTACCGGTAGTTCCAAGGCATTTGCCGCCGGGGCCGACATCAAAGAGATGCAGGACAAGGACTATATGGATGCCTATATGAATGATTTTATTACGGCCAATTGGGAAGAAGCTTCCCGTTGTCGTAAGCCAATCATTGCTGCGGTGGCTGGATATGCTTTGGGCGGTGGTTGTGAACTTGCCATGATGTGTGATTTCATTCTGGCAGCGGATAATGCTAAGTTCGGTCAGCCGGAAATCAAGCTGGGTGTGATTCCCGGTGCGGGCGGAACACAGCGGCTTACCCGTTTTGTGGGCAAGTCCAAGGCCATGGATATGGTTTTGACAGGCCGGATGATGGATGCGGCAGAAGCCGAGCGGTCCGGCTTGGTCAGTCGTGTGATTCCCGTGGATGATTTGGTGGATGAGGCCATGAAAGTGGCGCGTAAGATTGCCGATCTTTCCCTGCCGTCTGTGATGATTGCCAAGGAATGCGTCAATAAAGCCTATGAAACCACGCTCCGGGAAGGGGTGATGTTTGAACGCCGGGTTTTCCATTCTTTGTTTGCGACAGAGGATCAAAAAGAAGGTATGGCCGCCTTTGCAGAGAAGAGAACCGCGAAATTTAAGCATAAATAATGGCATTCTTGAGTGGAGGGGCGGATTTATGCCCCTCTATTAGGCAAAAATCTTGAAAAGCTTATTGACCAATGGGGTGCGCATGTTTATAAGCCACCACTTGAAATTGGATCAAAATAATTTGAAGCCGCTGATTCTCCTGAGACGTTTTAAACAGTAGAGAGTATGGCTTGTATATAGAAAGACAAAACCCCTGATGGCCAATATGTTACAGGCTAAAAAAAGAATTCGTTCGAACGCACGGCGTGCAGAAGTTAATAAGGCCCGTAAGAGCCGTATTAAAACTTTTGTAAAAAAAGTTGAGCTGGCGCTTGAAGGTGGTAATGCAGAAGAAGCTCGTTTGGCTCTGAAAGAAGCGCAGCCTGAATTGATGCGTGGCGTTACCAAAGGTGTTATGCATAAGAAAACAGCATCCCGTAAAGTTTCCCGTTTGGCGAAACGTGTGAAGGCTCTGTCAGCTTAATCTGCTGATCCTTTACACAATAGGATAGAATTGCGAGTCGTCTCAGCAAAACGGACGATTCTCTTTTGATAAATGATTAAATAGCCGAACCTCATGGGGTTCGGCTATTTTTTTGCCCAAAAGGGAAGGATTTCAGTCCGGTTTAGAGGGGTGGGCAAGTGACAATATTGTCATATACCAGATATGGTGTGTTTCTTTGCAGTCAAGGCATATACAGTCCATAAATTGTGATTATTTCCCATGAATCAGTTGCCAGAAATCCGCATGAGCTGTAGGCTGTTGGTCATCCATAAGGGGATGAAACGACAATAATATCAGGTGATAGATTTTCAGGCCATCATGGGGAGTGGTCAGGGGATCTTATTTTGTGTTTATATTGTCTATATGCTTTGGGATAGCTCCTGTATTCTTGGGATTGGCTCTGTGATGTTTTGAGTCCAGGCAAGGGAGTTATGCTGTGTTGTTTAGGAGAATAAGCTGGTGAGTTATACGGGTGATGTTACAGTCGAAGAGGCTTGGAAAGCTCTTGCACAGGATGAAAAATCTGTGCTTGTAGATGTGCGGACACAGGCGGAATGGGCTTTTGTTGGTATGTGTGATTTAACGGAATTGAGAAAATCCCCGCTTTTGCTCAGCTGGCAAATGTTTCCTCACATGGATATCAATGCCGACTTTGTTAAGACGATAACGGATATGGATATTTCGAAAGACAGTTCACTGTATTTCCTCTGCCGATCCGGGGTTCGTTCTCAATCAGCAGCATCAGCGATGATCAGTGCAGGTTATGAGAAATGTTATAATATATTGGGAGGGTTTGAAGGCGATAGAGATGCCTCGGGCCATCGGGGGACTTGCGGCGGCTGGATAGCGGCCGGATTGCCCTGGAAGCAAAATTAAAGATACAAAACAGGCCGTATATTTTGCATGATTATGTCATGTAAATGAGGGGGGCTAGAGAAATTTATTATGGTGATGGCACCGCAGAAAGAGGTTATGGGAACAGATATGGAGGAAGACTGGGCACGGGTTCTGGGCAGGTTAAGGTCAGAATTTGATGACAGTATTTTCAACAGTTGGTTCAAGCCACTTGCCTTGGTAAATATCGAGGATGGCTGCGCGATTATGGCGGCACCAACGCGTTTTATGAGCAATTGGTTGTCGTCTAATTATGCGGACCGGATCAGAAGCGCGTGGGCGGCTGAAAATTCATCCGTTTCCGATATTCGTTTCATTGTTTTGTCAGCCTTTTCTCCAAATATAGAAGCGTCCGCCGCAGTTCGTGACGGCGCTGATACATCCCCTGCGGGAACGCCCCAGTCTGCAAAGGCCGCAGAAGTCATATCAAAACCTCGGGTAATACAAGTTAAGGAAAGTGAGTTCGGTGCGCCGCTGGACCCGCGTTTTACCTTTGAGAGCTTTATCGTGGGCAAGTCCAATGAATTGGCCTATGCCGCCGCCCGGCGGGTGGCAGAAAATGAAGATGTGCATTTCAATCCGCTGTTTTTGCGTAGTGGCGTGGGCTTGGGTAAGACTCATTTGATGCATGCCATCGCTTGGGCAAACAAGCGCATGTTTCCGTCCCGGCGGGTGGTTTATCTGTCCGCAGAGCAATTCATGTATCAATTCATCGCGTCGATCCGCTACAAGGACACCATGTCTTTCAAGCAGAAATTCCGTTCTGTGGATCTTTTGATGATTGATGATCTGCAATTCATTGCCA
>JAESRB010000268.1 GCA_016764855.1 Emcibacter sp.
CGCTGAGGCGATCCGACTGGGTGGTGACTTTCATGCCGTCTTCTGCTGGCGTGGTGCAAGAGGCGGGCAGGCCGCGTCGTCCATCAATTTCCACCAGACACAAACGGCAAGAGCCAAAGCTTTCCATACAATCGGTCGCACAAAGGCTGGGGATGTCCGTATTGATGGTTGCAGCGGCGCGCATGACGCTGGTGCCTTCCGGGATGGTGACGGACGCGCCGTCAATTTCCAATGTGATGGCTTTATCCGAAAGAACTTCCGGTGTGCCGAAATCTTTTTCTACGATTAATGTCATTTTTTTGCCTTAAAATCGTTGGGCCATTTTGCAAGGGCGCTGAGGACGGGAATTGGCGTCATGCCACCCATGGCACAAAGTGAGCCATTTTCCATCACATCACATAAATCTTTAACCAAATTCAGGTTCTGTTCCGGATTTTCGCCGGCCTGTATCTTCTCCAATAGCTCAACGCCGCGAACGGAACCAATCCGGCAAGGGGTGCATTTGCCGCAGCTTTCTTCAACGCAGAAATCAAAGGCGAATTTTGCTTGCTCCGCCATGTCGACCGTCGTGTCAAAGACAACGATGCCGCCGTGACCCAGAACCGCGCCGGCCTCTGAAAAGGCTTCGTAATCCATGGGGATTTCCAGATCATCCGGCCCAAGGTATGCGCCGAGGGGACCGCCGACCTGAACCGCTTTCAAGGGCTCCGGGGTTAAGGTCCCGTCACCGTAATCCATGATTAATTCACGCAGGCTGATGCCAAAGGCCTTTTCCACCAATCCGCCACGGGCAATATTGCCGGCCAATTGGAAAGCGATTGTACCACGGGAACGACCCATACCAAAATCCCGGTAAAATTCAGCGCCTTTGTCCATGATGATCGGCACGCTGGCTAGTGACAGGACATTATTGACCACCGTGGGTTCACCGAACAAACCTTCTAAGGCGGGCAGGGGCGGTTTCGCCCGTACCATGCCGCGCTTGCCCTCAAGGCTGTTGAGCATGGCGGTTTCTTCGCCGCAAACATAGGAGCCTGCACCCATGCGAACTTCTATATCAAAATCCTGTCCTGATCCCTTGATATTCTGCCCAAGCCATCCAGCATTACGGGCATTGATCAAGGCTTCTTCCAGAATTTGCTGACAGAGCGGATATTCTGAACGTAGGTAAATATAACCCTCTGTCGCGCCAACGGCCAATCCGGCAATGATCATGCCCTCGATCAGGCAATAGGGATCACTTTCCATGAGGATCCGATCAGCAAAGGTGCCGCTGTCGCCCTCATCGGCGTTACAGCAGATGTATTTCTGCTGGGCAGAAGCCCCAAGTACGGTATTCCATTTGATGCCCGTGGGAAAAGCCGCGCCGCCCCGTCCGCGCAGGCCGCTCTCTGTGACCTGATCCACAATGGCTTGTGGCGCCATTTTTAGCGCTTTCTCTAGGCCTGCAAAGCCGTCGTTCGCCTGATATTCTTGCAAAGACAAGCTATCAATCAAACCGCAGCGGGCAAAAGTCAGCCGGTCTTGTGTTTTAAGATAAGGAATTTCCGCCGTCAGTCCCTGAGACAAGGGATGTTTGCCCCCGGAAAGAAAGTTCGCATCGAAAAGACTGGTCACATCCTCAGCCATGACATTGCCATAGGCCATGCGGCCCTGATCGGTGACAACTTCCACCAAGGGCTCCAGCCAGCTTATGCCCCATGATCCGTTGCGGATTATCTCGATGTGTTGATCGCGTTTTTCCGCCTCGGCCAGTAATTCGAGGACCAGTTCATCGGCGCCCAATGATAAAGCTGTGGTTTCCAGGGGCACATATAAAGTAACAAGATCGGTCATGATGCGGCCTTTTTAATCAGAATATCAAAACGGTCTGCGCTCATGCGGCCATAGGCTTTGCCATCAAGCGTGATATTGGGTGATACGGCGCAATTGCCCAGACAATAGATGGCCTGAAGCGTGAAGTGACCATCATGGGTGGTTTCGCCAAGCTCGATACCAAGCATTTTCTGTGCATGGGCGGTCAAGGTTCGACTGCCCCGTGCCTGACAGGCCTCGGCCTGACAAATTTGAATCACATGATGTCCGGCGGGTTCGCTCCTGAAATCATGATAGAAGCTTTTGACCCCGTAAACCTCAGCTTTTGACAGGTTAAAGGCATCGGCCAAGGGCGCGTAACTTTCCGCCGGAATATAACCAAAAGCATGCTGAAGCCCATGTAATGCCTCCATCAGGCCGCCCTTCAAGGCTGCACAGCGGGTGATGATTTCATGGGCTTCCGCTTCGTCCCATTCAGCTTCTGTGATATGGGGTTTGTCACCTGTCATCTGTGGCACATAGGCTCCTTTGTAAATATATATCGCCATGGCCATGCTAGGGCCATTTAGCGGTCGGTACACTCAGTATACTGTACGATTTACATTAGAAGCTGAAAAATGACAATATATTTATATATTTACAGAGTGTTTCTATATGGAAATAGAGAACATAGGATCACCTTAATGCTTGCTGGCTCCCGTACTACCTATTCCGGTTTCTGAGCGGACAAATTGCTCTGCGAATAAGGCTTTTTCCCTGTCTCCGCGCGCTGACTTATCCAATACAGAAAATAACCAGATGGCGGCAAAGGCCAACGGCATGGAATAGAAGGTTGGATACATATGCGGATAGATGGGTTCCGCATTTCCCAAAACGGATGTCCAGACACCCGGTCCTAAAATGATCAGGCCAATGGATAATACCAACCCTGTGATGGCCCCGGCTACGGCGCCTGTGGTGGTCATTTTGGACCAATACATGGACATGATCAGGATTGGGAAATTGACGCTGGCGGCGATGGCCAACGCAAGTGAGGCGACAAAGGCAACATTCTGATGCTCAAAGGCGATGCCAAGAACAACCGCGACCGCTCCCAGAGCAAAGGTGGCGATACGGGATATCTTTATTTCCTCTACACTACTGACCGGGCCAGTCTTATAGGTTTTGGCATAAAGATCGTGGGCGATGGTGGCGGCTCCGGCCAAGGTTAGCCCGGCGACCACCGCGAGAATTGTGGCAAAGGCCACCGCAGACATAAAGCCCAGCATCAGGTTGCCGCCCATATAATGGGTCAGATGTAAGGCGACCATATTGCCGCCGCCCAGTATTTTACCGGCCTCGTCATGATAGTCCGGGTTATTCATTACAAATGTTACGGCACCGTAACCAATGATGATGATCAGGATATAGAAATAGCCCATCAGGCTGGTGGCAACAAAAACAGATTTACGGGCATCTCTGGCATCTTTTACCGTGAAAAAACGCATCAGAATATGGGGCAGTCCCATGATGCCAAACATCATGGTCAGGGCAATGGAGATAATAGCGACCGGTTCGGTCATCCAGAGGCCCGGTGCCATAATGTCAGGTCCAGCGGGGTGAGTTTGGACCGCACTGTTTAGCATTTCCTCAAAACTGAAATTGAAGCTTTTCATCACCATGAAGGCAAGGAAACTGCCGCCAATCAATAGCAAGATAGCCTTGATCAACTGTACCCATGTGGTGGCCAGCATGCCGCCAAAGCTGACATAACAAATCATCAGGAAGCTGACCATAATGACCGCATAGACATAATCCAATCCAAAGAGAAGCTGGATTAGCTTGCCCGCGCCGACCATTTGGGCGATCAGGTAGAAAATCACAACGGACAGAGAGCCAATGGCAGAAATAATGCGGATCGGTTTCTTTTCTAATCGGTAGGACACCACATCAATGAAGGTATAGCTGCCCAAATTACGCAGCCGCTCCGCAATCAAAAATAAGATGACCGGCCAGGCTGCCATCACGCCGACGGCCAGAATCAGCGCATCAAAGCCAAAACCGTAAATGGCCCCGGTAATACCAAGGAAGGTGGCTGCTGACATGAAGTCTCCGGCGATGGCTGTACCATTTTGCCACGGTTTGATACCGCCGCCCGCCGCATAGAAATCATCCTTGGTTTTCGTATTGCGGGCCGCCCACCATGTGATACAAAGTGTGGCGAGGACAAAGATAA
>JAESRB010000269.1 GCA_016764855.1 Emcibacter sp.
GAAAATGGCGTCATGATAACTTTAGAGGTCTTTGCCTGAGCCGCAATGCCACAGGCATGTAATCCGCCTGCGCCGCCGTAAGCAATCACAACCGGGGTTTCGTCGGCCGCAAAGTTCTCGGCGACTTCTGCCACAGCCTGTCCCATATTACAGTTTACAATGTCCAGAATTTGGGCCGCAGCATCCTCTATGGACAGGCCCAAGGGCTCAGCCACATCCCTTTTGATGACGTCCCGCGCTTTCTCCAGGTCCAGCTTCATGGTGCCGCCAAGAAAAAAGTCGGGGTCCAATACGCCCAGGACCAGATTAGCATCGGTCACGGTCGCTTTGGCACCGCCAAGATTAAAACAGGCTGGTCCCGGTAAAGCTCCCGCAGATTGTGGCCCGACTTTAAGACTGTTATTTTCCACATGAGCAATAGAACCGCCGCCTGTGCCCAGCGCCTTGATCGCCATCATGGGGAGGTTGCAGGCAAAACCTTCTACGTCTGGTTCAAGGGCATAACTGGCCTGACCATCACGGACATAGCCAATATCAAATGACGTTCCGCCCATGTCCGTGGAAATAAGATTTTTAAAGCCATATAAGGCCCCAATTTCCCGAGCGCCCAAAAGTCCGGCAGCAGGGCCGGAATTATAGGTATTGATGGCACGGGTTTTGGCAACGCGGGCTACAGAGGCATTGTTATGGCCGATAAATAATGTTTTCCGGTAGCCTTTTTGCCGCAAGTCCTCTCCGGCTTTATAGAGCAACCGAGCCAGCTTCGCATGGATGTAGGCATTCAGAACCGCACTGTTCAGACGTTCTTCCAATCCTTCCCGTGCAGAAATATCGGAACTGAGGAATACGGAAACCGACCCCAGATAGTCCCGTGGGTATTCGGCTTTGATGATTTTTCGTACGGCTTTTTCATTGGTCCTGTTGAGATGTGAATTTTCCAGAGAGATAACAATACCACGTGCACCCTGATCAATCAGCTTTTGTACCGCCCGCAGGACTTGGCCCCCGTCCGGTTCCTCTGTCACTGCGCCATTGCCATCGGTATGTACATCAAGCTCGATCACCATGTCAGGGTCAACAAGTGGAGATTTTTCACTTTCTGCCTGAGCTGGGGATAATGCCGCCATACCTTTGGACACCAGAAGGCCAATTTTTGAGCCGTCCCGTTGAATGATCGTGTTGGTGCCGATGGTGTTGGAGAAACGGATAATATACGCATCATAGAGAAAATCCTCAACCGATACCTGAAAAACAGAGGCCGCAGCGGCGATGGTTTCCATAAAACATATGGTTAAATCATGAGGCGTTGTCGGTACTTTTACGATACGCGCTTCCCCGTCACGGACGACAAACCCATCGGTGAATGTTCCGCCCGTATCAATGTCTAATGTATATCCCATCAGGACTCCTTATACCCTTTTTCAGACGGTGATAATTCTTGGCCTGCAGGCATTATTTTTTGCACATACCATGCAGGACAAAATCGATTATCTCGTCATAAATTTCTTCTTTACTCATATCCCCTTCGGGATCGTACCAACGTAAAAACCAGTTGATGGTTGCCAACACGTTAAACGCCAGAATCTTCAAATGTTTGGTTCGTACCAGATTATGAGATTGCAACAGGCGAAGCTGCTCAACATAGATGTCCAGAATTTCCTTCTGAATTCGTTTATTGATAAGCTTTCCTTTTGGTGACAGTCTCTCCTCATCAATAAAAAATATTTTTGTTTCCCGTTGGTGTCTGGTTGATTCTTCCAAATGTAATTTCAGAAGATTCTTGAACCGTTCCATTGGTTCACCTTCGCCATGGGCAACGGTTCGTAATTTTTCCGGCAGGCCCTGTACGGAATATTCAAGAATGGCCAGCCACAGTTCCTCTTTATTCTCAAAATAGTGGTACACATTCGATACGCTCCGGTCGATTGCCTTGGCAATGTCCCGGATCGAGGTGCCCACATAGCCCCGCGATGCAAACAGATCGATTGCAATTTCAAGCAGCTCATCTCTGCGATATCTATTCTTAGTCATAAAAAACCTTTTTATTTCTGTGTTGGATGGATTTTCCTAATGGCGACCATTCTACACATATATCCAAGGGATGAGCAAATAATAATAACGAACGTTCGAGTTTTTAGATCGACTGTTCTAGAGTATTTATATTCAGTTAAATGGAGAAGTCAAGATAAAAATTAGATCGACTGTTCTAGTAAATAGTCTTTAATATAGCTTGTATTATTTGAATGTTTCATGTTTTTATGCTTGTAGAATATTATAACATACTCTATCTTCTGAAAATAAAAATAGAACAGACGTTCTATAATTTTGAACATCATTAGGGCATTAGGGGTTTTAAAAAAATGCAGAAATTCAAATCCAGATTTTTAAAATGCGCTGGCCGGAATCTCCATTTTTTGGAGGGCGGTGACCCGGCGAAGGATTGCGTCGTTATATGGCATGGTGTTACGGGGACTTGCCGGGATCATGAGGAGCTGGCCGTGCGTCTGTCGGCGCGATATCATGTGATTTGCCCCGATTCAATTGGCTGTGGCCTGTCCGACTGGGTGGGAGACAAGACCATAGAATCTGGCCTTGGGTTTTATAGTCAGATGGCGCAGGACCTTTTACGACAGCTTGGTATTCGAAAATGCCGCTGGATTGGGGCGTCAAAAGGTGGGGGGCTAGGGATAATTCTGGCGGAGATCATGTCAGAATGTCAGATTACGCATCTTGTGCTTAATGATATCGGGCCGGGATTTCCCGATTGGATGCGGGCGGCGGCCCTTAAAAATATTAGCAACCCACCCCGTTTTGACAGTTATCCGTTGTTTGAGGAATTTCTGCGAGATAGTCTGTCTCGGGGTAAATTAGAATTACCGGATCACAAATGGCAACATCTGGCGCAGACATGGTCGCGGCGCAGGGAAGATGGTGGTGTGACGTTTCATAACGACCCGGCTCTGGCCTTTCAATTTAGTCACCACCCAGAGGATTTCGATCTGTGGCATTCCTATGACAGGATCAAAAGCTCGACATTCCTCATTCGGGGGCAATATTCTCTGGTGAATGATGAAGAAGCTTTGGCTATGCAATCCCGTGGCCCAAAATGCATCATTCATAATCGGCCCGGTGGGCATATCAGTTTGATGAATGAACCAGAAGAACAAAATATCATTATAAACTTCATAGACCAGAAAATAGGAGACGAACATGAACAGAGTTAAGGATAAAATATGTCTTGTGACCGGGGCGGCAAATGGCCTTGGGGAAGCAGCGGTTAAGCTTTTGGCAGAAGAGGGGGCGACGGTTATCTTGACGGATATCGATGAGGAACGCGGTGAGAATCTGGCGCAGGAGATCAGGGATACGGGCGCGCAGGCGTTATTTATACGGCATGACGTCACCAGTGAAGATGATTGGCAGAGTGTTTTTTCCACACTCACTGAGCGGTACGGCAGGCTTGATGTTCTGGTCAATAATGCCGGGGGTGGTACTTATAACGATGTGGGGACATTGAGTTTAAAAGATTGGAAGCATATTATTGCGCTTAATCTGGATAGTACATTTCTGGGCACTCAGATGGCCATAAAATCCATGAAAGAGAGCGGCGGCGGCTCAATCATTAACATGTCTTCCGTTGGGGGATTGGTGGGCTCACCTAATTTGGTGGCCTATAGCGCGGCCAAAGCCGGGGTAAAGCTTTTCAGTAAAAGTGTGGCGCTTCATTGTGGGGCGAAGAAATATAACATTCGGGTCAATACGGTTCATCCGGGTCTGATCAAGACTGAATCCGGTATGGAAATGGCCTCCAAAGCAACGGGATTAAGCGTTGAAGAGGCGGAAGGCGCCTTTGCCGCCATGCATCCCATTGGCCGTATTGGAAAACCTGTTGAGATTGCAAATATGGTTCTGTTCCTTGCCTCTGATGAGTCCAGTTTTGCCACGGGCGGTGAATTTGTCGTTGATGGGGGCTATACCGCTCAGTGATCGGTCTGGCTTATTTTAAGTCGATCAATTTCTTGATTTCCGGCCGGCAGGAGCCACAGTTGCTGCCGGCTTTCAGCAGGTCTCCGATGTCGTCCACTGTTGTGGCCTTCTTTTGGGTTATGGCGGCAAGGATGGCTTTTTGACTGACCCCGAAACAGGCGCAGACAATAGGCCCGGGGGCTAAGGCCGGGTCCAAAGGTTGGCCGGAGAGTAAGGTGCTGTATGTGCTGCTGTCCAAGGTGTCCTTCTGGAACAGGGATTGCAACCAGCTTCTGTCGGGCAAGCCGCCTTTATTTGCCGTGAACAGGCAGAGGTCCAGCTTGTCATCTTTAAGACGGGAGATGCGCATTTGACCGGAGGCCGGATTGTTTAAGGTCAGGCAATCACCGTCCTGCGTCAAAAAAGGCAGCAGGAAGGGGTGTCCCATCATGTCGCCATCTCCGGCCAGTTCCAGAATATGGCAGTCTTTCTGGTAACTGTAACACCAGTAGGGCAGGCCTTTGGGGGTTATCTTCGTCCGGGACAATAAAAACCCGTGCCATTTCGGCGTCCATTTTTCAAGACGAACCGGGGTATGTTTTGACTCAGGCTGTCCAGAGATAGGATCAGCCACCGGATTAACCAAGCGCCCGACCACCGCATTGGCGGTAAAGGCGTCATTCCAATGCATGGGCATGAATATTTGCCCCGGCGTTTGATCGTCCGTAATATTAACCCGGACCAGAGCCTCGCCCCAGCGGCTGAGGATTTTGACAAAGCATTTTTGGCTCAGATTGGCTTTACGGGCATCCTGAGGATGAACCGCAATGACGGGTTCTTCCTGATGGGCGTTAAGTGTCGGGGATCTGCCGGTGCGAGTCATGGTGTGCCAATGGTCCCGTATGCGGCCACTATTCATGATCAGCGGGTAGGCGGCATCGGGCGCATTGCCGGGTTGTTGGGATCGGACGGCGATAAAATGGGCCCGCTTGTCATCGGTGAAGAAATCCTCCTGATCAAAGAACCGTTTTTTGCCCTGGGGATTATTATCATTCACAGGCCATTGAACGGGGATCAGGTTTTCATAATCATCGGCGGGTATATCGCACAGGCCGGACAGGTCAAAATCACGGCTCTCGTCATTTTCAAAAGATGACAGGGCGGCATGTTCATTGAAAACATCGCGGGGACTTTCAAAATCAAAAGCCGCCCCAAAGCCCATATGTTTTGCCACATTGGCTATGACCCACCAATCGGGGCGCGTTTCGGCGGGCGGGGTGATAAAACGTCGTTGCCGGGATATACGGCGTTCGCTGTTGGTGACTGTGCCGTCTTTCTCGCCCCAATCCTGTGCCGGCAGGGAGATATGAGCATATTTCATGGTGTCGGTATTTTTCATGACATCGGACACAATGACCAATTCACATTTTTCCAACGCTTCCCGAACATAATTTGCATCGGGCATGCTAACTGCAGGATTGGTGGCCATGATCCAGATGGCTTTGATGCGGCCTTCATGGACGGCGCGGAACATATCAACGGCTTTCAACCCCGGTTCTGTGGCAAGACTCGTTGTCTGCCAGAAACGGCTGACGCGGTTACGGGCCGGTGCATCAAATTCCATATGAGCGGCAAGAGTATTGGCAAGGCCACCGACTTCCCGTCCGCCCATGGCATTGGGTTGACCGGTGATGGAGAAGGGGCCCATACCCGGTTTTCCGATGCGTCCGGTGAGCAAGTGACAGTTGATGATGGCATTGACTTTGTCTGTCCCTTGAGAGGATTGGTTGACCCCTTGGGAATAAACAGTCAGTACTTTTTTTGTCTGGGAAAAAAGATCGAAAAATTCAATGAGATCTTCTTCGGATAGGCCGCAATTCCGGGCCAGTTCAGCTATGTTGCCAGTATCTTTCGCAGCGTCATCCACGGCATCGTCCATGCCACTGGTGTGCTTTTTGACAAAGTCCGTGTCAGTGAAACCTTTGTCGGAAAGATGAGCCAGAAGGCCGTTGAATAAACGAACGTCAGCGCCGGGCTTTAGGGGTAAATGCAGATCGGCCGTGGCACAGGTGGGCGTGCGTCTGGGGTCGATAACCACAATTTTCGTTCCGCGTTCCTTTTGTGCTGTCATCAGCCGTTGGAACAAGATTGGGTGACACCATGCGGCGTTAGAGCCCACCAAGATAACCAGATCGGCCTGATCCCAATCTTCGTAATTTCCGGGGACAGTATCGCTACCGAAAGCACGTTTATGTCCAGCCACACTAGAAGACATACACAGACGGGAATTGGTATCGATATTTGCTGTGCCAATAAAACCCTTCATCAGTTTATTGGCAACATAATAATCTTCAGTCAATAATTGACCAGAGACATAAAACCCGATGGCACCGGAACCATATTTGGCCCGGATATCATTCAGCCCCTGTGCGGTGGCTTGCAAGGCATTGTCCCAGCTGACTTTCTCGCCCCTGATTTCGGGGGAGAGTAGGCGGTTTTCCAGGCCAAGTGTTTCGCCCAGCGCGCCGCCTTTGGAGCAGAGCTTGCCAAAGTTGGCTGGATGGTCTTTATCGCCCCTGACGGTGACTGTGCCATCGTCTTCTGTGCGGGCAATCACGCCACATCCGACCCCACAATAAGGACAGGTGGTTTTTATTTCTTTAGCCATTAGTGCCGGTTGCTTTAGATTGGGCAGGCAGTGTCAGATATATCTTGCCGCCTTTTATTTGTACGGGAATAAGGTGGGCGCAGCCACTATCCGGGGCGAGTGCTTCGCCGCTTTCCAGAGAAATATTCCAGTTATGCAACGGGCAGGAGACGCTCTTGCCATGAACGATACCCTGAGACAGCGGCCCTTGTTTATGGGGGCATTTGTCCTCAAGGGCAAAGATATCCCCCGTGCTAGTTTTGAAGACAGCGATATCCGTGCCGCCGGTTTTGACCACGCGGGACCCCAGATAGGGAATGTCTTCCGTACGTCCGACTTCGATCCAATTCTGTGTCATGGGCTTATCCTACTTCTGCGAGGGGTTTAAATTCGTGCGCATGGACATTATGTGTTGCCCGCTCTGCCCAGGGGTCATCCTGACTGGTCTGTTGGGAAATATGGAACCGCTCTGTCAGTTGTCTTCGGTTGTCCGCATCGTCAACAACCCGTTGTTTGATGCTGTCCAGTCCCACACGTTCCACCCACGGGGCGGTCCGTTCCAGATAATGGCCTTCTTCCCGATATAGCTGCATGAAGGCGGCGGCATAATCCTTAACCTCTTGGTCAGTCTCAACCTTACATAACAGGTCGCAAGCCCTCACATGCATGCCGCCATTGCCGCCTACATGAAGTTCCCATCCACTATCCACGGCAACAACGCCGAAATCTTTGATGGTGGCTTCTGCGCAGTTACGGGGGCAACCACTGACCGCCATTTTGAATTTATGAGGTGTCCAGCTGCCCCAAGTCATTTTTTCAAGCTCAATCCCCATGCTAAGGGACATTTGGGTGCCAAACCGACACCATTCCTGTCCAACGCAGGTTTTGACCGTGCGCAGGGATTTGCCGTAAGCATGACCGGAGACCATGCCCGCCGCATTCAGGTCGCGCCAAACGCCGGGTAAGTCTTCTTTTTTAATGCCCAAGAGGTCAATGCGCTGTCCGCCGGTGACTTTGACCGTGGGGATGTTGTATTTGTCTGCAACATCAGCAATAGCCCGTAATTCCTTTGGATTGGTTAGCCCGCCCCACATGCGGGGGATGACGCTATAGGTGCCGTCTTTCTGAATATTGGCATGGGCGCGTTCATTGATATAGCGGGACTGATAGTCATCCTTATATTCGCCAGGCCATGCGGCAATGAGATAATAATTCAGGGCCGGACGGCATTTTGAACAGCCATTAGGCGTTTTCCATTGCAAGTCCTGCATGACAGCGGGAATTTCTTTCAAGCTGTTCAGCAGGATCAGGCGGCGTACGTCATCATGGGTATGATCTGTGCAGCTACAAATGGGCGTGGCGGCAGGGGTCTCATAACTGTCGCCGAGAGTGAGTTCCATGACCTGTTCCACAAGATGGGTACAGGAGCCACAGCTGGCGGATGCCTTGGTATGGGCGCGCACTTCGTCAAGGCTGGTTAAGCCATTCTCCGTGATGCCTGTGATGATTGCGCCTTTTGTTATGCCGTTACAGCCGCATATTTCTGCCTCAAGAGGCAATGCTGTAACGGCCGCCAAGGGGTCCACAGAGGCACCCCCCATAGCCAGAGACTGACCAAAGATCAGGTGATCCCGGATGTCGTCAATTTTATCCTTGTCTTTCAGGAGTTGAAAATACCATGGTCCATCGACCACATCACCGTAAAGGACCGCACCGATAATGCGATCATCTTTGATGACCAGACGCTTGTAAACGCCGCGCCGGGCATCCCGGAGGACGATATCTTCGGTGCCTTCGCCGCCGCTGAAATCACCGGCGGAAAAAAGCTCAACGCCGGTAACTTTCAATTTTGTACTGGTGACGGAACCTTTGTAAGAGGTGTTATGTCCGGCCATAAAGCCAGCCAATGCGCGACCCATCTCATAAAGCGGGGCGACCAGACCATAAATCTGTTCCCGATGCTCGACACATTCTCCAACGGCGAAAATATCTGGATCGGATGTTTGCAGGTGGTCATTGACAACGATGCCGCGATTGCAGTCCAAGTCGGCTTCCTTAGCCAGCGCGATGCTCGGGCGAATACCCACCGCCATAACAACAATGTCGGCGGGAATGAGGGTGTCATCAGCAAGGCGTACAGCCTGTACGCGGTCTTCGCCGATTAATTCCTTGGTATTTGCCTCTGTCAGGATTTTGATATCGCGGCTTTCCAGATCAGATTTCAACAGATAACCTGCGGCTTCATCAAGCTGGCGTTCCATCAAGGTATCGGCCAAATGGATGACGGTGACATTCATACCGTTGCGTTTTAAGCCGTAAGCAGCCTCTAGCCCCAATAGTCCGCCACCGATCACGACGGCATTCTTGTAATTCTTGGACGCCTCAACCATCTCATCCACGTCTTTTATGTCGCGGAAAGTGACGACGCCTTCAAGATTTTTGCCCGGAACCGGAATGATAAAAGGGTCAGAGCCGGTTGCAATCCACAGGCTGTCGTATGGCGTGATGCGGTCCTTATTACTGATGATCGTTTTGTTGGGGCGATTGATGGAGGTTATTTTTTCGCCTGTAAACAGGGTAATATTATTGTCATCATACCAAGCTTTGTCATTGATGATAATATCATCAAATTTTTGTTCCCCGGCGAGGACCGGAGATAGCATTATCCTGTTATAATTCACATGGGGTTCAGCACCAAATACAGTAACATCATATTCGTCCGGGGCAATTCTCAACAGCTCTTCAAGAGCTCTCATCCCGGCCATGCCGTTACCTATAATGACAAGTTTCTTCTTCATATTAATCCCTTTTACGGTTGGGCGTACTATCAACGGCCAGTTTTTCTAAGTTGTCTTGGCAGATATTTTTTACGATAAACTGCCGGGCCGCACCCTCTTACTAGCAAGCAGTGTGCCAGAATGGCCAAACCCTTTATTTTCTCTCGAAAAATGGAATTATTGAGAGTTTTTAGGTTGGGTTTTTCTTAATTATTGTGCATTTGCGAACTTGATAAGATTAATAAATAGGCAGTGAATAAAAATGATTAAAATTTAGGCTTATGAAAAATATGGCCTAAATAAACAGCGGATTTAGGCGTTATTCAAGGGGAAGTTCCGGAGAGGTAGTTTTGTAGAGTAAGGGGTGAAAATCCAGAAAACCCCCGGAAAGGCATGGAAAATCATGCCCCAATTAAAAATCCTATTGCGTCGCAGCATTAGTGGCACGTTATTTGCTCTGTTGTTTAGGGACAAGCAGGATGATCTCAACGTCTAGGTACATTCTGATGCGTATATAAAGTATGAAAGGAATGAATAAATAATGTCTGTATCTTCTTCACAGGAAATGAATCTGTTCTCTTTTAAAGGAAAGACCAAAACGCTTCATCTCTCTTGGATGGCATTTTTTATCAGTTTTGTTGTCTGGTTCAATCATGCACCCTTAATGGCTATGATCCGCGAGGACCTTGGTCTGGATAAACAACAAGTGACGGCCATCCTGATTTTGAATGTGGCGCTGACCATTCCGGCCCGTGTCATTATCGGCATGTTCGTGGATAGATTTGGGCCTCGGGTGGTCTTTTCGGCCTTGTTATTCATTTCCAGTTTTCTATGTTTCTTCTTCGCAATGGCGGATAGTTTTGAAACGATGGCACTGGCCCGTTTTATGCTGGGTTTTGTCGGAGCTGGATTTGTCATCGGTATTCGCTTGATTAGCGAATGGTATCCGGTGAAAACCGTTGGTCTGGCAGAAGGCATATATGGCGGTTGGGGTAATTTCGGTTCGGCGGCGGCGGCACTTTCCTTGCCAACTGTGGCGCTGATGTTTGGCGGCGATGACGGATGGCGCTATGCCGTTGCTTCTACGGGTGTGATTGCGTTGGTCTATTCGGTGATATTCTATATAAATATCAGGAATACGCCGCAGGGGGCGACCTATTTCAAACCGAAAAAGCCGGAGCTATGGAAATTAGCACACCGCAGGATCTGGTGCTTTATATCATTATGAAGGCACCACTGTTTTTGACATTAGCCTTGCTGACATGGAAATTGGGACCAGGAAATCTGAATATTCTTGGGAGGGAAACATGCGTGTTTCTTTATGGATTTCTGTTCGTAGTCTTCCTGTATCAGGTCCACCATATTTTCAAAGTCAATGAAGAGGCTTTGAAACATGGCGTGGATGAATTGCATCGGTATAAGTTTAAACAGGTGGCGATCCTTAATCTGGCCTATATGGTGACATTTGGGTCTGAGCTGGCGGTGGTGTCCATGCTGCCCTTGTTCTTTATGGATGTCTTTACGTTGACAGCGGTTCAGGCAGGTATGGTTGCCTCCAGCTTTGCTTTCATGAATTTACTGGCCCGTCCGAGCGGCGGATATTTCAGCGATAAATTTGGCCGTAAGAAATCCTTGATGATCTTGTTGGTTGGTTTGACTGTGGGCTATGCGGTGATGTCGCAAATCACGGCGGACTGGAGTTTGCCATTGGCGGTGGCGGCCTGTATGTGTTGTTCTTTCTTTGTGCAGGCCGGAGAGGGTGCTGTATTTGCCACAGTCCCCTTGATCAAACGTAGAATGACCGGACAGATAGCCGGAATGGTCGGGGCGTACGGAAATATTGGCGGGGTTTGTTTCCTGATGGTTTTTTCCTTTGTTTCGCCGGCAATATTTTTTATGGTGATCGGTGGAAGTGCGATTGTTATTTTTCTGCTCGTGGCATTGTTCATGGATGAACCGGCCGGAGAGATTGCAGAGATTTTACCCGATGGCACCATAGAGATGATCAAAGTCAGTTAGGAACAGGCATGTCGGCAATCACTATTGGGGCTTTTTCAGACAAGGGCCTCAAACCGGAAAATGAAGATTCTTACGGTGTGATGTTTCCTGAGAAAAATCAGGAACAGACCAAGGGAATTGCCATTGCCATTGCCGATGGTATGAGCGGCTGTCAGGCGGGTAAGGCGGCGAGCGAAACCTGCGTGAAATGTTTGTTGCTGGATTATTTCTCTACCCCGGATAGCTGGAGCGTTAAGAAAGCGGCCAGTAAAATACTTTTGGCGACCAATAGCTGGATGTATGGTCAGGGGCAAACGGTTTATGATTCTGATCTGGGTATGGTCAGTACGTTGAGCGCCATGGTTCTGAAATCCGGTTCGGCCTATATTTTTCATATTGGCGACAGCCGTATTAGCCTCCTGAGGGATGGGGGGATGGAGCAGCTGACCGTTGATCATAAATACGGCAAGAGCAGTTACCTGACCCGGGCTATGGGGGCGGATACCCGCCTTGAAATTGATTATCGTATTGTTGATGTGCAAAAGGACGATGTTTATATCCTGACCACGGACGGGGTGCATGAATTTATCTCCAATACACAGATAAAGGCGTTTATTACGGAGAACGGTGATGACTTGGATTCGGCGGCTCGTCTGATTTGTGAAAAGGCCTTGGAGAATGGCAGTGACGATAACATCACCTGTCAGGTTATCCGAATAGATGATATGGCTGATTTTCAAGAGAAACAGCATTTCACTAATCGGAATCCTTTACCTTTCCCACCGCCACTGGATACGGGGATGCAGTTGGAGGGCTATAAGATCATGCGGGATTTGCATGCCAATGCCCGCAGTCAGGTCTATCTGGCCAAGGATATGGATAGTGGCGAATTGGTGGCACTGAAAACGCCTTCGGCTAATTTTGATGATGATGCTCGCTATATTGAATTATTTTACCGGGAAGAATGGATCGGTCATCAAATTAATTCCCCGCATATATTGAAAATACTGCCCGCACGGAAAAATAGAAAATTTCTGTATTATGTCATGGAATATATCGAGGGTCAGACATTGCGGGAATGGATAAACGACCATCCTGAACCGGATATGGCCAAGGTGCGGGATATCCTCCGCCAACTTATTCAAGGATTACGGTCCATGCATCGGCTTGATATGGTGCATCAGGATTTAAAGCCGGAAAATATTATGATTGATGCGGCGGGAACCGTGAAAATAATTGATTTCGGATCTGTGAAGGTCGCTAGTATGGCCGAGGGCGAGGATAAAAACGGCGCGCATATGCCGGCCGGGGCAGTTGATTATACGGCACCGGAATATCTGCTGTATGGTGACGGCGATAATCTATCGGACCTGTATGCTGTTGGTGCGGTAATTTATGAAATTTTGACCCATAAGCTGCCGTACGGCAAGGGGTTCTCCAGCATACGCCTAGCCCGGCAACTGGATTATATTCCGGCAACGCAGGTAAATTCAGATATTCCGCCGTGGATTGACGCGGTGTTGAAAAAGGCCGTTAAAAAAGATCCACGGGAAAGATATCAGAGTTTTTCCCAATTTGAACGGGATTTCACCGTGCCGCCGGCCAGTTTGGGGCAGCAGAATTTCTCTCCGCTTCTGGAGCAAAATCCGCTGTTATTTTGGCGCAGTTTGTCGGCCGTATTGGCTCTGCTGCTGGCACTCTCTCTCCTTATGTAGGAGAGAGACGGTTCATCAGATTATTTTAAAACGGTTATGTGGATTAATGCTGCTTCTCAGTCGCGGCGATTTGCATGGCTTTTTGCAGCTTTTCAAAAGCCCTGACCTCGATCTGGCGCACACGTTCACGGCTGATATGATAAACCTTGCTTAGGTCTTCCAGTGTAGATGGGCTGTCTTTCAGCCGACGCTCGGTCAGAATATGCTGTTCACGGTCGTTCAAATCTTTCATGGCATCGGCCATAAGAGCGCGGCGATTGTTCAGTTCCTCGTCATTGGCATAGGCGGTTTCCTGATCAACGGCATTTTCATCTTGCAGCCAGTCCATCCATTCGCCTTCCGCATCCGCCCGCATTGGGGCGTTAAGGGAATGGTCACTACCGGCCATGCGGCGGTTCATTTGTACCACGTCATTCTCGCTCACATTCAGACGGGTGGCAATTTCGGTCACCGCATCCGGGTGAAGGTCGCCTTCTTCGATGGCCTGAATCTGTCCTTTAATGCGGCGCAGGTTGAAGAATAGTTTTTTCTGAGCAGCCGTAGTGCCGATTTTAACCAGTGACCATGACCGCAGGATATATTCCTGAATAGAGGCTTTAATCCACCACATGGCATAGGTGGCAAGACGGAAACCACGGTCCGGGTCAAAGCGTTTTACCGCCTGCATCATGCCCACATTACCTTCGGAGATTAACTCTCCAACGGGTAGGCCATAGCCCCGGTATCCCATGGCAATTTTCGCCACAAGACGCAAATGAGATGTGACCAGCTTATGGGCAGCTTCGCTGTCCTCATGTTCGGTCCATGCTTTGGCCAGCATAAATTCTTCCTCATGTTTCAGCATGGGAAACTTGCGGATTTCCTGAAGATACCGGGTAAGGCTACCTTCTGGCGTAATTGCAGGTGTTAATTGTCTGGCCATATTATTTCTCCACCTTACGGCTGCATATACATCACCGTTGAGTATAGCATAATTTTACTTTTTTTGCATCTTTACCTTATTTACCCTATTCGTTTTCCAAGGCTGAAATAAGGCGTTTCATATCATCTGGTAATTCTACCTCGAATTTCAAGGCCTCTCCGGTGGTTGGATGCTTAAATCCGATCACATAAGCGTGAAGAGCTTGTCTTTTGAAATCATTGATCGCTTCTTGGGCGTTGTCAGAGAAATTTTTGGACTGTATCGGGCCGGTTTTTCCATAAAAGGGCTCGCCAACCAACGGATGACGAATATGAGCCATATGGACGCGAACCTGATGGGTGCGTCCGGTTTCCAGCCGACATTCCACAAGGCTCAGGCTGGGGGCCAGATGTTTGAGTGCGCTGCCCCGGTCAAAGGTTTTGCGTTGGGGTTCCAGACGCCGAACCACCTGATAATGGGTGATGGCCTCGCGGCCCCGTTTGCTTTCCCATGCTACAACCGCCATTTTCAACCGGTTACGGCTGTCGCGGCCGATTTTCTCATGGATAGTATCCGCAGCCGGGTTGGGAACGCCCCAGACCACCGCCAGATAGGCCCGCTCCAAGCTATGTTTGGCGAATTGTTTGGCCAGTTTGTTATGGGCAAGGTCAGTTTTGGCCGCAACTATCAATCCACTGGTCTCTTTGTCTATCCGGTGAACAATGCCCGGTCGCTTGACCCCATTGATGCCTGACAAGCTATCACCACAGTGATAAATCAGGGCATTGACCAACGTGCCATCCGGGTTTCCGGGGGCGGGATGAACAACCATGCCGGCGGGTTTGTTAATGACGATCAATTGATTATCTTCATATACCACGTCCAGAGGAATGTCCTGTCCTTCAGGTTCTGCCTCAACGGTGACGGGGATGGTGAAAAATATCTGATCTTGGTATTTGACCCGGTATGACGGGTCGTTTATGGTCTCGGTTAATTGAGAAGATACTGCACGGATAATCTTGACCTCACCCCCCGTAATAAGCAGCTTTAGCCGGGAACGGCTAAGCTCGTTTACAGACTGGGCGAGGAACTTATCAAGACGTAGGCCTTGGGTGTCTTCTTCTACCGTTAAATCGATATTTAAGTTATCTATATTGGAATTTTGTAAAGTCATGACAGAAGAAGTGCCAAAAACTAGCCCCTTTCTCAAGTTTATTGTGATATTTATGGCAATTTTAATTGTCTTCGGTCTCGTGGTCGTGGTCTGGAAGGTCATAGATTTGGCTAAACAGAAGGCCGCACGGGAGGAAATGGAGGCAGCGCAGGAAGAGAAGGTTGTTATCCCCCAAGAGCGGCCGATCACGGGTTTTGCCTTTGATGTGACGTTGGAATCGGATGAAGTGATTCTTGAAACATCGGTCACAACAGGTGGTATATTGTTCAGAATTGGCCGGCATGGTAAAACCGATCGGCTGATATATAAGGATTTCTCAGGCAAGACCATTGGTCGGATCGGGGTGACGCGGAATCATGAAGATAATATGCCTGTCAACTGATCTGAGAGCCCAAATTCGGACGCATTGTGTGGCCAGTTATCCCCATGAGGCTTGCGGTCTTCTTTTAGGAGGTGGTGGCCGGGTGACAAGGATTGTCCGCTCAAGAAATTTATCAGCACAGCCGGAGAGAAAGTTCGAAATCGATCCGGCTTTGATCATACATCATCAAAAAGCCAGCCGGGATCAAAAAACCAATCGGGATCAAATAAATAGCCAGGACCAAAAATATGATCCGGATCAAAAAGAAGGCGGGGTTGGTCCTGATAAGGTCTTAGGCCATTATCATAGCCATCCAGATGGTCTGGCCGCACCTTCCATCCATGATCAGGCTCAAAATTATGATACGAGCCTGATTTGGGTCATTGTCCAGATTACGGACGGTGTTGCTGTGGATATGAAGGCCTTTGCCACGGAACCGGAAACGGGCCGCTTAAAAGCTATTCTTCTGAATCCGTAACAGGCAGGGACAGTTTGATCAGTCCCTTCATCTTATTGGGGTCAATAGGCTTGCCACGCCGCAGGATGCTGATGCGTCCGATACGGGCCAGATTTTTAGCCTGTTGCTTGACCGCGATAAGATATTTCCGCCAAGCATCCTTAGGGCTGTTTTCTTTGGCGCGGTCATCGGCTATCTCGATAGCGATATCGCGTGGGGCTACGGGGGAGCCGCGTTCAACGGCCCGCATGATATAGAGGATGATCGGGTCTTCCTCTTTTTCAGTTTGTTCTGTATCTTGTGTCATAGCCCGCATCTAACATGAAATTGTCACGGGAGCCAGATAAAATCTTTAAATTCTGCTGCAAGAGCCTATATTAACCGAAAATTTGATGAATAACGAGATGGTGGTGCATTGATTTATATTTTATGGGGTATTTTGTTCGGGATTGTCATGGCGGCGCCTTTGGGGCCGGTAAATTTGATTTGTATCCGTCGGACGCTGGCCTATAGCAAACGAAACGGTTTTACGGTGGGTATGGGGGCTGCGGTTGCTGATACTTTGTTTGGTGGCATCGCGGCTTTTGGTCTGTCCTCTGTGATGGGGATGGTTCATCGGGTGAATGGTTGGTTTGAAATTGTTGGCGGGGTGATTCTGATTCTTGTCAGCATTAATCTCTGGACTAAACATCCTCATCTGGCCGATGCGGAAGATACCGTAAGGGACCGTTTGAAAGGAGCCGCAGGCGCGTTTGGCCTCACCTTGATGAATCCTATGACGATTGTGGGCTTCATTGCCTTGTTTGTTGCATTGGGCTTGCAGGATATGGGGCAAAGCCCGCTGAACGCGGCGGCAATCACGGTTGGGATTTTTCTGGGGTCCAGCCTGTGGTGGTTTACCCTGACTCGGGGGGCTGGATATATGCGGGGGCGTCTGTCCGATGATCATCTGCTCAAGATCAACCGGGTGTCGGCCCTTATTGTCGCACTATGCGGTTTATGGGCCTTGGGTAAGAATTTTTTTTGAAACAGATCGTCCCGCTTTATAAAGGAGGCCGATTCTCTGTAAAATCGGGCCCCTTTAAAATCAATATTTTCTAATATTGTACTTTACCATTGGCGATGAAAAAGCCATTGCGGAAGTCAGGTTTTTTATAGCGAAATGGAGTGCCGTCCGGGTTGGTGACAGAGCCGCCCGCCGCGTTCAGAACCGCATGGCCCGCGCCGGTGTCCCATTCCATGGTGGGGCCAAAACGGGGATAGATGTCCGCTTCCCCTGCGGCGACCAGACAGAATTTTAATGAACTGCCCGCGCCGACAATGTCTGTGACCCCAAGTTTTTCAAGGAAGGCATCGGTTTGGGCATCCCTGTGGGATTTGCTGGCCACGGCGGTAATGCCATCTTTTGGTACGTCACGGACAGAAAGGGGTCGTTCTTCCCCCAGCATTCGCCCATCCTGTACGTCCATCTGTACCGCAGTCGTCGCATCCTTGGCCACGAACATCCGGTTTAGGGCCGGGGCATAAACAATACCAAATGTAGGAACGCCATTTTCGATCAGCGCGATGTTAACGGTAAAGTCGGTGCCTTTCTTGACAAATTCCTTTGTGCCGTCTAGCGGGTCCACCAACCAGAATATATCGGCGACATCGGGGATGTTGCCAGCGCTTGCCTGTTCTTCGGCGATGATGGGGATGTGGGGCGTGATGTCACGCAAGTCTCTCAGGATGATTTTTTCTGCGGCTTCATCGGCGGCGGTAACCGGGGATTTATCGTCTTTATAATTAACATCAAAATCCAAGGCGAAAATTTCCATAATTTTTCGACCTGATTCTAGAGCTGTTTCATAGAGTTTTTGAGATAGAAATGGATAATTTATCACTTGGTCTGTCATGGATATTTTCCTGAGGTATTTCTTGGTGATGTTATGGCGTTGTTCTTGTTTTTATCAGGTCGCTATTATATGTTCAATCTAGAATTTATTCTGCCTATATATATTTTGTCTATATAAATGAAAGTAATTATTTCCATGAATGATATTGAGTTTTCGGCTTTGCTATGTTCGCGTCTGTGCCACGATCTGATCAGTCCTGTTGGGGCGATTGCCAATGGACTTGAAATTCTGGGGGATGAAGATGATGAAGTGATGCGGGCAGAGGTCATGAAATTATTGGCCCATAGTGCCGAAGCGACATCGGCTAAGCTTAAATTTTTCCGGTTGTCTTTTGGTTCTGCTGGTGGATTCGGGGAGAAGGTTCCGCTTAGGGAAGCAGAAGACGCCATTCGGGGGTTATATGATTCGGGCAATATCGAACTTTCCTGGCAGTCGGATGTGGGTGGTATGGACAAGGATGCCATGAAATTAATGTTAAATATGGTGTTGCTGGCAGGGGAAAGTCTGATCCGGGGCGGAAAATTACTCATTGAAATTAAGGAAGAAGCACCGGCCACCAATGTATCTATTACCGTTCATGGAGATAAGGTTATTTTTCAAGACGCCATACGGATGGCTCTTGTAGGAGAAATCGCTGAAGACCAGATTGAAGCTAAGTCTGCGCCAGCGTTTCTTGCGGCAAATGTGGCCCGGAAACTGGGCAGTAAAGTGGAATATACGCGACATAATGAACAGAGTTTTTCACTTTATATGGCTTATGAAGAACGGTATATTCCTAAAGTCTGACTGTCTTTGCGCCTTATTGAACAGGCCGGGTGAAATTTTTTTATTATAAAGTTTTATGCATTTTACCCCTTTTTAACCAATTTCCTCGATCTTGGACAAGAGTGAAAAATTGTAGCTCTCCACTGTCGCGTTAAAAAGGTTGAAAATGATGGATGACTTGTTAAATGAATTTCTTACGGAAACGGCTGAAAGCATCGATGAAGTTGATGTGGAACTGGTGATCCTTGAACAGGACCCGACCAATAAGCCTATTTTGGATAATATTTTCCGGCTCGTCCATACGATTAAAGGGACATGTGGTTTCCTTGGCTTGCCGCGTCTTGAAACGGTGGCCCATGCCGGAGAAAACGTGCTGGGCAAATATCGTGATGGTGAATTAGTTGTTACATCAGAGTCTGTTACCTTGATTTTGGCGGCTCTTGACCGGATTAAGGAAATTCTTGCCGGACTGGAAGCGACTCAGGAAGAACCAGAGGGCGATGATAGTGATATTATCAATCAGTTAAATATTGTTGCTTCTGGTGGATCGATTTCAGATTCAGATTCAGATTCTGCTCCTGCTCCTGCTCCTGCTCCTGTTTCTGATATCATAGAAATGCCTGAAATAACAAAGCCCACAAATATGTTGCCAGGGCAGGTGTCTCTGGAGGAACTGGAAGCAGCTTTCGCAGCGGCACCGGGACCGGATGAAGACGACGATGAAGACGGGGCAACTTCACAAGATGAAGAAGTGACTGTCGCACCGGATGATGCGGAGCAAGAAGAAAAAGACTTGCTTAATTTGATCGGGGGAGCCGATACGGTAAAAGTCATTATTCATCTGTTGCATAATCGTATTCTTGGTGACGCTTCTGTAAAAGAGTTGATGACAGGTGTAAATACAAGGGACAGCAAAGAGAAAATGGGTAGTTATTTTATCGCCCATTTTAGTGGTAATTCGAATGGCGGCCCCAGCATTTCAGCAGGATTTGGGCCTTTTGTTTCACATGGTATAACCGAAGATCAGAATGAGACAGTTCGTAAGCTTTTAGGGGCTGTGCTGGAAGAGGTGGATATGTCTCCCTTGATAGCAGAATCGGTTCTGGTGGAGTATGATGGTATAGCGGTTGATATTCTTGATGAAGTGAGCCGGAAATCAAAAGAGAAATCTGACAAAACAAAGAGTGATAAATCTACGGCGGTGGCTAAATCGGGTGAATCAAGTATTGCTAACCAGAGCATTCGTGTGAGTGTTCAGGTTCTGGAAGATTTGATGACCATGGTCAGCGAGTTGGTATTGACGCGGAATCAGCTTATGCAGCTGTTGCGTAACAGTACGGACAGTGAATTTTCTATTCCCTTGCAACGTCTTAGCCAATGTACAACAGAATTGCAGGAAGGGGTTATGAAGACCCGTATGCAGCCTGTCGGTAACGCCTGGGCTAAATTACCGCGAATTATCCGTGATTTGCAATTGGAACTGGGTAAGAAAATTGATCTTCAGATGCTGGGAGCCGATACGGAATTGGACCGTCAGGTTCTGGAAATGATTAAAGATCCTTTGACGCATATGATACGTAACTCTGCGGATCA
>JAESRB010000270.1 GCA_016764855.1 Emcibacter sp.
CATACATGTAAGACCGTCGCGCCTGCTGTTAGTTCCATACTGGGCATAGAAATAGCCGTTATAAAGAATGGGCGGTTTTGTCTGATCTCCAAATTCTTCGGTTGTGAAAAGTTCTGTTGTTCCGTAGCTGCCATCTGCTTGTTTTTCTACTTTTATCATTGTTGCCCCAAGCTCGTACCCCCTGTAATCAACAACTTATTGTCTCCTGCATCCACCACAGGGGGTACAGATATTACACAGTTCCAGTTTGAGTATTTCCAAAGGATTTTTCCCGTAAGGGGGTCTATTCCCACTACATTGCCCAATATGTGTTCCAAATCGGGGTACTTATAATTATTGGTGGTTGAAGTAACCATTACAACATGGTCTTCCCCGTCAATTTTGACAACCGTAGGGCTGACATACGATTCATTGCCAAGATTGGGAGTCTTCCATACAAGGTCTCCTGTAAGTTTATTATAAGCAACTACCCCTGCCTGTGGCGCCTGCGAGGCAACAATCAGCAGATTGTTGTAAATCAAAGGGTTTTGGGTTACCGCCCACACAGGAATTTTCTCCCCGCCAAAATCTGTCCAGATATTTTTGTTCCAAACGTTTTTTTGTGTCTTAATGTCAATACAGTATAAATCGCCGTAAGCCCCACAAGAATAAACATAGTCTTCATCCACGATTGGCACGCTCCGCGATCCAGGATACGAAACTTCTCCCGGTGCATCATAAGCAAATTTCCATAATTCCTTTCCCGTAGAAAGGTTGAAACATCTCATAATATCTCCAGCCTTGTCGTCCCTGTCGAGCAGGTAAATTTTACCGGACTTAACAATGGGGCCGCCATATCCTATACCTACATTTACCGACCATAAAATTTCAGGGCCTTGTTCGGGCCAGTTGCGTAAAATGTTTTTCTGTAGCGATGTACTGTTGCGTTCGGAGCCAAGAAATTGTGGCCAGTCCTGTGCAAAAATTATTGCAGGCAGACAAAAGAAGAAAAATGAAATAATCGAGGTAATGTGTTTTGCTTTCATAATTATCAAATATTTATATGTTAAATACACATGGGGTTTATCTGCCTCTACTTATTGTTTTTCCGATATATCCAGCAGTTCTTTGTTCAGGCGTTCGCCCTGAATCTGGATATGAGCTAAGCGTTCTTCTATTTCCTGTAAATCTTCTGCTGTAAGCTGTACTTCTGCCGATTGGATGTTAGCTTCTATGTATTCCTTTTTATCCATGCCCGGAATAGGGGCAATAAAAGGTTTTTGCGCCAGCAACCAGGCAAGGGCAATTTGCACGGTGGATGCGCCTTTTCGTTGGGCTATGTCGTTCAGCATTTCGACCAAAGGCATGTTGGCTTTCATGGCCTCGGGGGTAAATCTCGGAAAGATTGCACGAAGGTCGGTTGCACCGTCAAATTGAGTATCGGGGGTAATGGTTCCGGCTAAGAAACCTGTTCCCAACGGGCCCCACGGGACAAAACCGATTCCCAGTTCTTCGCAAAGCGGTATTACATTGATTTCAGGCTCTCTTGTCCAGATTGAATATTGGTTCTGAATGGCTGTAACGGCTTGTACCGCGTGCGCCCGACGAATGGTTTCTGCCCCGGCTTCCGACAGCCCGAAATATTTTACCTTACCTTCTCTGATTAAATCCTGCACTATACCGGCAACGTCTTCTATCGGCACGTTGGGGTCAACGCGGTGTTGGTAAAACAGGTCGATATAGTCGGTTTTCAATCTTTTTAACGAGGCTTCTGCTACTTTTCGGATATGTTCCGGTCGGCTGTTTAGCCCGCCTTCTTCCGAAATCATCCCGAATTTGGTGGCAATGATTACTTCTTTACGGATGGACTGCAATGCTTCGCCTACCAGTTCTTCATTGGTAAAGGGGCCGTAGGCTTCTGCCGTATCAAAAAATGTAATGCCTTTTTCGTGTGCATAACGGATGGTTTTTATCCCTTCTCCTTTTGATACGCCTTTTCCTGTCCCAAAATTAAGGTTCATACACCCCATACCGATTGCGGATACTTCTGGCCCGTTTTTTCCAAGTTTGCGTGTCTTCATTGTTTGGTTTATTACAAAGTTTTCATGTCTATTACATACCTGTACCGAACTTTTTTATCTACAACATTGTCATATGCAGTATTGATATCTTTAGCGTCAATTAGTTCAATATCAGCTTTTATTCCCCTGGCTGCACAGAAATCGATAACTTCCTGGGTTTCTGCAATTCCTCCGATAAGTGATCCTGAGATATTCTTTCTGCCAAATACCAACCCGAGTCCGGAAACGCCCTGGATGTCCTCCATTGCCCCTACATTTACGAGGGTTGCATCGAGTTTAAGAAGGTTTACAAATGCTTGCATCGGGTAGGCTTTGGGCACTGTTGAAATCATAAAATCAAAGTATCCGTTCAATTCCTGCATTTTTTGTTCATCGCTCCACAATACGGTATCTTTCGCCCCCATTCTTTTTGCATCTGCAATTTTATCAGGGGTAGTGGTGAAAACCGTGACTTCTGCCTTATGAGCAACGGCCATTTTTACGGCTATATGACCAAGCCCGCCAAGCCCTATAACGCCCACTTTTTGATTTTTGGAGACATCCCAGTGCCTTATAGGGGAGAATGTGGTAATGCCTGCACAAAGCAATGGTGCCATTGCAGCATGATCAACTCCTGGTGGGATACGGATTGCAAAATGCTCTTTTACAACAATTTTATCTGAATACCCGCCATAAGTGTGACCACCGGATATTTTATCGGGAGAATTATAGATGAAAGCTACATCTTTACAATTTTGCTCCCTGTCGTCTTCACAATTTTCGCAGCCCAGACAGGCATCTACCATACAGCCTACCCCGGCGGCATCGCCTACCTTAAATTTGGTAACCTTGCTGCCAACTGCAATAACTTTGCCTATAACCTCATGCCCTAAAACAGCAGGGTATAAGGTTGGCATACCTATATCTTTCCATTCGTCGCGGGCTGTATGAATATCTGAATGGCAAATTCCACAGTATTCTATACCAATAAGCACATCGTGCTCACCTACAGCCCGTCGCTCAATGGTCATTGGTTTCAGGGGGCTTTGGGCATCAGTAGTCCCATAGGCCTTTGTGGAAAAAGGGCTTTGTGGAATATCTTCCTGTTGTTGAACTTTTGGACCAACCGAAGCCCCCGCGCCAAATATAGGGGTTGCTGTCAGGACTGTTCCTGCGATCATTCCTTTTTTTATAAATTCCCTACGGTCATTCTTTTTAGAAGTATCTTTTTTCTTTGATTTTTTTAACTCTTTCATGTTTTTCCTTTTTTGTTGTTAATTATTTGATTGTTTCCCGGATTTTCATTCTGATTCAAGTAGGTGTTTTCAATGGTAGTGGCAATAAAAGCCACTTTTACAGTTAAGTTCTTTTCTTTGCCAATGCTCCTGTTTTTAATTTGATTTCTTTTGAAAAGAGAAATGAATTTCAGGATATAATAGGTTACCCAGACCCAAAGGGCCATAATAAGGAAATGGTACACGAAAAACAGCACAGTAGGTTTATCCCAGAAGTCGAAAGACAATCCCAAAAATAATTTTGAATACATATCCCTTTCAATAAACGCCCATATTCCACACGCGGCAATCGCAACGCCGGTTATGGGTAAAAGGATTTTGTAAAAACGACCGTTCGCGCCATTGACTGCTTTACCAAAAAACAGCTTAAAGAGCATTTGCCAGTGCATTCCCAAGTGTATGGATACAAGCACATATCCCCAATAAGACGTCATGGTGTGAACCTGCCGCAGGGACATGCTCCCGGGCAATTCCAACACAGACAAAATTATTTTCGACTGCATAAAACCTGTTATTGCCATAACCGACATAAGCACAACAAGCAGGATGTTGGTAACCGTATTTAAAACCCACTTGGAAGAATACTCTTTTCTTTTTCTAAATAACTGTTTGTACCAATGAATGTTAATGACATTATGAACTACGAACAAGACGAAAACAACAAGCCCAATCCATTCGTGCGCCACATCTCCTGTTATACGAAAAGCCAGGGCAAACAGGATTAATATGGTCATGACTAAATCAATCCATAATTTTAATGTTAGTTTGTGGCTCATTCTTTATTGAAAATTTTACTATTGTACACGAATTATTTTATCATTTTTATTTTCCGGAGCCATTCCTTAATATCATTGCCTGCGCTTCTTACACTGCCCCCGCGTACCGGAAGTCCTTCTAAAATAGTGGAGTTAGGACATAGCTTTTTTATATCCGAAACACTGCGCCCCATACGGCTGCCTTCGTGCGTAATGAAAGGGACTATGGTTTTTCCTTCAAAATTATAAGACGAAAGGAAAGTTGCCACGGGAGGGGCAATAGTAGCCCACCAGTTGGGCGAACCCACAAAAATTATATCGTATTCGCTGATATTATCCACTTTTGTTTTTAATGGTGGCTGGTAGCCTGCATTGACTTCCTTTTTTGCCTGTTCCACACAAGCGTTGTAATCTCTGGGATATGGCGTAACCGGTTTAATTTCGTGAATATCGGCGTTGGTAGCCGCTTTAATCTGCTCTGCCATATTACGGGTATTGCCGTCATTGCTCCATGAAAAATAGACAATAAGCATTTTGTTCATTTCCGTTTTGCTTTGAGCATGTAAAAAGCCGATGGTCAGCATAATGGCAATAATTAAAAGTGAGATTTTTGTTTTCATATTCTGAACCTTTTTTTATTGTTGTAAATATCCCTTAAAATGGTAACCGTATTATTATACAGATTACTGATATTCATACCATTTTTACTGATTTGCCGTTGTTGATTAAAATATTTGAAATGGGCATGGTATATTTGTTTAAAAATTAAAACGGAAGAGCTATGAGTGATATAGTAAAACTGGACAGTGTTTCTCAATACAATACGCTACATGGCATAGAAACATTGCACCCTTTGGTAAGCATTATTGATTTTTCAAAATCGAAACCAACACAGCGTTTACGCATGAACATGGGGTTTTATTCCATCTATTTAAAAGATATTAAGTGTGGCGATTTAACGTATGGGTGTGGCAGGTACGATTACGAAGAAAGAACCCTGGTATTTATCGGCCCCGGACAAATTGTAGGCGTTGAGCGGAAAGAAGAATATTTTCAACCTAAGGGATATGCCTTGTTATTCAATCCCGATTTAATTTACGGTACTTCGCTTAACCAACATATCAAAGATTATACATTTTTTTCGTATGAGCTTAATGAGGCGCTTCATTTGTCAGAGCGAGAACGGGTAATTATCACTGATTGTTTTGACAAGGTTGCTTATGAACTGGAACATTCGGTGGATAAACACAGCAAGACGCTAATTGTGTCTTACATTGAGTTGTTGCTCAACCATTGCATTCGATTTTACGACAGGCAGTTTATAACTCGTGAGATAGTAAATAAAGGGATTATTGAGCGTTTTGAAAAGATATTGTCGGAGTACTATCAATCGGATAAACCACAAACTATCGGGCTCCCCTCTGTAGGATATATTGCCGAAGAACTGAATCTTTCTGCCAATTATTTTGGTGATTTGGTAAAAAAAGACACAGGAAAATCAGCACAGGAATATATACACCTTAAAGTTATTGATATTGCAAAAGACAGAATATTTGATACCAGTAAAACAGTTAGTCAAATTGCTTATGAACTTGGGTTTAAATATCCGCAGCATTTTACAAGATTATTTAAAAAGAGTACCGGGGTTTCGCCAAGCGAGTATCGGAACTCGAATTAAGCCATTAATGCCCCGGAGTGTCTGCAAAACAGCTCTTTTGCAGACTTTGGTTTGCAGGGATGGCTCATGGCTGTTTGCAAATGTGCTATTCTAGCATTGGCATCCTAACTGTCCCAAGGGCAGAAGCGGGAGGGGAAAAACAAAATAAATTTCCTTCAAATTGCACCGCCTATCAACAAAGCACCAATACAATCAATTCGATTTTGTAATTATTCTATTTTTTATGTCGTATCAATATGTTGAGTTTTGGTTTTTTACACTTGCATACAACGGCAGTCTGTCTAAAAACTCA
>JAESRB010000022.1 GCA_016764855.1 Emcibacter sp.
AACAGAACAGCAGCGAAAAAAATGGGAAAAGGCCGTAAGATCAACGTCTTATTACGCAAGAAAATAATAAGAAAACGCCTTTTTTGTGAAATTATTATGAGGTCGTGTTTTTTTGTTCACGAAATACCCAAAATAATATATAAGAATAATAATATATAAAAGTTTCAAATAAGAAACACGACTAAAATAATATCTTGGCAGATTCAATAACATGGTAGAATGGGATGACTAATCAAGTAGATGCAATTGACTTGGATAAGCTGCAGCATCGTTCATTTGAGGCAGCAGATTTTCTTAAAACTTTGGCAAATTCAAACCGACTGGTGATCTTGAGCCGACTTCTCGGTACAGAGAGATGCGTTGGTGATCTGGAGAAAAACCTTAATATTTCCCAGTCCGCATTGTCACAGCACCTTGGGCGTATGCGCGCCGAAGGTCTGGTAACGACACGTCGGGAAAGTCAGCAGATTTTTTATAGCATTAAGGACCCTCGGGTGACAAAAATGCTAACGCTGACCTATAGCCTTTTTTGTGAAGGTGAATTAGCTGAGGCCGTATAACGCGGTCCTATAATTTGGCCTTACGGTCATATTATTTTATAATTATTTGAAAAACCAGTCCCTTTGGGCTGGTTTTTTATTTGATCATAAGGCTTTCAACGGCCTGTCGTAAAGTCCGCTATACAATCAATAATAACCGGACCCACATGGCGAGTACAGTGATCATTCCGCAGGCAAATATCAACAACCGATGATAGACATCATTGTAGGTGGTATGGATAAAGGATTGCAGCAACCGAAAGCCGAAAAATATATAAGCCATATAGGTAAAGATGATATCATCCAGCCTCAGAGCCATAACGGCGGCACAGACGGCGTAAAATAATACGGGAACTTCATATAGATTAGACCATTGCCGTGTGGCTTTCTGCATATAAGAGGGTGGGGTGTCGTTGTTATATTCTTTAAAATAACTGGGCTTGATATCCCCGGATTTAACGGCTCTTTTACGTCCTGTGATCAGGACAGATGAATATAACAATGTGAAGATGGCCAAAAGACCCATAGGGTAAATGATGCTCATACAATGTTTCCTCTTTTGATGTTGTTCGTGACTTTAACAAAATATCCGCATTAAAGTAAAATAGTTTGGTTTTCAGGTCTTTGGGGACTAGAGTCTGCGCATAAAGGTGAACATAAAGGGGATATATTTATGACGTCACGACTGAATTTTATCTGCCAGAAGCCTCTTTTTGACATTCCGGCGGATGTGACCTATCTGAATGCAGCCTATATGACGCCCCTATTGAAAGAGGCGACGGCGCGGGGGCAGCAGGCCGTGGCGGGGAAATTGCACCCCTGGGAAATCGGAATTTCTGATTTTTTTGATCCGCCGGCGCGGGCTTGCGGGCTTATGGCGGATATGATCGGGGCCAAGGCCGAAGATATAGCTCTGGTGCCGTCGGTGTCTTATGGTGCCGCCATCGCGGTGGCCAACTTACCTCTGTTACCGGGGCAGAAAATTCTTGTTCTCGCGGATCAGTTTCCGTCCAATGTCTATCCTTGGCAGGAAATGGCCAAAGCGCATCAGGCAGAGGTGGTGACCATGGCCCGGCCCATGGAGGGGGATTGGACGGCAGAACTATTGGCGGCTCTTGAGGATGAACAGGTTGCTATAGTTGCCTGCCCACAGGCGCATTGGACCGATGGTAGCCGTGTGGATTTGATTGCACTGGGCAGAGCCTGTCGTGCAAAAAGCGTTGCGCTCGTGCTTGACCTAACCCAGTCTTTGGGAGTGATGCCTTTTTCGGTTAAGGAGGTTGATCCGGATTTTATGGTGGTTGCTAGTTATAAATGGTTGCTGGGCCCCTATAGCTATGGTTTTCTTTATGTGGCTCCGCGCCACCAGCAGGGTGTGCCGTTGGAACAGGGGTGGATTGCCCGACAGGGCTCGGAAGATTTCACGCGGCTTGTGGATTATCAATCGGCTTACTTGCCGGGGGCAGGGCGGTTTAATATGGGGGAGCGCAGCAATTTTATGCTGACGCCTATTGTCATACATGCCTTGGAAAAATTGAATGAATGGGGCGTGGAGGCCATCGCGGAATATCTGTCCGGTTTGACGAATATGATCGCGGAGCGGGGACAAGATATAGGGTTGAAGGTTTCTGAGGAGGTCTTTCGTAGTCCTCATTTGATCGGGCTTGGTTTTGAGGGCGGCGTGCCTGAGGGGTTAACGGAATTTCTTTCGGAGCGGAAAATATATGTCAGCGTTCGGGGGGATAGTATCCGGGTGTCACCGCATGTTTATAATGAGGCTCAGGATGTGGAGAATTTATTCGCGGCCTTGGAGGATTTTTTGTGATTGGACGCCTGTTTGGTAAAAAGCCGCAAGTGAATGTGGAGATAGAACGCAAGTTCCTATTGTCATCTATACCCTCAGAGAAGCCGGAGCGGCGGTATAAGATCCGGCAGGGTTACATCGCTCGTGAGGCGGGTAACGTGGTCCGCATACGCGCACAGGATGACAAATATATTTTATCGGTCAAGACACCGGCAAAAGGCATCGGTCGTTTCGAAATCGAAACGATGGTCAATGGGGATGAGGCAGAGGTATTATTCAAGGCCTGCCCACAGCCGCTTATCGAAAAAATTCGGGAGATATATCCCGTGGGCAACCATATTTGGGAGGTGGATATTTTCACCGGTGCAAATGAAGGTCTTATCATTGCGGAAGTGGAACTATCTTCGGAGAAAGAGAAATTTGATTTGCCGGATTGGATCGGCCCGGAAGTTACCGGCTTCCAAAAGTTTTATAATGCCAATATTTCGATGTCTCCGTTTAATAGATGGGGCGTGAAATATGCCGACCTTGTCGCCCGGATGAGTGAATGAGGCCATTGCCGCTGTGGTTTGGGCAGGTTAACGGTCAAAGGGAGAGGTAAGTCAGAAATAAGCTAGAAATAAGTAAGCAAGACGTTAGTAAAATAAGTTCAGTGAGGTAAATAAACGAGATAAATTAAGAAGGATCAATAGATGAAAATATTATTTGCGAGCATTCTAGCCTTTTTTATCACATCAAATGCCAACGCGGGGGCGCTTCAGGATACGCCCCATGCGAAGAAAACACTGGAAATATATCGAACGATAATTTCTATTCCTACGGTCATTGGGCGAGGAAAAGTACCAGAAATGGTGGATTATCTTGTCTCAGAATTGCGTATGGCGGGTTTTCCTGATCAGGATATTCATGTCCTACCCGTGGGGGAAACCGCCGCATTGGTCGTGCGTTACCGGGGGAATGGTGCGTCGGGAAAGAAGCCCATATTGCTTATGGCCCATATGGATGTGGTCGAAGCTCTCCCCGAAGATTGGGAGCGGACGCCCTTTAAATTGACGCAGGATGAGACATATTTTTATGGCCGGGGAACGTTGGATAACAAGCTGGGTATAGCTATGCTGACCGCCACGTTCATTCGGCTTAAAAAAGAAGGGTTCGTTCCAAACCGGGACCTGATCATGGCCTTTTCTGGGGATGAAGAAACCCAGATGATCACCACTAAAATGCTGGCTTATGACCGTAAGGATTTGACCTCGGCCGAATTCGCGCTGAATTCCGATGCAGGGGGTGGGGAGTTGCGGGCCGATGGCAAGCCGGTTGTTTTTTTGGTACAGTCTGCGGAAAAAACCTATGCTACATTTGAGCTGACGGTGCGCAATCCCGGCGGCCATAGTTCGACCCCTCGGCCAGATAATGCCATATATGAATTGGCTGCGGCCCTTGGCAAGATTGAAAAATTTAGATTTCCTGTCAGGTATTCACCCATGACCAGAGATTATTTCCGGACGATAGGGAAACAATTGGGTGGTGAGTTGGGGCAGGCCATGATCGCATTTGCCAATGACCCAATGGATAAGGAAGCGGGGGATCGTCTGGCGGTAGAATCATCCTATGTGGGGACCACGCGAACCACTTGTGTAGCAACCAGGATTCGGGGTGGTCATGCGGAGAATGCCTTGCCACAATCGGTAACAGCGACCATCAATTGCCGTATTTTCCCCGGCGTGCGTGTGGCAGCGGTGCAGAAAATTCTGGCAAAGGTCGTTGCCAATGACGGGGTGAAATTTATCCTTTTGGACAGTCCTACGGAAAGCCCAATTTCAGAATTACGTCCTGAAGTCATGGCCGCTTTGGGTAAGGCGGTTCATAGCCGTTATCCGGGGATAAAAATTATGGGATTTATGGAATCCGGTGGTACGGACGGTATGCATTACCGGGCGGCGGGCATCCCGACCGTGGCCATTTCCAGCATTTTTATGGACCCGGATGAAATGTTTGCCCATGGCTTGAACGAGCGTTTGCCGATCAAGGCTTTTTATGACGGGCTGGACCATTGGAGCATTATTTTAAAGGAGCTAACCGGACAATAGGCTTCGGTCCCGCTCTATTGTTATGGTGAGTTTATAAGGAGAGAAGGTTGATTTCCAGACCATTGCCGGTTTCTTTGATATTCTCGACCATTTCTTCACGCATTTTTTCTCGGATTTTATCTTCTATGATTTTCTGAATGCGCTGTTGCGTTTCGGCTTCAAGATTAGCATAGCTATCTTCATCCAGCCCCATTGAGCTGAGGACTTGTGCACGGGCTTCGGTTTCTATCTTTTCGCGGTATTTTTCCTGAGCCCAAGTGTGAAGCCCCTTTTCGAGAATATCTTTGGTCAGCTTGTCTTGCTCATCTTTACGCATTTGATCGCGTTGTTCCAGCGTTTGACGGGCCTGAGGGGAGAGGTCTATCCGGTCCGTAACAACTCTTTGTCCGGGCGTTGTCGGGACGGGCTGGTTAGAGGAAGTCTGATCCGTCTTAATGGAGGATTGACCATAGGCTGTTCCGATACCATAAGCCATGGTGGCGTGCGAAATATGATCGACCATAAAATAATCCCCAGTTGTTTTTCTCTAACTCATATCAAGCAATATTTGTGCCAATGGTCTGAGCCGTAGAAACAAAGGGTTTTTGGTCAAAAAGGAATCGAGTATGGAAAAACATGCCTGCAAATTTTACCTGCAGGAGAAAATAATTCCACTCTTGTCCGGGGCTTTAAACGCGTGCCGGATTTTTAAAAAAACAGGGAGACCTTAAAACAGGTATACCTTAAAGGAAGTTGAATTATTTTAGCGTCAATACTTCGTAAGCTGTGAGGATTTGCTGAAACTTGATCGCAGCGTCACTGTCATCCAGATTGGTGTCAGGGTGATAGAGCTTTGCCATACGGCGGTAGGCCGTTTTAATTTCTGCCGGGGTGGCGCGGTCTTCCAGATCAAGGATTATCAGAGCATCGCTCCGCCTGCGGTCCTTGCCATAGGTTTGTTCGCCCACGTCGTATGAGGCGCCGCTGGAGGCATAGCCCTTTGCTGTGCGCATATCTTCCTGGGCACGTTTGAAGGCTTCGTCTTTGCTCAAACCCTCAAAATAATTCCAATTTTGGTTGAATTCCGTAATATGAGCTTCGCAGAACTGCCATTTGTCCTTGCTGTCCGGTGATTTCGGCGCGGGGAATTCCCCTTTGTTGCCACAGCCGTCATGATCGCACATACGGACCTGTATGGGGTCTCGTACCGAGTCATATCCATTCCAACGCGGGAAAGTTGATGCTTTAGTTCTTCTCATATTTTGGGTCTTGATTCTTTAATCGATTAATAACAAGCGGTCATTATATCTAAAAAATATGAATAAAAAAAGCCCTGCTGTTGAGCAGAGCTTCTTTTTGTTTAAAATACTGTATTAGAGGGTCGGGCCAGCGGCTTTAACGCTGTCATCCACATGCTCTTCATATTCCTTGAAATTGGCCCGGAAAAGATCAACCAGATGGGCGGCTTTCTTATCATAATCCTCACCATTTTCCCAAGTTCCCCGTGGGTCAAGAACCGCACTGTCAACGCCAGGGCAGCTTGTGGGAATTTCAAATCCGAAATTGGGATCAACGCGGAATTCTACATCATTCAATGTACCGTCCAAGGCACCATGGAGCAGAGCGCGGGTATATTTGATGGGCATACGGTGGCCAACACCATATACGCCGCCAGTCCAGCCCGTGTTGACTAACCAGCAAGTCACTTCATTGGCCGCAATTTTCTTTCTGAGCAGGTTACCATACACAGAAGGGTGGCGGGGCATGAAAGGCGCGCCGAAACACGCAGAGAAAGCGGCGACAGGCTCTTTGCCCAGACCTTTTTCTGTGCCAGCAACTTTGGCGGTATAACCAGACAGGAAGTGATACATGGCCTGTTCCGGTGTCAGACGTGCGATGGGTGGCATAATGCCAAATGCATCGGCTGTCAGCATGATGATGTTCTTCGGAGGTCCGCCAACGCCGCCTTCTGTGGTTCCCGGAATAGAAGTGATGGGATAAGCCGCGCGGGTATTTTCCGCTTTACTATTGTCGTCCAGATCAAGCTCACGGGTGTCCGGGTCAATGATCACATTTTCCAGTACCGTACCGAACATGCGGGTTGTGTTATAGATTTCCGGCTCGGCTTCTTCGGACAGACGGATTACTTTGGCATAACAGCCGCCCTCGAAATTGAAAACAGATGTGTCAGACCAGCCGTGCTCATCATCACCGATCAACATACGCTCTGGATCTGCTGACAGGGTGGTTTTTCCCGTGCCGGACAGGCCAAAGAAGATGGCGGTGTCGCCGTCCTTGCCGATATTGGCAGAACAATGCATCGGCATGATGCCTTTTTCCGGCAGTAGGTAGTTGAGGATAGAGAAAACAGATTTCTTCATTTCCCCGGCATAGGATGTTCCGGCGATCAGGACCAGTTTCTTGCCCATATTGATGGTGACGACAGTTTCACTGTTGGTGCCAACTTCATCAGGATTAACTTTTAATTCTGGCGCATGGAGAATAGTGAATTCCGGCAAGAAATCGGCCAGTTCTGCTACATCAGGTCTGACCAAAAGATTGCGGATGAACAGGCTGTGCCATGGACTTGGACTGATGGCACGAACGTTAATCCGGTAAGCCGGGTCCGTTCCACCGTAAAGATCCTGTACATACAGGTTGCGTTCGCCGAAATATGTCAGAATTTGCTTGTGGATTTTGTCAAAATTTTCTTCGGAGATAGAAGCGTTGACCTTACCCCACCAGATACTATCTTTTGAACTGTCTTCAACCACCATGAATTTGTCATTGGCCGATCGGCCTGTGTGAACGCCCGTTTCAACGACAAGAGCACCGCCCTTGCCGACGATGCCCAAACCTAATTTTATGGTATGTTCATATAGAATTTCTGCACCCATATTCCAGAAAACATCTTTGTCACTGGAAATGTTATGTTGGGTGAGCCCGGTTGAACTTTTATATTTGCCTATATTTTTCATTGTAGTGATCGTCCTTATTTTTTTAGTATTTCTCAATTCTGCCTTAGTTGAACATTAGGGTCTGACCAAGAATTATCTACCGCAAGTCCTGCGGGTATTTTTTTTATATAATGAGGGAATCGCCCATATGGGAATTGAAATCAAGTATCAATCGTAAAAAATAATGACACTATTGTTAAAGCTTTGAAAAATATATATAATATATTCAATCACAGGGCAATGTCTCTTTAGGTAATTACTTACCAACGGAAAGAATTCATGTTAATCTCATGAAGAATCGCTTGTAGAAGAGGAAAAACAACCAGATGGCTCCTAAAATAACACTTGTTGATGATGACCAGAATATCCTGACGTCTGTTAGTATAGCACTGGAATCAGAAGGTTTTGAGGTGACAACGTACCCCGATGGTTCTGCTGCGTTGGAGGGTTTTGCCACTGTGGAACCGGATCTTGCGGTGCTGGATATTAAAATGCCCAGAATGGACGGCATGGAATTGCTACGCCGATTGCGGGAGAAATATAATTTTCCGGTTATTTTCCTGACCTCGAAAGATGATGAAATTGACGAGATGCTGGGCCTGAAAACGGGCGCAGATGATTATATTATCAAACCTTTTTCCCAACGGCTTTTGATCGAACGGATCAGGACTATTTTGCGCCGGGTTGATGCGGTCCGGAAAATGGGCCAGAAAATGGGCCAGAGAACGGGGACGGAGACAGAAGAAGATAGCGTACTCATTCGGGGACGGTTGAAACTTGATCCCTTGCGTCATCTTTGTGAATGGGGCGGGCTGGATGTTAAATTGACGGTCACTGAATTCCTGATATTAGAAGCGTTGGGTCATCGGCCGGGGCATGTGAAAAGCCGGGATCAGTTGATGGATATTGCCTATAATGACGATGTTTATGTGGATGACCGGACGATTGACAGCCATATCAAACGGCTGCGTAAAAAATTCCGTAAAGTAGATCCGGAATTTGACGGGATTGAAACATTATATGGGGTCGGATATCGGTATAGTGAAAGCTGAACACGCCTCGGGTCCAGATGATGACAGGGGGGTAAAACTGCTGCGCCCGAAGAGAAGGGTTTCGCCGCTTACCTTTCGGATTTTGGCAGTTAACCTTATTGCACTGGGCTTTTTGGCCGGCGGTATTCTTTACATTGATCAATATCAGGAAGCCATGATTGAATCGCGCATTGTTGCGTTGGTTAAGGATGCGGAAGTGATGGCCGGTGCCTTGGGAGAGGCGGCCACAGCGTCGACCGATACCAGCGAATTGCGGCTTAAACCTGCGGAACAGATCATTGTCCGGGTGGTCGGTGTGACCAATAATCGGACGCGGCTGTTTGGGTTGGACGGTAACCTGTGGCTTGATAGCCGGGACTTGGCGGTTGATCAGTCGGTGATCATTGATAAAATTCCCTTGTATGAGGGATGGAGCGCATTTTGGCGACGTATGGCGGATAATATGACGCTGGCCCTGAACAGCTTGCATCGGCGGAAAAGCCTCGAACTGTATCATGAAGTCAAAGACCAGATCGCGGCCCATTATCCCGAGGTAGAAAGCGCGTTGGAAGGTAATACCGCATATCGGATCAGACGCTTGTCCGATGGGTCGGAGATTATCACAGCGGCTGTCCCGGTTCAACGGTTCCGCCGGGTGCTGGGAGCTTTGTTACTGTCCGCAGATACCAGAGATATCCGGGATGCGGTGGAAAAAATCCGCCTGAATTTCCTGAAGTTTTTCGGGGTGGTACTTCTGGTGACTTTGTTGTTGTCGTTCTTTTTGGCCAGAACCATTGTCCGGCCTATATTGCGCTTGGCCCGGTCCGCCGATCGGATCAGTGCCGGGACCCATACGGTGGCCGATATCCCGGATTATTCCTCCCGCAACGACGAAGTGGGTGATTTGTCCCGGTCCCTGAAGGATATGACCCTGACGCTAGCCCGGCAAATTGATGCTGTGGCGTCTTTTGCGGCGGATGTGTCCCATGAGCTGAAAAATCCGCTAACCTCGCTGAGGAGTGCCGTAGAGACGATGTCCCTTGCTAAAACCGAGGCGGCCAAGGAAAAATTGCTGAGCATCATTGCTGATGATGTGGGGCGGCTGGATCGGCTGATCAGTGATATCTCCAATATGTCCCGACTGGATGCGGAAATGTCCCGTAGTCAGATGGGGGAGGTCAATCTGAGGGCGCTGCTGGAAACCTTGATTGATCTTTATGATTCTTCTCAAAATGGCAAAATTCCGACCCTGCATCTGGAAATTTCAGGCAAGGAAGGTAAAGTTCTGAAAAAATCCGAGCAAAAGAAGTTGGATAAGGCCTATTTTGTGAGTGGGCTGGAGGGCCAGCTCGGTCAGCTTTACCGCAATTTGATTGATAATGCCATTTCCTTTTCCGATAAAGGCGGCCACATCTGGATCAGATTGCGCCAGAACAAAGATATGGTGCAGGTGGTGGTTGAGGACGAAGGGCAGGGCATTCCCGAAGATAGGCTGGAAGATATTTTTGACCGTTTCTATACGGAACGGCCAAAGGCAGAGGCCTTTGGTAAACATTCCGGTCTGGGGCTTAGTATCTGTAAACAGATCGTAGAAGCGCACGGGGGCGCAATCATTGCCGAGAACCGTCGCCGGGTGAAGGGTGCGCGGTTCATTGTTCAGCTGCGGCATCTGTCGGGTAAGACGGAGGGCAGCTCATGAGCCTCATCCATGCCACCGGGGTCTTTTTCGCGGATAAAGGGCTGTTGCTCAAAGGCCCGTCCGGGTCTGGAAAGTCGGATTTGGCGCTGAGATTGATGGCGCTTGGGGCGGAGTTGGTCGGGGATGATTATCTGGAGGTTTCCTGCGGGAAAGACGGTCGGTTGACGATGATAGCCCCCTCAAATATTGCCGGTAAGATCGAGGTGCGGAATGTGGGCATTTTGGCGGTTCCCCACCGGGGAAAAACGGAAATTGACCTAGTGCTGGATTTGGTGCTGTTGGGAGATATTAAGCGTCTTGACCGATTGCCGGAACCGGGGACTTTTTCTCTGGAAGGGCGGGCGGTTCCCTGCCTTGGATTTTATGCTTTTGAGGCCTCTGCACCGGAAAAAATTCGGGCGGCTATAAACATTTTATTTCAGAAATATTGACTCCTGCCCTGATCCGGCGCAGGGTAATAATATGAATGCGTATAACGTTAAGACCAATCAGGCTAAGGCTCTGAAACTCTACTTGATTACAGGACTTTCGGGGGCCGGAAAATCTTCTGCCTTGAAGGTGCTCGAAGACCTGAATTATGAGGCTATCGATAATCTGCCCGTTTCTCTTTTACCCAATGTTGTGGATATGGTGCTTTTGGATGCGGAAAATACGCAAGAAGACGCTATGCGTCCGGCGCTTGCCATTGGTATTGACGCCCGAACCCGGAACTTTCAACCGGATAAAATTCTGAAAAATCTGGAGGAGCTTCGGGCGCGAGATGATATCAGCTTGAAAATCCTGTATTTTGACAGCAGCAACGAAGTGCTGGCCAAACGCTTTACGGAAACCCGCCGCAAGCACCCTTTGGCCAAAGGGCGGCAAGTTATGGACGGTGTTGCCCGAGAACGCCGAATGATGAGCATTATCCGGGCCGAAGCAGACTTTATTTTTGATACATCGGGCGTTGGGATGCAGGAATTACGTCAGACTCTGACGCAGCAGTTTGAACGGGAGCATGGCGGGGGGTTGAACCTGATGATCACATCATTTGCTTATCCACGGGGCTTGCCGCGGGATGCGGATTTGGTTTTTGATGTGCGGTTTTTACGTAATCCGCATTATGTTGAGGAGCTGAAAAAACTGACGGGCGTGTCCCCGAAAATACAGAAATATATACAGCAGGACGAAAGATTTGCTGAATTCTGCCAGAAAATAACGGACTTGATCTTTTTTGCATTGCCTGAGTATAAGAAAGAAGGAAAGTCATATTTAAAGATTGCATTTGGATGCACAGGGGGCCGGCATCGTTCGGTATTTATGGCTGAGAAAATTGCAGAGTTGTTGAATACAAAAGGTTTTAAGGCAAATCTCAACCACAGAGAATTGTCGCTGGAGGATGAATGAATCAGAACGAAATGAGGATGAAAAACAAATGATTGGCATGGTTGTTGTGACGCATGGGCGTTTGGCAGAGGAATTTGTGTCGGCAATGGAACATGTTGTTGGCCCTCAAAAAGCTGTTCGGGCCATATGTATCGGGCCGGACGATGATATGGAGCAGCGGCGGCAGGATATCCTGAAGGCGGTTAAGGATGCGGATCAGGGAGATGGAGTGATTCTTTTGACCGATATGTTCGGTGGTACGCCGTCTAACCTTGCCATTTCTATCATGGAAAATGCCAATGTAGAGGTGATCGCCGGGATTAATCTGCCCATGTTGATCAAGTTGGCTAGTGTGCGAATGGTTTGTAGTATGGAAGAAGCGATCAATGCCGCGCAGGATTCCGGCAGGAAATATATTAATATTGCCTCCCATGTTCTGTCTGGAGATAATGAGTGAGCGACGCCAATAATGTTTGTGATACGCGTCAGGTCATTATTCGGAATAAAAGGGGACTACATGCCAGGGCATCAGCTAAATTCGTTGGGGTAGCGGGAGAGTTTGATACGGAAATTTTGGTCTCCAAGGATGGTAATGAGGTGGTGGGAACTTCCATCATGGGCTTAATGATGTTGGCGGCAGCCAAGGGCGATACGGTGACCCTGAAAGGGGACGCGGACACGGGGAAAGCGGCGCTGGATGCGTTGGAAAAGCTGATTGAGGAAAAATTCGGCGAAGATTAGGACTTTCTTAAATATTATCTTCTATAACGTAACATAACAATATAAACATTTCTTTATGCTTGCAGTGGATATGCTCCGCTGTTATAAGCTTGGCATATATTTTTATTTTACAGGAAGAAAGAACCGTCATGAGCGACTTTACTGATTACAAAATTGCAGATATTTCTCTGGCCGCATGGGGCCGTAAAGAAGTTAATATTGCGGAAACGGAAATGCCCGGCCTGATGGCTTTGCGGGCGGAATTTGCTGAAAACAGGTGATGAAACGATCATACCCGGAGCCAGACTAGAAGCAACCGATAGAACTGGCAGTAGCAGTTATAGCGGAACGAGCAGTGGCGGAAATTCCGGCGGATCGGGA
>JAESRB010000271.1 GCA_016764855.1 Emcibacter sp.
GTTGAGAATGTTGCCTCCGCCTTGGATGTTTCAGTGGAACAGGGGCTGCTGGTTCTTCGTGATTCCTATGAGCAGAAGATCGCAGATACGATTTTGTCCTTTCCAGAAATCGATGATGACACTGTATTGATGGCCTTTGGGGGCGCCGGGCCTATGAATGCCTGCGGTGTGGCTGAAAAAGCTGGTATCAATACCGTGATGGTGCCGAAAATGGCGGCAGTCTTCAGTGCTTTCGGTATCGGCTCTTGCGATATTGGTCAAAGCTACTCAAGGGTTCTGAACGATAATAAAAAGGCCACGTTGACATTAGCCTATGAGACCCTTCTCAAGCGGGCTGAGCGGGATATGTTTGCTGAAGGCTATGCCGAGGGCGACTATGAAATAAGTGCTCAGCTAATTGATGAAAACGATTCAGATGAAACGGCCTATCAATTGGATAGCAGTCTGGCTCTGCCAGCAGCCTTGGCATCTGCCGAAATCATTACATTGGAAGTTTCTGTCAGGAAACACTTAAAGGTTGAAGATGACAAGCATGCAAAAGTTGTCAAAACCAATCTGGCAACTTCATCAGAAACACGCTCAATCGTTGAGAAAAGTGATGGTTGGGAAGATGTTCCTGTCTATGAAGTGAATCATTTGAGCCCTGGTGACTATGGCGTAGGCCCAGCCGTGATCGAGGAAGAATTCTTTACCTGCCTGGTGCGCGAAGGTTGGGAATTCATTGTAACTGAATTGGGCGATATCTGTTTAACCAAAGGTGACAAAAAATGAAAGTTTTGATGACTGAATATCTACGTATTGATTTAGATTCAGAAAAATGGGAATGCCGGGTTTGTGATCATGAGATCGGTTCGGCCCGTGGCAACTACAAGGAAGGGTTGCTGGTTTATAATCGCGATCCTGCGGACATCCATCCGTCCATTATTGATCCCGATAAATATCGCTTCACTTTCTGTCCGGATAAGGAATGGGTCAATATCTATGAGTTCTATTGCCCTTCCTGCGGCACCCAGATGGAAGTTGAATATACTTTCCCAGGGCATGAACCGCTCTTTGACATGCAGGTGGATGTGGATGCCTTGAAAGAACAATGGAGCCATAGAGAAGAACTGACTGAACCAACCACGGGTCCAAATGTACTCGTTGATCGCGGTCATCATCACCATTAATGCATTTCTCTCTGTGAAATACACCGGAGCTGAAATTATAGGGAATTAGATTATGAAGCGTATATCAGTAGATATCGGAGGAACATTCACCGACTGTTTTGTCGTGTGGAACGATAAATATATTGAAACAAAGGCCTTAACAACACACCAAAATCTGGCATTGGGCTATAACGAAGCACTGGAAAAAGCGTACAAAGAGCTGAATATCGACATTGAGCAGATACTTTCCGAAGTTGATTCAGTGCGTTATGCAACGACCCTGGGCACGAATGCATTAATTGAGCACAAGGGTCCCCGGATAGGCATGCTGGTGACTGCCGGATTTGAGGCCATGGTTCCTCTGAGCCGTGCAAGGGGTTACGGGGAAGGCATGGATGGTCTGACCAAACAAAACTTGCCCGATGCCCAGCGTCCAGAGCCACTGGTTCTGCCCCAAATGATAGAAGGTGTACGGGAACGGTTGGATTTTGAAGGTAAATTGGTCATGCCTCTTGATGAAGAGGATGTCAGGCACCAGATCAGAAAACTGGTGAATAAGGGAGCGCAGGTCATTGTGATTTGTTTGGTGAATTCTGTGGTTAACCCGGATCATGAAAAACGGGTGGAACAGATTTTACTTGAGGAATATCCAACCCATTTGTTGGGATCTATTCCTGTTATCCTATCTCACCGTGTTGCGGGTCGTAAGGGGGAATATGTTCGGGCAACGTCCGCGATTGTTGATGGTTATTTGCATTCAACCATGTATCACGCCATGAACCAATTGGAACAAAATTTACGTGCCAATGCCTACTCCAAGCCAATGCTGGTTATTCATAATTCTGGTGGTATGGCACAGTTGAATTCAACTGATGCTCTGCAAACTATTCATTCCGGCCCTGTATCCGGGATTAGTGCAGCAGAACATCTTGCCAAGGAAGCGGATCTTGGCAGCGTGGTAGCGACCGATATGGGCGGCGCCAGTTATGACATCGGTATTGTGGTCGAGGGGGGAATTAAACATTATGATTTCAATCCTGTAATTGACCGTTGGTTAGTATCCGTCCCAATGGTTCACTTGGTATCTCTTGGAGCTGGCGGGGGTTCAATTGCCTCTTTCGACCGAATGTATAATGCGGTGACTGTGGGGCCAAAAAGTGCCGGATCAGACCCGGGACCAGCTTGTTATGACCGGGGTGGGATGCTGCCGACAGTTACCGATGCTGATTTAGTGCTGGGTTATCTTGACCCTGAAAATTATGCTGGTGGCAGTATTCCATTGAATCCAAAACGATCCTTCTTTGCCATTGAAGAAAACCTCTGTGATGAGTTGGATGTTGAGCCTATCGAAGCGGCTTTGCTCATCAAGGAAAAAGTTGATAGTAATATGGCAAACGGGATGAATACTGAGCTGCGGGTCCGGGGGTATGACCCTAAGGATTTTACCATGCTGGCCTATGGCGGCAACGGCCCTCTGCATTGCTGTGGGATTGCGGCTAATCTGAATATCAACAAGATTTTAGCAACGCCGATGAGTTCTGTGTTTTCAGCCGTTGGCGCGGGTAATATGCATCAGATGCATATTCATGAATCTTCTTTGTTTATGGTTCTGTATGATTCAAATACCCGAAAGGTCTTTAATGATTATACGCGCTTTAACAAGATCGTCGCCGAATTGAGTGAGCGCGGCAAAAGTGATTTGTTGAGGCAAGCCGCCAAACCAGAGAGCATACAGCATTCACTGGAACTGGATATGCGTTACGGTAATCAACTGGTTCAAACCACCGTTGTGGTGCCGGAACATGTCCTTGGATCTGCGGCCGATGTCATGAGTATTCTTGATCAATTCTCTACTGATTACGGGAAGAGATTTGGTGAGGGAAGTCAGGCACCGGAAGCGGGCATTCGCATCAATACGATCCGGGTGTCCTCCTATGTTGAGCATGAAACGGTTCATTTCAAACATATCAAACCCATAGCTGAAGCAGATCGCATTAACCCGCCAGAGCCCTCGCAAATTCGCACCTGTTACTTTGTGGGTGACAATAAACCTGTGGAAACGCCCATGTGGAATAAGGATGATATTCCTCCTGGAACAGAGATTATTGGTCCTGGAATTGTTGCATCTGAAGTGACCACATATTTAATTGAGCCGGGTTGGAAATATGTGTCGTCTGAGCAGGGTGCCGTCTGGTTCTTTCGCATGGAAGCAAAGAATTAAATGAATGAAGAATTTAGTAGAAATTAAGGGTTATTAAAATGAATAAGCCAATTGACTTAGAAAATGTAGCAAAAGATCAAGAACTCATCAAAAAATTCTTGCATGAGACCACGTTGTTCCTTGGACCAGATCCCGAAATTATACGCGATCATAAAATCATGCCTCGGACGGAATATGAAGAGAAGTGCGTGAATGAATATACGGACCTCAATCAGATCGCTTCCATTCGTGACCGTCTTCAAGCCGCCTGTGAAGAAGGCTTCGAAATGGTTGAGCAAATGGGGGCGGCACCGGGCGCAAAATGGGGTGATATCATCACCGGTATTTATTCTGCTTCGGGTGATCTGACTATCGGGAGTGCTGGCGGCGTTCTGATCTTCTCCGTACTGGTCCATCATCCTATCAAATTTATCATCAAAAACTGGATTGACGAGAAAACTGTTGGCGTGAAAGAAGGGGATGGTTTTATCCACAATGACTCCCGTTACGGCAATGTCCATAATACAGATCAAAGTATGATCCTGCCTGTTTTTCATGAAGGCAAGCTGGTTTGTTGGGTAGCGTCGACAGTGCATGAGGGCGAGAACGGCGCGATTGAGCCGGGTGGCATGCCATCAATGGCGGAAACCCCCTTTGATGAGGGGCTGAAAATGTCTCCCTTCAAAGTGGTTGAGAATTATGAAATTAAACGGGACCTTCTGACTTTTTTACAAAATTCGGTTCGTGAACCAAAACTGCAATATGAAGACATGAAAGTGAAGCTTTTTGCTTGCATGCGTTTGGAAAAACGTATCAAAGAAGTATTAGAAATAGAAGGTCCTGATGCGCTGACAGCCTGTTTGCGCTATACTAATGATAGCGTGATGGATGAAGTGCGTCGTCGTATTTCTGAATGGCCGGATATGACGGTACGTACTCATGTGATCATGGACAGCACCCTGCGTGAGAATGCGCTGCTTAAGGTTAATCTGGCGGTGACCAAGAAAGGTGATCGACTGATATTCGATTTTTCCGGCTCGAGCCCGGAAATTACCAATCGGGCCATTAATACCCAATTGCCTGGTTTGAAAGGTATGGTTGCCCAATCCTTCATGAATCATGTCTGGCCGGATCTGCCTCGTGGTCAGGCTGGCTTTTCTCCCATTGAAGTGATTACACCAAATTCGTCAATTGTTGACTGTAGTTATGCCGCCCCTAATTCACAAAGCCTGATGTCTATTTTTACCGGCTTTACGGTTGCCCAGCATGCGACGGCAAAATTCCTTTACAGTATACCTGAAAAATACACGCGTGTTTTGGCACCTTGGTATAACATGATCAACACCTTTATATGGGGTGGTGTGAACCAGCATGGCGAGACCTTGGGAAACCTTTGCGCCGACCTGAATGGTATGGGTGGTGGGGCGCGTATGGACAGGGACGGAGAACATGCTCTGGCCCCTATCTTTGCAACTATGGCCGATATTGGCGAGCAGGAAATGAACGAGGAAGAAGTGCCTTTCCTGCAGTTGGTGTCCAAAAAAATGACCATCAATACCCAGGCACCGGGTAAATTCCGGGGCGGCATGGGCTATACCATGATCGTTGCGACCAAGGACAGTGATCAGTGGGGCTTTATGACCTCATGTGTAGGGTCAAAAGCGCCACCGATACAAGGCTTGTTCGGCGGCTATGCCTGCGGTAGTTTTCCCCTGAGTAAAGTGACTGACGTTGATGTTTACGACGTGTTGCTAAATGAGCCTGAAAAATTCAAGCATTCTATTCCTGAAATTATGAATGAACAGCCGTTTGAAGGTGCTGATTATTCTACTCACCATATGGGACTGGGTTTTGATCTGTCAAAGCGGGGGGAGCTCTTCATGATCTCTCGGGGGTCCGGCGGTGGATATGGTGATCCGTTGGAACGTGATCCTCATTTGGTTATTCAGGATATTGAAGAATCTCTGATTACCCCGGATTGGGCCAAAAAACTTTACCACGTCATTTTCAACGAAGAAACGCTGAAAATTGATAAAGAGGCCACGAAGGCAGAGCGGGATACAATGAGAACGCAACGTAAGGCCCAAGGCCTTCCATATGATGAGTTTGTTAAGAAATATGTCAAGCCTCATCCTCCCGAGAATATCCCGTTTTATGGATCATGGAATGGTGATAATGATGTGGTTTATGCGGGCAGCCTTGATGATAAGCGTGATGCCAAAAATCCGGGGCCGATTTATATGACCCACCCTAAGGATGTGAGAATTTCTGAGTTGGAAGCTGAACTAACCGCCGTTCGTGACGAAGCAGGTATTAGTCCAAAGGACACGAGGAAATAATCATGGCTATTGATCTCGTAAATTATCTTTCAGCCGGGGGAGTTTCTCCCCGGTTCTGGATTGATTTTAATGCTTATGCCAAAAAACTCCTTCTTGGCGCAGAGGAAAATCCATGGACCACTCCCGCGACCTATATGGCTTTTTATGGACAGGCCCATGGATTGGTATCGGCAGAGATCGTAGTCATTGATGTGTGGGACCTGTTCGAACACTGGTTTGAGGAGGATCAGAATGCTTTGCCGTCCATGGCCGGAAAGCGCCGGGTGACAGTGGCCCTCAAAAGAATGCTGGAAGCTTATCAACCCCGTGAATTATTGGCTGAAGTCATTACCGCGATGAGTAACAATTATGGCGATTCAGTTCCCTTGGTTCTGGTTATGCCCTCGCCGAGATCTTTGCTGGTCAAAGCTCATAAAGCCGCAAATGGTATTGAGATAGAACCGGATGAAATGAATGTGGATACCGCCTCCATGTATGTGGCAGACTATTTGAGGTATTTCAGTGCTTTGAACTTGTCTGGAGTATTATTGGTGGAAGACGCCGACCTGATGCCTGCTTGCGGGGAAGAACTCAACTGGTATCAACCGGTGTTCAATGTGGCACGTCATTATCGGTGGTCTGTCGGGGTGCAATTGCCCTTCTCGGATGAGGGTTTTAAGCTGCCTGAAGCAATAGATTTCTCCATCAGCCCCGCAGGATCTAAGACTGAAACTGAGGTCAATCTAGTCGATATTACCTCGCCTATCTGGGACGGAGAAGGCTCTGTGGATATGCTCGTGCCTGAAAATGGATTTCATTATATGTCAATTCCTGCGGGGGTAAAACCTGAGTTCGTCCTCGAGACACTTTCAAGCCTCAGGGAGAATTAAAAATGCGTCTTGTTGATTTTTTAGACGGGAGTCCGGCTTTAATAAATGGGGAAGGCTGGTTTATTGATCTCAATAATAATATATCCCTCAGCTACCGGGATGTGGCAAATATATCATGGAAAATTGCAGAACTATTAATCGAAAAAGGCATTAAGGCAAAGGATGTGGTCGCCACATATGCCCCGAACTCTGTAGCAGCCTATTGTTGTATTTTTGCCATATCACGGGTGGGGGCCGTCTGGTTGCCGCTTAATGCCAGAAACACACCCGCAGCCAATCTGAAACTCCTCAAAAAGTCAGATACTGCCCTGTTGTTTATTGATGAGAATATTACTGCCGCAGTGCCGGAATTGGCGGATCACTTCCCAGAAACGCGGAGCATATCCTTCACTGGCCAGTCCATAGCCGGACATGACATTCAATCCTATGCCCGTAACTATACCTACGGCTATAACATTGATAATCATTGGGATCAGGCTGTTGATGAGGCGAAAGTGATAAGCCTGTTATCCACAGGTGGGACGACGGGAGAGTCTAAGCTGGCGGCATGGAATAGCCAGACTTGGCAGACCATGGCCTCTGTCCAGATGTTACTGATGCCGCCGCCGGATATTCCGGCCTGCTATTTGATAGCGGCCCCCATGACCCATGCCGCCGGGGTGGCGTCTTTTGTTCCCATATTGCAGGGAGCTACCATCCTGATTATGGAAAGTGTTGAGCCCGAAACGCTACTCTCTGCCATTGAAAATTACCAAGTTACTCATTTATTCCTGCCGCCAACGGCAATTTATATGTTGTTGAACCATAATGGTGTTAGGAATTATAATTATTCCAGCTTGCGGTATTTCTGGTATGCTGCGGCACCTATGTCAGCGGATAAGCTGCAGGAAGCGATGGAAGTTTTTGGACCGGTTATGATCCAGACTTATGGTCAGGCCGAGGCCCCAATGGTTTGTACTTTCATGTCTGTTCAGGACCATCTGGCGGCCCTTCAGGTAAAAAATTCCCCTCGGTTACGTTCTTGCGGCAAAGTCTCCCCTCATGTGGAACTGGCCATTGTTGATAATGATGGAAATTTCCTACCAGCCGGACAGGAAGGGGAAATTGTTGTCAAAGGCGGCCTGCTGATGAGTGAATATTACAATGACCCAGAGGCGACAGAAGCCATTCGTAACAATGGTTGGCAACAAACAGGCGATATTGGTGTCTTCGATCCGCAAGGTTATCTGTATATTGTTGATCGCAAGCGGGATATGATTATTTCCGGCGGGTTTAATGTTTACCCTGGTGAAATTGAGCAAATTCTCTGGGGACATCCGGCTATACAGGATTGTGCCGTGATTGGCGTACCCGATGAAAAATGGGGGGAACAGGTTACGGCCATTATCGAGCTAAAGAATAAAAATTCACAACCGGACCTAGAAGAGATCATTTCTTATTGCAAAGAAAACCTCGGCAGTGTCAAGGCACCGAAACAGATCCTGATCTGGAATGAGCTACCGCGTAGTCCAGTTGGCAAGGTATTAAAGAAAGAAATTCGTAAATTCTTCTGGGAAAATTCAGGCCGCAAAATATAAATTAATATATTTAAACCGACTATGAATGATAAAGGCTTCTTAAGCCCTATCCATTAACTAACCCCCTCGGCAACGGTAAAGTCGGCCTCTGTGCGTTCCCGGACTTCATCAACGGTTACGTCCGGGGCCAGTTCGATCAGGGTTGCGCCGTTTTTGTCGAGGGTGAAAACGCCCACATCGGATATAATCATATCCACCACACCAACACCGGTCAGGGGAAGCGTACATTCCTTGAGGAATTTTGCGCTGCCGTCACGGGCATTATGGTCCATGATGATGACAACTTTTTTCACACCGGCCACCA
>JAESRB010000272.1 GCA_016764855.1 Emcibacter sp.
CGCCAATAGGTTTTCCATCCCGACTGCAAACTTACGTGCCAGCCTAGGTGGAGTATTTTGCTTTCTTTATCATAATCGCCGACAAACAAACGGGACTTGCTATATTTGTTCACCACCCAGTTGGACGACAAACTATCTGCCAACAGATCTTTAGAAAAAAGCCCCGGCAGTAGCAGAGCGGCAACCGCAATGCCATATGTTAATTTTCTCATCATATTCATTTTGTTTCTGTAAATTTTACGACAATAAGTATATAAGATTATTATAGAGCATCGAAATCAATATTATGTGAAACCATGTCATTAATATATCGGGTCGTAAACGCATATGATTAAAGCATCCTACCTTGACGGACAATTATTGCTTGCCATGCCGGGCATGACAGACCCACGTTTTGACCGCAGCGTTATCTATATGTGCAATCATAACGAAGAGGGCGCCATGGGATTGGTTATCAATTCCGCCGCGGTAAATATTGATTTTCCCGGCCTGTTGAAACAATTGGATGTCCCCTATGATTCAGAAAAATTCTCAAATAAATCCTTTTCTTCTGAACATACCAAAGAAGAAATCCTAATTCATTCCGGTGGCCCCGTTGAGGTTGGCCGAGGTTTCATTCTTCATACCGCGGATTATATGCAAGACAGCACAATGATTATCTCTGAAACCATCGCCTTAACCGCTACTGTTGATATTTTAGCCGCCATCGCACAGGATGAAGGCCCCAATAATTTTATCATTGCCCTTGGCTATACCGGATGGGGTCAAGGACAGCTGGAAGAAGAAATCAACCACAACAGCTGGCTTCATATTGAACCGGACGAAGAATTATTATTCCGGACGGATCTGGACTTAAAATGGCCCCGTGCAATGGCAAAACTTGGCGTAGATATTACCATGCTCTCAACCCATTCTGGCAACGCATAGCCCTGAGCCTAAAATACTAGTTAATTTAATAACGCCGAAACAATGAAGCTGATCTGCCGGTCCATTTCCTGCTTCATTTTATCATAGCTTGCATCCGCATGGGTAATATATTCAATGAAATGCTGGTTAAAGATAAAGAAAATAATCGTTGCTGCATCTGTGACATTAATTAAGGGCCGCACGATATTTTCCTGCTGATAAAATGATATCAGGCTTTCGATTTGAGCTTTCACTTTGGTTTCCGCATAGGCAGCTAGCTCGTCCAGGACAGGTTCCGCCGACAAGCCAGGTCCGATCACCGCCAGAAGAGCATCTTTTCTTTCCCAGTTTTTTTGCAACTTTCGATATATTTCAATCAGCGCAATAACCCCGGTGACCGGGTTTTCTGGTGGCTCAGCTAAAAGATCCCCGCCCCGCCGATACAAGACATCAAAATCCGGACGCAAAATATCCGCAAACAACCCGCCTTTACTGCCGAAATAATTATAAACCGTCGCCACGCCAACTTCCGCCCGCTCTGCAATGGCTTCCATGCTGGTTGCGGCATAGCCCTGATCAAAAATCAGAGCCTTACCCGCAGCGATAATCTCCGCACGGCGGCGCGCCCTCTGCCGTTGCCGCAAACTGGGGACGCCAGCCTCAGCCTTTGATACTTCAGCCATATCGAATGCCCCCCTCCTGCGCATCTCCCCGCGCCAAAATTGTCTCTGTAACGTCTCGAAGGTCAGTCAGAAATAAATCTGCATCCTCATCGGAAAACGCCGCATCCGCACAAATGGTAATAGCCTCAGGACTTACCAATCCCAACATCATCCAGCCTTTCTCCAACAATCCTTGATAAACGGCTGATGTGGGCGCTTTCTCAGAATTGAAATGTAGGGGCATGACATCCACATCCCACATACGCAGGCCTTCTATGCTGTTAACACCATTAGTAAGTTTCTCTTTCAAGTCCAATAACTGTTGCGCCAAACGTAAATAACCTTTTTCCCCCAAATAGTTAAAGACTGCCCAAGCGGCAAAGATAGGCCCCGCTGACCGAGACCCGGAAAAACCCGCCAATTTATAAGGACCGAGAAACGGATCGTCCAACGCCACATAATGATAATCCTGCAAAGCCACATCCCGCCAAAAAATCGTAGAGGCTGGCTTCTGGCAATAACCGAATTTGTGCAAATCCGCTGAAATTGACATAACACCTGGCACCCGAAAATCCCACGGGGTAATTTTCTCCCCAAGTTTCTCCAGAAATGGGGAAATATAGCCGCCGACACACGCATCAACATGCATCCACAGACCCGCATCCACCGCAACCGCCGCAATTTCAGGAATCGGATCAATTTTGGCATAGGCCCATGACGGTGCCGAAGCCGCAATCATTATGGTATCATCATTCACAGCAGCTGCGATATTGGCCGCAACCCCCAGTCCTTTTGCATCAAGGTCTGTCGTAATCACCTCTATATCCAGATACCGCGCCGCTTTTTGAAAAGATGGATGAATGGTATAGGGCGCAACAATATTCGGAGTTTTTATATGTGGCTTATGCCCCCTCGCCCAATTCTTTGCCGCATGAAGCGCGGAGAAATTACTCTCTGTTCCGCCGCTGGTGAAATTTCCTGTTGATTTTTCCTGCGGGTGCATCAAGCTCACACCCATGGCAATCACTTCCTGTTCAATAATCTGCATATAAGGCATATAAAGGGAGAAAAATCCATTATCCGACATAAACCGTTCAAAAGCATATTTGCCCACTTCCTGAACATCTTTCGGGCCGCGAAAAGCTCTGGCAAAATGCGCATGGGGGTCCGGCATTTCAAGCTGGCCGAGATGTTCTTTAATCGCATCAAACGTCATACCGGATTTAGGCATGGGCTTAACGATCATTCCGTCTGTTACTGCCATGAATATTCTCCTTCTTCTGAATTGCAAAATATTATTGAGTCCAATATAATATTATAAACTTATAGATAAAGAGTCAAACCTATAAGTTTTCGAGCAGACAGAAATAGCCCCCCATAAAATATTATGCATAAAAATCAGATGTGTTTAGGCGCTTTTGCTAATCCAGCCGCCGCCCATAACCCGCTCCTGCAAGTAAAATACGGCGGCCTGTCCTGGTGAGATTCCCTGTTCCGGCACCTCCAGCTCAATATGAGCCATGCCCGCCTCAGTTCCCCGTGTAATAACGGCTGCCACGGGCGGTCTGGTGGAGCGCACTTTAACCTGTATGGTCAGTCCAGTTTCAGGAATATCTTCCTGCCCCAACCAGTTAAGCTCTTTAATGGTAAGAAGGGAAACACCCAAAGCCTCTTTCGGCCCCACAATGACCTGCTTCAGATTCGGTAATAGCTTGATCACATAAAGCGGATCACGCCCCCCAATACCAAGGCCCTTACGTTGGCCAATCGTATAATGTATGATACCCCGGTGACGCCCTAGGACTTCACCGTCAATATGCACTATGTCTCCCGGCTCAGACGCTCCCGGCCGTAGCCGTTCAATGATACTGGCATAATCGCCGTTTGGCACAAAACATATATCCTGACTATCCGGCTTATCGGCAACCTGAAGACCATATTTTTCCGCCAGAAGACGTACATCGTCTTTTTCCATACCCCCCAGAGGGAAACGCAGATAATCCAATTGGTCCTGTGTTGTCGCAAACAGGAAGTAGCTCTGATCCTTTTTTTCATCCACAGCCTGAAACATTTGCCAATGATCACCGGACAATTTCTGCTGAACATAATGTCCAGTCGCCATGACATCTGCATCCAAATCCCGAGCAGTCTCCAACAAGTCCTTAAATTTAACTTCCTGATTACAGCGCACACAAGGAATAGGTGTTTCGCCACGGATATAGCTATCGGCGAATTCTTCCATCACAGAATCCTGAAACCGGGTTTCATAATCCAGAACATAATGTGGGATATTTATGGCTTCGGATACGCGTCTGGCATCGTGAATATCCTGCCCTGCGCAACAAGCCCCTTTTTTCTGAACCGCAATCCCGTGATCATAAAGCTGAAGCGTAATCCCGACCACGTCATAGCCCTCGTCCTTCAACATGGCCGCGACAACGGAACTATCCACACCACCAGACATCGCCACCACAACCCGCGTGTCCGCAGGGGCCTTGGCAATTCCCAAAGAATTTAATCCGTTAAAATCCGGTGTATTTTCAAGTTCAGCATTTTCAGTCATAGTGGGCGATTATAACATATATGCCGCGACTTCAAGAAAAGAATACAAAAACGACCAACTTATATAAAATCAAGCAGCGAAATACTGGTTAATTGACTGGTAATTTTATAGGAGGCCTCCAAGGCCACCTTATCATTATTCAGACGGGTAATTGCTTCTGCCACATCCGCATCTTCAATATCTGAAATAAAGATTTCTAAGAAGGCTTTTTGGTTTTCATGCTCCTTGATGAAATTTTCCACATTATTTTGCCGCGTCCCGTTCCGCGCCTCCAAAATCCGTAAATTTTCAATAGCAGCATCCATTGTCGCCAATTCATTCTTCAGAAAAGTAATCTGCGTTGCATCCAGCTTTCCTGACAAAGGACCGGAAGGACCCACATTAAAGTCAGCAATATTCTTAAAAACCTGAAAGACTTCCTCTGCAATTTCATCCGCTAGCAAGCCATATTCCATCAACGTATTTTGCCCAATCTTGGCCGAGGGGCGACGCTGGTCATTCTGAAATAAATCAGAGACATTTGCCGCTGCCACTAGGTCGGCAATTTTTGACCCCGAGACAGGCTCCACGTCCGAACGTCCACCGCTAAAGACATGTATTCCGCCGATATTCGTATTCAATGCGCTGACCATCGATGTGAATGCCTCGCCCAGCAATTCATTCAAAGCCAATGTCTCTTCCTGCGCGATCGCCTCCAACATCGTATCCCGAATGCCTTCCGCATTGTTTAACATGCTTCCCATTTGAATATTATTGGTGCGCAGAAAACGATCCACATGATCCGATGCCCGTAGATAACCTTTTGTTTGATCAAAAACCGTCTTCGACCCTAGTAATGTGGAAACTTCACTGGCAAATCCACTATAATTAGCTTCTTTCTTACCTGTTGTGATCTGCTCCTGATCTTTAAATAATCTGGCCTGATTATTCATCAAACTGCTCAGCATCACTTGCTGATTTCCGAAACTTGATACCCGTGTCATATCACTATCCTGTCGTTAATATTTGTCCTTCTCACCGGACAGATTTTTCCTTAGACAATGCGTAGAATTGTGTCGAACAATTCCTTTGCCATTGTAAGCATCCTTGCAGAGGCTGCATAAGCATTCTGATACATTATCATATTGCCCAGTTCTTCATCCAAATTGACCCCGGATATATCCGACGATTTTCGTGTCAATTCCTCGCTGAGGGCCTGATTATCTATCATAGAGTTCTCAGCCAACTTCGCTCTCAAACCAAGGTTGGCCAGTAGATTTCCACTATATTGAGACAATGTTGCCGATGTTGCACTTAATCCCCCAGCCTTCTTATAACTCCGCACGGAATTTTCCAATTCTTTCAAGGCCTGTGCCCCGGATTGATCGCCGATACTTAAAGAATTCTCGCCCACGACAGCCGTTTGGTCAAAACGCGCCAATGCCATTCTGTTCGGATCATCTTTGATCGCCTGCCGAACACCTAAATCATTGACTGCATCCATACGATACGAATCTCCAAGCCCAAAAAAATCAGACATACCCATATTGGATGCTCCCCGCGCGGTATTGTCGGTTTGAATATGCAATTTTACCTCACCCATTCCACTGTTCGGCGTGGCGACCAACTCGCCCGTTGACGACAAGGAGAATGTGGCATAACTGCTCAATGGGCTGGCGTTCAGGCTGCTTAAGATATCATTAAAGCTCGTCCCTGAAATCGTCATATTAAATTCGGTTTTCTTCACACCGTTAATATCATTCAGTTGCAGTAGAATGGTTCCCCCCGCAGTAAACCCATGATTATCGGTACCAACAACCCCGGTTTGAAAATGAGAAGGCTGACTGGCTTCAACAAGGTTATTCATACCGAAAAAGTGAGAAAAACCCCGCCCAGCCCGACTACTTTCATTCCCATCAACCTGAGAGATTGACACACCATTTGTCCCAGAACTTGCCGTTAAGGACATCACGCCATTGGTTAGAGACAAGGTTCCTGCCCCTCCCAATCCTGCATTCACAGCGGCAATAACAGCCCCTATCGACGGCCCCGTAACGCCGAAATCAATATTTACTTTTGACACCAAATCCCCATTTGCGTCCGTAATCGCAAATACAGCTTCACCGGTAAAGTTATGATTATCTGATATGAGCAGTCCCGAATTGATCCCCTCAAGATTATTTGGTGTCGGAACAGCCACGTTCATATTATGAACCCGGTTTAGCTCATCGGCAAATCCTGACGCCATACTTCCCAGTTGCAAGGCTATTTCTGGCAAGTCCTTGTCTCTTAAATTTAATAGTCCTTTCAGCGTCCCGCCTCTAAGATCACCATCAAGAGCGGTATTACTGGGCCGAACTACCCCTGATACATTATCCACCTCATGCACGATAATCTGTGAAAATAGCGTTGAAGAGTTCACCAAACCCGGTGGAGAATATTTCAACAGGCTACGCGTGGCCCCAACGAGAGAAATACCTGTTGATGTAGCCACATGAATATTATTATTACCTGAATCTGTAATATTTAAATCAATGATCGTCGACAATTCTGAAAGAGCTTGCGCCCGCGTTTCGATTAAGGCCCCCGGCTCTCCTCCCGTGAGCGTTTCCCTGATAATAAGCGGATTTAAACTCTCAATCCGCAGAGTCAACGCATTGATACGGTCAACCTGCTCTGCAATCTGATTACTGGCATCCAAACGCATGTCTTGGATTTTAGAAGCCAGACCGCCAATTTCATCTCCGAACCCATTTATACTGGACAATGCACTTTCTTTGAGAATGATCGACAATGGATTAAGAGCCATTTCCGACAAAGAGCTAAAGACCTCATCAATACGTCCCGACAGGGAATTATTTTGATCCGGCCTTCCCAACAAAGACTGTATCCGGCTATGAAAAGTGTTTTCCACCTCATATCGGGAGTAATCCGCATTTGCATCATAGGTCGCCTTCACAAGAAACTTATCCACTACCCGGATAATGTCAGAAATCCTGACCCCACCCATTGTGCTGCCATTAACAATGGCCTCTTGCTGAATAATCTGTCTCGCATAACCCGGCGTGTTGATATTGGCAATATTGCTGGAGGTAACACGCAAAGCAGCCTGATTGGTAAAAAGTCCGGTTAGGGAATTACTTATAATGGCATTAATGGACATATACTTCCTTTCCACTCCCAAGACTGTAATTTTGAACAATGATTAAATTTCTCTTGATAGGCAAGCCTTGCCTTAAAGGGAAAAAACTCCCTTGTTCAACGGAAAAAAATAATATCATTTAAACCAATCCCAACATTTTAAAACTCTCACCAAGCTATTGAAAATAAAAAATAATTTTCATAATTTATGCGGTTTACAAAGAATGCAACATGACCAAAGCCAGTATTACGATATAATTAAATGCAATCTTGAGGCCAACTTTTCTGTCATATCATAAAATCCAATATATTCTGCTCATGCGACTATCATGACCTGCGCCATTTATTTCCCAATCCCTTTGCTTGATAAACCTAAGGCTTTTAATAAGCCTGAGACTTCCTCGTTCACGAGTTGGGCCCATTCTGCCGATCAGGCAATAATTACCCTGAACAATCAGGAAATAATTACCTGACGAGATAAAAAAGACCTCTCAATAATATAAAATTTTCCATAAAATACAATACGTTAGAAACATTCCATAAAAATGGCCCGGTATTTGCTTAGTAGTTCTGTAGATTTTTATGTCTATGAAAAGTAATGGAAAATTATGACGGTCACGACTGAACTATTCCTACCTACTACGCCAACGGGCAACAACGGCAGTCGTGCGTCCAAAGTAGATCAGGAATCACAGAGCAGCGTTAAGAATGATCCTCATCGGTTCAAAAAACATCTGGATCAAAAAACAAACCAAAGAACACACAGCCCTTCTAAAGACACCGACCAGAACGCTCCTGTTAAGAAATCATCCGGCAGGAAAGTTTCCAACAGCTCTATCCCGAATACCAAAGCAGAAAATGCTCATCCAGCGAAAACCGATCAAGCTGCACAGAATGATCTTGACAACAATCAAGATATTGAAATCCCGGCAACGCATTCTAATGGTTCGAATCCTCAAATCCCTGAGGAAACAGAAATTGATAAAGCTGGTTTACACGTTTCTTTTAATGGCCAACAAGCAGCACAAAATGCTTCCCCGCCAGCAGAACCAACAGAGCAAAATGATTCAGAAAAAGCACTAGTTAAGAGAGAGACGCCTACAGCCCCTGTCTCTACTCAGAACAAAAATACGTCTGGCATAATCCAGAATACTGAAACGGACGTCACTAATGCCAAGGGGCACCATAATATGCTCACTGGCCAAACGAAAAATACCAGGCAGGAAAATAGTGCCAACTTGCAAGATTCTGACAGTTTCCAAGCGGCATCCGGTAATAAGGCACCTAATAAAAATGCGCCACCTGCTGCGACAGCGGAGCAGAAAATGCCCGATCTCCATTCAGAGGCCAACAACAATACGAATACCGCTGGCCTGAATATCGCCGATACAGCGACAGATTCCTTACAAGAGCCAGTCCAAGGACCGAATGCCTCGCCACAACAGACGGCAATAGCTCAATCTGCTATCCAACAGGAAACGTCAAAAGAGACTAAAGATTCTGCCAAGGATTTTGACACAAAAAAATCACCCAAAGGCAATGCCATTGCAGCGGCGGATGGAAATAGACAATCCGCACGTTCTGACAATGCTAAAGCGTCTTCTCAGAATTCTACCGAAGATAAAAAATCCTCAAATGTCACGTCTTCCAAGGCATCCTCAACAGATAGTTCCACAGCTTCCTTGTCCGCCAAGTCTTCCTTTTCAACCAATCTGACCCAAACCATGGCCAGTGGTGAGGGAAAAGTTGGACAGCCTATCATTCAGCAACTGCCCGCTGGACTGCTCTCTGTTCAGGAAGTTGGCCAAAATACGAGCTTAAACAATGGCCTGACGGCGACGGGAAAAATCATCCCGAATCCGGCAGATATCAATCCACAGATGGTTACCAAGCAGATTAATATAGCCATTTCCAAACAGATGGATAATGGCCAACAAAGCTTCAAAATAAGTTTAAAGCCTGCTGAACTTGGTCAGGTCGATATCCGTATGGATTTCCATACCGAAGGAAAAATAACCGCAACTGTTACCGTTGAAAATGAACGGACATTAAGCCTATTGCAGCGGGATCAAGGGTCACTGGAGAAAACACTGGAAAACGCCGGCTTTGATGTGAACAGCAATAATTTGAACTTCACGTTAAAAAAACAACAACAAAATAATAACCAAGCAGATACCGCCAATAATGATCACGATGAAAACGGGGAAAGTGACATGATGTCCCCCCTACCCGGCAGTATTATGAGTCAGCAACAAATGAAGATGGCCTATTCAGATAATATTCTGGATATAAACATATAAAGTAAGGAAGCGTTACTATGGAAGTTAATGCAGCATCAGCCGGCGGCGCATCGGCGGCAACCAACAGCCAGACAAAACTAGCTCAGAATTTTGATCAGTTCCTGACTCTGCTAACGACACAGTTGCAATATCAAGACCCGCTAGACCCTATGGATTCAAGTGAATTTACCAGTCAATTGGTTTCATTTACACAAGTAGAACAATCCATTGCCACCAACAAAAACCTTGAAACTCTCATCAATCAGACTAAAAATGCGGCCATGTCCGAAGCTGTCGTTTTTCTGGGCACCGAAGTCACCATTGAGACAGACCGCGCGGGCTTAAGAAATGGGATCGCAAAATGGGAATATGGACTGCAAAGCAACACCGAAGAAACCAAAATTACCGTAACAGATTCAAACGGTAAAATTCTCTTTGAAGGAAACGGGGAAACCAAAGCCGGACTACATGATTTTGTCTGGAATGCACCCGCTGATACCCCCGATGGTATATATCAGCTTACCATTTCCGCACAAACAGCGGATAAAGCGATTGTACAAACTGCAATATATTCAAAAGGAGAAGTGGAAACCATTGAGGTTCTCGATGGACAGGTCCATTTATCCGTAAACGGAATTTTGACAGCGACGACAAATATTCAGGCTGTCAAACCTATTAAACCCATCACACCTGACGCAGAAGACGCCAGCTAGAATGCGTAAATCGCGCTCAAATACAATAGTTAACACACCGGAAAAATCACCGGTACAATAAAAGGAGTACGACATGAGTCTTTTTGGATCACTTGCATCTGGCGTATCAGGACTAGGTGCCTTCAGTTCGGCCCTCGGCATGATTTCAGACAATATTGCCAACCTGAATACCATTGGTTATAAAGGAACCCGTGCGAATTTTTCTACATTGGTAACGGAATCCAGTTCCTCAACCTCATATTCTCCCGGTGGTGTCCGGGCCTTACCGCAAAGCCTGATCAGCCGACAGGGCTTGCTACAATCCTCCACTTCTGCCACCGACCTCAGCATTGATGGCGCCGGTTTCTTTGTCGTGGCGACCAGAGGCGAGGCTGTGAATGAGAATACGGAAATCAGCTTTACCAGAGCTGGGTCTTTCACCCCTAATGCCGATGGATTCCTTAAAAATACGGCGGGGCTTTTCCTGATGGGCGTCCCTCTTGACAGCAACGGAAACCCACCAAGCACCTTGGTTTTAGCCGCGCTTCAACCGATCAATGTTGCCAATCTGACCAGTACGGCGGAAGCAACAACTGATATAACACTGCGGGCGAACCTGCAATCTTCACAGCCCCTTAACGCGGCCATAACCGGAGCCACCTATAATCCGGCGACGCTAGCAAATTCCATGGCAGGATATGCGGCGGATATTTCTGCCGGGATCATTCCCCCTGTCAATGGCGTTGAACCCGACTATCAAACAAGTCTACAGGTTTATGATGCGCTTGGCCGAGTCCATGACCTTGTCTTTTCCGCGATCAAGCAAGCTGATAATTTGTGGAATGTAGAAATATTCATTGACCCTCCCGGCGAGACCACTTCCGGGCTTGCCGGAACGGGACAGATTGCCCGTGGCCAGGTCGCTTTTAACGGAGATGGCACGATTAACATCGCCGGCACGACTGCGGCCCTGATAAACCCCATTACCATCAACTGGACAGGCGGTGCAAACCCGGGGGAGATTACCCTGAATTTAGGGGCGGACGGCCAGAGTACAGGCTTAACGCAGAATGCCGGAAAATCAACACTCATTTCGTCATCCTCCAATGGTGCAACATTTGGTAATGTTATCGGAGTTTCCGTTGACGAATCGGGAATCGTCAGTGCCTTGTTCAGCAACGGACTGGCCAAGAAGGTTTTCCAGCTTCCGTTATCCACATTCCAGAACCCCGACGGCCTGACCAGACGGCAAGGAAATTCCTATACCGTATCTGACCAGTCGGGTACGGCTAACCTAAAATTCGCGGGGGTAGGCGGAGCCGGTTTTCTTGCTCCGCAAACCCTGGAGGCCTCCACCGTTGACCTTGCCAGTGAATTTACCAATCTAATTACAATTCAAAGGGCCTTCTCTGCCAGTACCAAGATCATCACCACTGCAGATGAAATGCTGTCAGAATTGAATAATATTAAACGCTAATAAATCAATTAGTTAATAGATAAAGCCGCTTACAACCTGTAAGCGGCTTTATCATGTTTTAGGTCATTCAAAAGCGGATGCGTGCAAAATTAATCTAATATTTACACCAAATTAACCTCGTTCATTAGGTCTTTTTTAAAGGCTTGGAGTTACTCTGACTGACATGTGTAAATGTTACCGGAGATTAGTACATAATGAGTAGACTTCAAAATATGTCAGCAGCACCTGTCTTGGGGCCGACTGGAGAACCGCTTACGCTCGCGGATCTTCCACCGACCAATACCAAGAGATGGGTCATTCGTCGCAAGGCGGAAGTTGTTGCAGCCGTTAGGGGCGGATTGCTGTCCTTGGAAGATGCCTGCAAAAAATATACGCTGTCCGTGGAAGAATTTCTCTCTTGGCAGCGGGCCATTGATAAAGACGGTCTACTAGGCCTACGGGTAACCAGAGTTCAGGAATATCGGGACAATTCATCCCAAAGGTATGATAACTGATTGTCTCTGACAAGCCGTAATGAATTTAACCAGTTATAATTAACCATGGGAAGTGATTCTCATGGTTAATTTTTTCTAGAACTAAGAAACGCAGCCTCATTAACCATTCCATACCATATATGGTGTTTTGCATAAGAATAACACTAGTGGTAGGAGCCTTAGAAACCCTCATATTTTTGCTTGTCAACATAATTTTAAGGTTAACTAGGCAATAATTGCCTACCATTAACCTCTTGTTTACTTAATAATTGGTAAACTTAATATAACGTTGAATCAATCGCCTGAAAAAGGTGTGCAACGTCATATATATTGAGTAGTGTCATTTTGTATAAGTATATTAGGGAACGATATTGTGAATGGTCTTGCTGAATTTTTTAAAACATTAGGTCCCGCACGACTGGCCGCAATTGCAACGGTTGCCGCGATTACTATTGGCTTCTTCATTTTTCTATCCATACGCCTATCCACACCAACTATGTCATTATTATTCAGTGGCTTAGACCTGTCGGATTCCTCCAAAATCGTCCAGAGTTTAGAAGCGCAGGCCATTCCCTACAAACTGGTTGGCGACGGCAGCACTATTCTGGTCCCTGAAAATCAAGTCAGTAGAATCCGCATCTCAGTTGCCGAACAAGGCCTGACAAACGGCGGATCACTGGGCTATGAAATTTTTGACCGTAGTGATTCCCTTGGCGCAACCAGTTTTGTTCAGAATATTAACCGTCTCCGCGCCTTGGAAGGCGAATTGGCCCGAACAATTCAGTCCATTGAAAAAGTCACCAGCGCCCGAATTCATCTGGTACTGCCTCAACGACGCTTGTTCAGTAATGAAAACCGTCAAGCCACCGCAAGTATATTTATTAAATCATCTTCCGGCCGTCTTTCCCGTAATCAAATAATGGCCATTCAAAATCTGGTCGCAGCCGCCGTTCCGGATCTGCAACCCGAACGTATTTCCATTGTGGATCAAAAGGGCTCTCTTCTAGCCCGTGGGTCATCAGAGGACGTTACATCTTTATTAGCTTTATCTCTGGAAGAGAAAAAAATCTCCATGGAGAATCGCCTGCGGGGACAAATTGAAACCCTTTTGGAAAGAACCGTGGGTCTTGGTAAAGCCAGAGCGGAAGTCAGCGCCGAACTAGACCTGAACCGCATCACCAGTAATTCAGAAATTTACGACCCTGATGGCCAGGTTATCTTATCGGAATCCAGCAGTGAAAAGATAAGCAACAACCAGGAAAATGCGGAAGAGGATACGATTAGCGTAAATAATAATCTGCCCGATCAAGATCAAAACAATCTGCAAGCTCCGGCAATTAAGGCGCAGTCTAACAATAGTACAACCTCATCAACGATAAACTATCTAAATTCCAAGACTATTCGCACTCAAATTCACGAAGCCGGAACCATCAAAAAAATTACGGTTGCCGTATTGGTTGATGGCACTTATCAAGATGCCGGCGAAGGAAATCCTCCAGTTTACCAGCCCCGCACGGAAGAAGATCTTCAGAAATTGAAAGAACTGGTCAAATCCACCATCGGTTATGATGAGGAACGCGGCGATACGGTACAGATTATAAATATGCAATTTGCCACCGTGGATTACGGCGAAGAAAGTGGCGAAGAAGGTTTATTTGAGTTCACAAAGGCTGACATCGTGCGCTTCATAGAGCTGGGCGGCCTAATGCTGATCAGTATATTAGTTATCTTTTTTGCGCTCCGCCCCTTAATCAAATTCCTTACCTCCCCTCCAACGACCTTCGTGCAAGATACGGCGGCACTTGAAGGTGGGGCTCAGGCACAACTTCCTCCCGGACAGCAACAAGCTCTAGCAGCCCCTGATGGAGAAGGAGCCCCGCCACCCATGCTGGTAAATGATCAAGGACAACCACTCTCCTCCCGCGAGGTTGTACAGCAAACAGGCGATATTGACTCTGCCATTGACCTTGCTGCGGTTGAAGGAAAAATACAAGCCACTGCCCTGAAGAAAGTCGGGGAACTTGTTGAACGGCACCCGGAAGAATCCGCGGCTGTCGTCCGCGGTTGGTTATACGGATAATATAATATGTCTACTGGAAAAATATCACGGGTTTCAGAACTCACAAGCGCCGATAAGGCCGCAGCCTTAATGCTCGCACTGGGGGAGGAGAATGGCTCCATTATCTGGAACCTTCTTGAAGATGAAGAAGTAAAAGAACTATCACTCGCCATGTCATCTCTGGGTGCTGTCGATTCCAAAGTAATCGAAGAATTATTTCTGGATTTTGCCAACGATGTCTCGTCCGTTGGCTCACTGACCGGCAATTTTGAAAATACAGAACGGCTATTGGCCAAAATGCTTACCGGGGACCGCGTCAGCCAGATCATGGAAGAAATTCGTGGCCCTGCGGGACGCACCATGTGGGACAAACTGGGTAACGTGAATGAGGTGGTTTTAGCCACTTATCTTAAGAATGAATATCCTCAGACCGTATCTGTGGTCCTCTCCAAGATTAAACCCGAGCATGCCGCCGCTGTGTTAAGCGTCCTTCCCGACGAATTTTCAATGGAAGTAGTTCAACGAATGCTTCGCATGGAACCGGTACAAAAAGATATTCTGGATAAGGTTGAACAGACCCTTCGAACTGAATTTATGAATAATCTGGCGAAAACCAGTCGCAAAGACAGCCACGAGACCATTGCCGAGATATTCAACTACCTTGATCGGGCCACAGAAACGCGTTTTCTGACCTCATTGGAAGACAGGAACCGGGAAAGTGCTGAAAAAGTCCGGGCGCTGATGTTTACCTTTGAAGACCTGCAAAATCTGGATGCCACCGGCGTACAAACCTTGCTGCGCGGCATTGACAAAGATCGCCTTGGGCTAGCCATGAAGGGCTCTTCCGATAAAATTCGTGATATGTTCTTTAGCAATATGTCCGAGCGGGCCGCTAAAATCCTGAAAGAAGACATGGAGGCCATGGGCCCTGTCCGCCTGAAAGAAGTGGATGAAGCCCAAATGGAGATCGTCAATGTGGCCAAAGATCTGGCAGACAGTGGTGAGATTGTACTTAACGACACCAAAAGCGATGATGAGCTAATTTATTAGGAAAAGGACTTAACTAACGATGACAGCTGTTAGATTTACCTTTGAGGATGACTTCGACAATAGTAGCAGCAATTTAAGCCAGAAGAAACTGGAAGAATTGCGTGCAACCATTTTTGCAGAAGGACAAGAAGCAGGCCGAACAGAAATTCTGGATAGCTTACAGCAAAGCTGTGAAAATCTTCTACAAAATATCTTCACAGCAAGCCAAAACCTTGCCGCGCGGCAGGAAGAGCAAGTCGCTCTGATGCATAAAGAGGCTGCGAAGCTTGCCTTTACAATCATTCAGAAACTGGCCCCTGCCATGGTGGAAAAAACACCGTTGGCGGAAATCGAACTTCTGGTTGAAAAATGTCTAAAAAATAGCCCGCTGGAACCACGGCTTGTTATTCGGGTGGATGAAACGCTTCTGCCCATATTGCAGGACAAGCTGGAAGACATGAAAAAAGCCAGCGGCTATCCAGGACAAGTCATCCTGATCGGCGAGGCTATGACACATATCAGCGATTGTAGGGTTGAATGGGCAAACGGCGGGGTCGAGCGTGATTTTACCAGTCTGATGTCCACAATTGACAATACAGTTCAGCTTTTTATCGATGCACCGGAAAGCATTAACCATAGTGCGAACAGTCAAATTGACAGCAAAGCGGGTATGATATCGGAAAGCGTCACGACCTAAAAGGTAACAATAAGGGCGTAATTTGATCGTCTGGACGTTTAAGGTTTTGAAATTGCAGGTAAGTATGGTTAATACAGAATATGCCATTTGAAAGATTTATTCATTAATAATGGCTTATGACAATAAAATATTAAGAGCGAGTAGCTAATGTCTGATACAGAAAATATGGATTGGCAGGAATTGGAACCAAATGATGCGGGGACTGATACTAACAGTGCGGCACAGGATGGTGAAACAAGCGACGAAGGTGCTGGCGACCTGGAGGCTGTGTTTGACGTTCCGGTAAAAGTATCCGCTGTTTTAGGAATAACCAACCTTACGGTGAGCCAACTCCTGAAACTAGGGTCCGGCTCGGTCATAGAACTGGACAGGAAGGTCGGCGAGGCCATCGATATTTACGTGAATAACCGGCTCGTTGCCCGTGGTGAGGTCGTCTTATTGGAAGATAAGCTTGGCATTACAATGACCGAAATTATTAAAGGTAACGAATAGTATTGAAACTTTGAGAGCACAAATAAGAACAGGAATAAAAAAGTGATTACACTCCTTGGAATAGTAGCTGGATTTGGACTTATCATCTCCGCCATGATGTATGGCGGGTCCCCCATGGATTTTGTAAACCTGCAATCAATCCTTATCGTTATCGGCGGCACGATCGCCATCACCATTGTCAGTTTTTCCCTGAAAGACCTGTCCCAAATTCCCGGTGCCTTATGGCGCATGATGACTTACACCCCCCATAATCCACAGGAAATTGGCGTCACCATGATACAGATTGCGGAAAAAGCCCGTACCGAAGGCGTTATCAGTCTGGAAAAAATCAGCAAATCCTTTGACGACGAACCTTTCCTGAAAAAAGGACTGGAATTAGCCGCAGATGGCGCCAAAGCAGATGAGATCGAAAATATTCTGAAACAGGAAATCTATTCTACCTCCTCCATACAATCCAAAAGTGTTGATCTCCTCCGCCGTTCAGCCGAAGTTGCCCCCGCAATGGGGCTCATCGGAACGTTGGTTGGTCTGGTGCAAATGCTGGGCAATCTCAGCGACCCCAGCACCATTGGTCCAGCCATGGCTGTGGCTCTGTTAACCACATTTTACGGTGCCATATTGGCCCATATGATTCTTATTCCTCTTTCGACTAAGGCCGAAAGAAATTCTCATAATGAATCAACGCTGAATTTACTTTATCTGACCGGACTATTATCCATTGGGCGGGAAGAAAACCCCCGCCGTCTGGAAATGCAGCTTAACGCCATGTTGCCGCAAACTCATCGGATCAGTTATTATGATTAAACATAACCGCTCCATTTTTACAGGAATTGATCAATGCGACTGATAATTGTCGGCTCACTTGGCGGACAGCTAACCGCAGCGTCCCAAATTGCGCTCAACAACGGTGCCAAAGTCATCCATGCTCCCGATGAAGAAACCGCCCTGTCCCTGATCCGCTCAAAAGGTGCCGACCTGTTGATGATTGATGTCAAATGTGACATCAAGAAACTTCTCGACCAATTGGCGTCCGAGCATATTTCAATCCCTGCGGTGGCTTGCGGCGTAGGGGCAAATTCCGATGAAGCCGTGGCCGCCATCCGCGCCGGAGCAAAAGAATATATCCCCCTGCCCCCAGACCCGGACTTGATCGCCGCTGTTCTGACTGCTATTTCCGTTGACGATCATGAATTCATCTATCGTGACCGCAATATGATGCAAGTTGTTAAGCTTGCTGATCAGGTTGCCGCCAGCGAAGCCAGCATCATGATCACAGGTGACAGCGGTACAGGTAAAGAGGTCATGGCCCGCCATGTCCATAATAAAAGCCGCCGTAAGAACAAACCATTCATTGCCGTTAACTGCGCTGCAATACCAGAAAACCTTCTGGAGAGTGAACTATTCGGCCATGAAAAAGGTGCCTTCACCGGGGCTATTGCCCGGCGGATCGGTAAATTCGAAGAAGCCAATGGCGGAACCCTGCTGCTGGATGAAATCAGCGAAATGGATGTCCGACTGCAAGCAAAATTACTCCGCGTGATACAGGAACGTGAAGTTGACCGTGTTGGCGGAACCGGTGCCGTTAAAATTGATATAAGAATTATCGCCACCACCAACCGGAATTTACAAGAAGCCATAAAAGAAGGGACTTTTCGGGAAGATCTATTATTCCGCCTGAATGTGATTAACCTGAATATCCCCCCGCTGAAGGACAGACCAGAGGATACCAGAGTACTCTGCAAGCATTTTGCCGTACGTTACGCTGAATTCAACGCCTTGCCCCATAAAAAAATTACCGACAATGCCATGAAGGTTCTCATCAATCATAATTGGCCCGGTAATGTACGTGAGTTGGAAAACACCATTCACCGGGCAGTCCTATTGACCATGGGACCCGATATTGATGCTTCTGATATTGTACTGCCCGATGGGAAGCCTCACATGGACATTCAATCCGGCTCGTCTCTGACCAATAGAAACACACCGGAAGGAACCGAGCCCCTCGCAGCGGCCTCTCTGATCGGGAGAACTGTGGCTGATGTGGAAAAAGATCTTATTATTGATACCCTAAAACATTGTCTGGGAAATCGTACCCATGCGGCTAATATTCTGGGAATTTCCATACGGACTTTACGGAACAAGCTGAATATATATATGTCCGACGGCGTAAATGTACCAAGTCCTGGAACACCACCAATTCCAAATTTATAAGACCCGTTAAATTTTTGAAATAAGAAACAGTCACAGTTTATGAGCGACGCAACCACCAAAAATCCTTCCGGTAATGTCGGAATTATGGAACTACTATCCCAGCGATCCGACATCATTATGGCGGTCGGCGTTGTTATGATTTTGGTCATTATGTTTCTGCCTATGCCGCCGTGGTTACTGGACATCGCGCTGGCTATTTCTTTTACTTTCTCGGTTACGGTTCTAATGACCGTTCTGTTCATCCAAACGCCGTTGGAATTTAATACCTTCCCGGCCGTTCTCCTATTGACGACCATGCTCAGGCTAGCCCTTAACGTGGCCTCAACCAGACTGATTCTCACCAATGGCCATACCGGGCCATCCGCCGCCGGACATGTGATCGAAGCCTTTGGTAATTTCATTATGGGCGGTAATTTCATCATTGGTATAATTGTATTTTCTATTCTTCTAATTGTGAACTTCATGGTGATCACCAAAGGGTCCGGCCGGATTGCTGAGGTCGCCGCCCGGTTCAGTCTGGACGCCATGCCCAGCAAGCAAATGGCCATTGATGCCGACCTTTCCTCTGGTCTGATTGATGAAGATCAGGCCCGTACACGCCGTAAGAACCTGGAAGACGAAAGTACTTTCTTTGGTTCCATGGACGGGGCGGCCAAATATGTTCGCGGAGATGCCGTTGCCGGACTTTTGATTACCTTCATCAACATCATTGCCGGCATCATCATCGGCGTTGCCCAAAAAGACATGTCTTTTGGTGAGGCAGCCAATACCTATACGCTGCTAACGGTTGGAGATGGACTGGTCAGCCAAATCCCAGCCCTGATCGTTTCCACCGCCGCTGGTCTTCTTGTCACCAAAGCCGGAATTACTGGCCGTACCGATCAAGCCTTGTTCAAACAATTCGGTAATTATCCCCGCGCCCTTGGGGTTAGTTCCGCCATGTTGATTTGCCTGTCTTTATTGCCCGGCATTCCTTTCTTCCCTTTCGCTATTCTCGCCGCCTTGCTTGGCATTGCCACTGTGGCCCTAAGCCAACGGCAGGAGGAACGCACACAGGCCAAACAATTAGCTGTTGAGGAAGAAGAACAACAAGTCGAACATGTGGAAGAACCAATTACGACGGCCCTGACCATTGATCCAATCCGTCTTGAATTAGGCTATGGTTTATTGCCGCTGATCAATGATGATACTGGCATCCGTCTGACCGATCAGATAAAAGCCCTCCGCAGACAATTGGCGTCAGATATGGGCTTTGTCATGCCTTCGGTCCGTATTCTGGATAATATGCAACTGCCCGCCAATAATTATGTCATTCGTTTAAAGGAAACCGACGCGGGCGGTGGCACGATCCAACCCAATATGCTTCTGGTTATGGACCCTCGCGGTGAACCCGTTGCCCTCCCCGGCGAAGAAACGCTGGAACCGGCATTCAAGCTCCCCGCCACTTGGGTTGATAAGAGCATGAAAGAGGAAGCTTCCTTCCGCGGCTATACCGTTGTTGATGCTGCCACGGTCATCACCACTCATATTACAGAAGTCATCAAGGATAATATGCCGGAGCTATTGTCCTATGCGGAGGTCAAAAAACTGCTGGACGATTTGGCTACTGAACATCAAAAATTAATCGCCGACCTTATCCCGACCTTAATCACCCAGAGCGGCGTACAGCGTGTTTTACAAAACCTGCTGAGCGAACGGATTTCCATCCGGGATCTACCCACCATTCTGGAAGGTATTGCCGAGGCCTGTGGTTATACCCAAAATATCGTCATGATTACGGAACATGCCAGAACACGACTCGCCCGACAAATCAGCTATGAGAATGCGGATCAGGACGGAGTTATTCCGCTGGTCAATCTATCCCCGGAATGGGAGCAAGCCTTCATGGATTCCCTTGTGGGCGGCGGCGAAGAAAAACAGCTGGCCATGCCACCAAGCCAGTTACAGGAATTTATTGGCCTTGTGCGGATGACATTCGAGGATCAAGCCCACGCAGGTGAATTACCCGTCTTATTAACCAGCCCCGTGATCCGTCCTTATGTGCGGTCTATCATTGAACGTTTCAGACCAGCAACCGTGGTCATGTCACAGAATGAAGTCCATCCAAAAGTTAAAATCAGAACACTTGGCCAAATCTAAAAAATAATTTAAAAAAATAATTTAAAAAAATTCTGGGTCGGAAACAAACCTATATTTAGGAACCAACTTAACAATGAGGTTAAAAATATTCACAGCCGATAGCATGCAGGCCGCTCTTATCATGGTCCGTGAGGCACTAGGTGATGACGCGCTCATCATTGATACGTCAGAGAAGAAAGGCAGGGTTAAAATCACTGCTGCTATCGAAATTCCCGCTGCGAAAATTAGTCCACGCAAAGCCCCTAAACCCCGGCCCAAACCCGCCCCTGTTAAAAGGTCCCTCAAAGAATTACAACAGGAAGACCAGCGCGAAACCATAAATCTATCTCATTTCCTGACCCATCACGACATTCCCAAAGCCATGATGCAGCGCATATTGGAAACCGCCGACAGTTTCGACGAAGACAGCCAAATAAATGCCTTAAGTTCAGCGCTTGATATTATGTTTCATTTCAGCCCCATCAGCAATGACTACCGTAAGCGGCCGATCATGCTGGTCGGTCCCCCCGGTGTGGGAAAGACCGTAACCGCTGCCAAACTGACAAGTCAGGCGGTTTTAGCTGGCCGTAATATACGCCTGATCAATACGGACACCCTCCGTACTGGCGGCAGCGCCCAGTTGGAAGGCTATGCCACGATCTTAAAAACCACCGTCATTGAAGCCCCGGAACCAGAGCTGCTAATCGCCGCTATTGAAACCAACAGACACCCCGATGAATTGGTCATCATTGATACGGCGGGTTATAATCCCTTCGACAGTGATGAAATGAACGAACTGCACAAATTTATTCAGGCATATGACGTGGAACCTCTGCTTGTGATCGCCGCCGGAATCGACAAGAACGAAGCACAGGAGATATCCGAAACTTACGCCAACCTCGGCGTACGGCGATTTATTGCAACCCGTCTGGACGTTGCCCGCCGCTATGCCAGCCTGCTGACGACGGCGGCCTCTATGGATCTTGCTTTTGCTGGGGTCGGCATTACGCCCTACCTCGCAAAAGGCGTCGAACGCATTGATGCCATGAGCCTCGCCCGCCTGCTGACCCATGTGCCTGACCGAAAAATTTTTGTTCCACCCGAAGATAAAACCTCCGAAGAAGATAATCTTGAAGACGATAATCTTCAAGAAGATATACTTGAAAAAAATATACACAAAGAAAACAACCCCGAAAAAGGTGAAATACTATGACACCCCGTGCCGATGAAACCGCCAGAATTATTACCATTGCCTCAGGCAAAGGAGGCGTTGGAAAAACGTGGGTTTCAACCACACTTTGCCACCTGCTTGCCGGTCAGGGGAAACGTGTTTTACTGTTTGACGGCGACCTTGGGCTTGCCAATGTGGATATTCAATTAGGTTTAATCCCGGAGGTTGACTTGGGACAGGTTTTATCCGGGGCCATCACGCTGGATCAGGCCATTACCCGTTTTGGCACTGGTGCCGGAGCGTTTGACATTATATCCGGCCAATCCGGCGCAGGGACTTTGGCGGCTCTGAAAAAAGAAACACTTACCGCCCTTAATCATGAACTGTCCCAATTATCCCGGCAATATGACCTGACCATCATGGATCTGGGGGCCGGTGTTGAAACCTCTGTCATGACGCTCTGTGAAATAGCTCATAAAGTCATCGTTGTGGTCACCGCAGATCCCACTTCTTTGACCGATGCCTATGCCTTCATTAAAATGAATCACCGGCGTAATCCAAATATGAACTTGAGCATTCTGGTGAATATGGTTGAGGACCGCCATGAAGGAAAACGGACCTATGAAAACCTGAAAAAAGTCTGTGAAAACTTTCTAGGCTTCACACCAGGCTATCTGGGCGCTGTACGCCGTGACAAACATGTGGTTGATAGCATTCGCCACCAAAAGCCGCTCCTGCAACGCCATCCTAAATCTATGGCTGGTGAAGATATGGGGGAAATTGCCAAAAGAGTATAAAATCCAAGCAAAAAGCTATAAGATAAAGTTGGAAAGTATGACTAAAAACATACAATGACATCGGAATAGCTGGCGACACGGCAAGGAAAGCTTGAGATAACCAATGAGTGAAATTGATGGCCCCTCAAATATCTCCCCCCATACGGGCGAAGGTGCAACGCGGGTAACGCGGCCATCATCCACATCCGATGACAGTTCCGCGCAACAGCAATCCACAGAACAAAAAGCCTCTACACCAGACAAAACACAAAAAAATATCGAAAAACCGGCAAGCCATGAAACGGCCGTCACTATTTCTACCAACCTATCCAACCTTGAGGCTGGCAATCGGATAAGTACAAACTACCTTGGTATTGACGGCGAAGACCGCCCGCTGATTGCCTCTAACGAGGGAACGTATGTGGTTAAATATGATGCTGTCCACCAACAGGATATTGATAAAATACCCCAAGGTGCCACACTGGACGTAAAGATATTAAAAGTCGAAAGAGAAATTGAAGCCCGACTTATCCTCCCCGACCCCGCAACGGGAAAAGCCCCCTCACCGCCCATTTCCATTCCGGTGACGCTAGAGTTAATCGGTTTAGGTGTCAATCCACCAAGAGTGAACATCCCAACAGATCAAAGCCAATTACCAATCGATCAGTTGCGCATACCTTATAAAGCTACAGACCTTTATCAAGCAGAAAATACTACACGGGAAAGCGCCATCAAGCTGAAAGAACTTCCCCTAACGACAACGACAACCAATTACACTCTCTTTGAAAAGGCGGTTCCCCAACATAACCGTCCCGTAATTATCCGGTCTGTGGTCACAGAGAATATTCTACTGGCACAGGAACAAACCACACTGAAAACATCCTCCGCCACGGCGGAAAAACTGACCGTACCAGTTAAAACCAATCTGCTGACAAAGAATATCGAAAAACTTCTGCATAGAAATACACTGGCTACCGTCATTAAAAACATCCCTAAACTAGATGTAAAAGACCTGAAACTTCCCGAAATGGTACGCAACCAGCTTGGCATAATTGGCCCGTTGGATAACCTTAAAGCAGGCCAAAATTTAACCCTGCGCATTAACTCCATAGCTGTACCAGATGCACGGCCTCATGCAGAGGATAATATTTCACCCAAAAATTTCCTTACGCCCCCCGCCGAAACATCCCACATAAAAACTGTAGAAAAGGCAACAACCCCACCTCAAACCGTACAGCCTCAGGCCATGAATCAAACAGAGCCAAATAAAGACCCGCTCGCCGCCACGCAAATCCTGTCTGGCATTATTATTGCCCCCGGCAAAGATACCCCTTACACCGCACCAAAGAAATCAGGTGTGCCTTTTATGTCCAAACTAAACAGCCGTTATCCAGATCATCATACTCCAAACGAAACAAGTCAAAAAAACACCTTAAAGACGCTTTATATCGCAACGCCGGTTTCTATCCTTAAATTCCAAAGTCCTATAGACCTTGCTCCGGGAACGATCATTAACTTTTCTCTGCTAGATTCATCGGACACAAAAACATCCCGTCAGGAGGATATTTCCAAAACGCCGGCCCAAACCTCACAAAATTCCCCCGCGACAAACTGGGTTGCCACCTCTGCCATTACGCGCACTGACCTAGCCCAACCTTCAACATTAGAGATCCCGCTTCAACCACTCGGCAGCCTTATCCAAAATTGGCAGTCCTTAAGTCAAATTTTATCCGTACTCCCCATAACGGACGGGACCAACCTCATACAGGTTCTGAACAATCGCATCCCAGGCACACAAAACCCCGGTCAAATGACGACGACTATGGTTTTCTTCCTTGCAGCCATGGGAGCCAATAGTCCGGCCCGCATCTGGCTTGGGTCAGAGATCACACAACGTCTGGAAAAATCCGGACAAGGGAAATTGCTGAATATGCTGGATCATGACATGCAGAGGATTTTTAGATTAGGCGCAGAAAGCCCCGCAAATGAATGGCGCCCTGCCCTGATTCCCTTACAGGTTAGCGGGGATATTTCCGCCTTTCCTATCCTTGTCCGTCATATATCCGATGAGGATCAGGAGAGAAAAAATGACGCCGACGATGAGGAAGAAAACGCCAAAATCACAGCAACCCGCTTTATCGTGGAAATTGACCTTAGTCAGCTTGGGCAGCTTCAAGTGGATGGCTTATTAAAAGAGAAAAAACTAAATATCATCATCCGGTCTAAAATCATATTGCCACCGGAAATGAAAAAACGCATGATCGGAATGTTCACGACCGCACTTGAGATTAGCGGTTATAATGGCGACCTGCAATTTAAAGATAATGTGCGGCCTGATATTTCGGTACAGGATATCATTAATCAAAAAATACATATGTTCAGAACATAAAACTAAATATAAAACTGGGCATAAAACTAGAGTGTAACCCATGACAAATTCTTCGAAAAACATCCTGTCCACAGAGGCGAACCCCTACCGAAATAAGAACTATACTGTTTCATTGCTTCAGGAAATTACGCTGAATGAACAGACTTTTCAGTTCGGCTTGCGCTATGTCCCCGATAAGCTGTTGCTAAACCATGAAGCACTGGTTGATTATTTAACCCACATTCTAAAACAGACCTCGCTAAAAACAGAAATACTGGCCCATGACATTCTTGAAGACATAATGGATCAAATTATCCCAAAATGGATTGAAGTAAATCTAAAACAACAACCAAATATTTTCGGCCAAACTATATTAATCACCATAGAAGACCGCCAACCCGGATGGGATGAGCCTCTGCATTTACAACGCCTCCCCACCATATTCTGAAAAATGAATATAAGTTACAAAGCAAACGGAACAAACGTACAGCTTAATAAGCCATATGTTAGACTAGAGGCCCAAGAGGCTAATTCACAGAGTTTACCAGTCCTTCTCCAAAAATGTTTATGTTAGAAAATGTTATATTAATGATGATCCCGTAGCTCAGCAGGATAGAGCACCAGATTCCTAATCTTGCATTATTATAGTGATACAAATCATAACTCATTGAAATTTAAAGATAAAATATCAATTTTTGGTATTTTATTGACACTCTTTATACGTGTAATTACCGTGTAAGTGCATTTACACAAACAGGAGTTGTCATGTTCAAGCCAGTCATGCTTTTAGAAGACGAGTTAAACCTCGTTATGCGCAAGCAATCCAAATATATTTACGCCCGTTACAAGCACCCAAAGACGGGCGTGTGGGAGTTTAAGGGCACCCGCAAGCTGAGCATCAAAGAGGCTAGTGCTTTTGCTCTTAAATGGTACTACGGCTATATGGAGCAGGTAAAACAAGGCCTGCCCACCACGACCCGCACGATGAATAAAATCATTGATATGTATCTTGAGCGCATTGAGGAAGCTTACAGGCACGGTGACATCACAAAAAGCAATTATGATGTAAAGCGTCGCGTCACAGCGAAGTGGATACGCCCTCATTTCGGCAACAAATTACTGCATACTTTAAACCGTGGTGAGCTGATGGAGTTTGCCGATTGGCGTAGGAATTATTTCCGCAATCAGCCCGAAGGCGCGACCATTGATTATATGCGCAAGAACGGCACCATCGGCCACCGCCCTATCCAACCAAGCGAGCGCGAAGCCCGTGTTGATATGGTCGAGGAACGTGCCATCCTCAACAGCCTGTTTCGTATCGCCGCCAATAAAGGTTGGATTAAAGAACGAGATATTCCAAGGGTCACTTTCCGTGATGATGTGGTGATAAAAGGCCGCACTGAGAGCAAGGTAAAGAAGGATGTCTTTTTTACCCCGGAAGAG
>JAESRB010000273.1 GCA_016764855.1 Emcibacter sp.
ATAATACAGACACAATCAACAGTTACATTTTAGCTAATGTTTGTTTCAAATTGATTTGAAGAAATATTGGTTAACATATTGAATTTTTTATAATTAATCCCTATAATATAATATACATGGCGTTGACCCTATTTTTGCAAGAATGGAGTCTCGCGATGCCACATAATCGCAATACGAGTAAATTTATACTTGAAGCTTGAATGTGGATAGAATATCCAGGCAGCAATGTTAAGTCATTCATCTTCTGACCGTATCCACTTAAAGGAGAGGAACTTGGTTGGATTTTCGTTAATACAGGATTTTGTTACTAAAACGCAGAAAATTACTGATCCAGATGAATTGCAACAGGCTTTCGGTGAAGGTATTGAGCTTCTGGGTTTAGATAAATATACCTGCATGTCGCCGATTGACATTAATAATCCTCCGGCAGATGCCATATGGTTATATCCTTTCCCGGAGGAATGGATCAATAAGCACGGCAAACCTAAGCAAAAATCTTCCAAGCCCCCCAAATTTGATCTTGATACTGAATTTGATATTGAGGCCGAATTTGATCTTGAGAATGTGATATCCGTTCCCTTAAACCTGCCGGGTCATTATACGTGTCATGTTAATATGGCTGACAATAACCTGAATATTAATTCCGTCAGCTATCAAAATTTACATATAATGGCGGTGACGTATCATCATAACATTATAAAAATCCGCTACCTCAGTAATACGTTATTTCAGCCGCCAAAACTTAGCCCCCGAGAAAAAGAATGTCTTATCTGGGCTGCAAAGGGTCTAAGCGATCATGATATTGGCGCTCTGCTTGCCATTTCCTCTTCTACTGTGACCAGTTACATGAAAAATGTCCGGCATAAGTTCGAGGTAAGAACCAAAATTCAGGCGGTTGCCATTGCTGTATTTTGCGGCATCATCCATCCTTGAGAAAAGTATATTTTAGAACTCATCGGTTAAATTTATGGCGTGAGTTCGAGGTAGGAATCAGGATTCAGGCGGTTGCCATTGTTGTATTCTGGGGGATGATCTTATCCTGAATAGATAAGATTATTTTCTCACCCCAGTTAGAAGACCGGAGTGAGAAAAAATTGTCTGAAATGACTATTTTATTGTTTAGAACTCATAGGTTAAATCTATGCCGTAAGTTCTGGGGGTGCCAAATACGCGAACGGCTCCGACGCCTGATAATGGAAATCCATAAAATACATATTCTTCATCGGTAAGATTTTTGCCCCAGACAGATAACCTCAATGCGCCAGCATTATTTCCCAAACGAATATCGGTTAACATTAATCTCGCGTTGACCAAGGCAAAAGCATCTAATTCCTGAGATCCAAATCCCACGTAATGATATTCATCCGTTGCCGTCACATCCACATGAGCAATCAAAGTTCCAAATTCAAAGGGCTCAAAGGTATAATCCACTGTTAATGACCCCGCATGTTCCGGGGTTTGAACGATATTAAAAGATTCCAACGCGCCCCCTGCTAACGGATTGGGTTGCAAAGGCATGTGACCGTCCAGATAGGTATAATTTAAACCAATGATCAAGCCCGATATAGGCATCACGGTTAATTCAATCTCCACACCGTCAACTTCAACAGTATCGGCGGCATTGATTGTTTCAACAATGGTCGGGGTAATGGGATCAACAAAGTCAAGTTGGGCATCCGTATAATTAGTGCTGAATAATGCCACATTAAGCCGAACTCTATGGTCCAGAAATTCCGACTTGAACCCGACTTCATAGGTTTCAACCCTTTCTTCGATATAGGGCTGAATACTGGTGGAACGGATACTCACGCCTCCGGCTCTATGCGCGGTGGACCATTTAGCATAGGCAAAGATTTGATCACTCCAATGATATTGAACTCTGATTAAGGGGTCTGTATAATTTGATTCAAAGTCAAACGGCGTGGTACCAACCAACGTCCGGGACCCCTTTTTATCATCATCCGTATATCGTAAGCCCAGAGTAATTTTCATCCTGTCTTCCAGAATGTCCGGCGTCCATGTTGCCTGTCCGTAAACGGCTTTTGATTTGGATTTGGCCTGTGCGGATAATAAGGGCGCATTCGACCCAGTAAAAACATTGAACGTGGTCGGCGGGATAATTGGCGTTAACGGCGTTCCGGTAATCGATCCAAAGATATCAAGTGAAAACCGATTTTGGGACGTTTGAATAACATCCTCCTGAAAATAATAAAGACCGGCAATCCACTCCAGCCTTTCATATTGTCCAATGATCTGTAACTCCTGCGTAAATTGTTCCTGTTCAAAATGTTCCTCAATAATAGCGCCATTGAAATATAAGACCCCCGCATAGTTATTATGGGTATCTTCGTCCAATTCCCGGTAAGATGTCAGGGACTTAATATTGATATTTGGGGACATATCCCACGACACTGTAAACATATGCATATTATGGTCGGTAACGGTTGGTTTCAACGGCGTAACGGGAAAACGGGTGATTTCTACGCGGCCCACCTCCACCCCGATAACCCCAATTTGATCTTCACCTAACTGGAGATAATTCTGTGAGGCTTCAATTTGTGACCGTTCATAACTATAATCAACGGTGACATCTTCGCCTAACTGCCAGTTTAAGCTCACACGGCCACCATCTTTATTATAGGCATTATAATCCGCCTGTCCCGGTGCCGTGTTTTTGACCCAGCCCTCACGCTCGGAATGGAAATAATCAAACTTGAGACTTATTCCGGCGTATTCTGGCAAATTAACGCTGGTCACACTGCGCAGGGCATCAAAATTACCATAACCCAAGGTCTGTTTAATCCCCCATTCCCCTGTCGGCTTTTTCGAAATAATATTTATGGCCCCACTGGTGGCATTACGACCATAGAGCGTACCTTGCGGCCCCCGAAGAATTTCGATCCGCTCCAGATCGCCAAAATCCGTACTCATCCCCTGAGTTCGGCCAATATAAAATCCGTCCTTATATAAAGCGACGGAGGATTCTCTGGTTACCTGTGTTACGTCTGCTGGACCATTCCCCCGAATGGCAACAGTCAACATTGAAGGGGTATTACCATTTTCCTGAATTTTTAAAGAAGGGATTATGCCACCAATAAATGCATCCAGACTTGATATACCTTGCCTTTCCAATTGTACGTCACTTAAAACTGAAATGGCTAAGGCAGTATTCTGTAACGACTTTTCCCTTCTTTCGGATGTAACGGTAATTTCTTCTAATATTTCCGTCTCATCCCCTTCTGCCATAACAAATTGTGGCATAAACAGCAGCACGGGAAGACTCGACAACTTAGCAATAGATTTGAATAAATAAGATTTTTTATGGTGCATTTTTTTCCTCATGACTTATTTTTTAATCATTATATTTTGTAGACATCTAAAATTACATATCGTTAAAACAAGCTTTAACGAAAACGAACGGGCAATTTTTCAATGGAATTCATTATCCATGAATTATTCCATTCCAACTGATCCTCCTCTGGACAGGAAATACCGTTGAAAGATTTTAATATACATTCCACAATAATCTTCGCTTCAAGCCTCAACAGGTGACGACCAAGGCATTGATGGGCGCCAATTCCAAAGGCCAGATGTTCATGGATATTGGCACGTTTCATTATAAAATCGTCTGGATCGGGAAAAATTGTCGCATCGCGGTTGGCGGAAGCCAAAAACAGAAGGACAATCTCACCTTTTGGGATGGTCACACCGGATAAAATGACGGCCTCTGTCGTCTTTCTAAGACTAATCGGACCAATTGTTGAATGACGCAATAATTCCTCGATAAAGTCAGGAATTAGTTCAGGTTTCTTTTTCAATTTATAAAAAAGATCAGGAGAACGGGAGAGCTGGATCATCCCATGACAGAGAAAATGACTCAACGTATTTGTCCCCGCCAAAAGTAATAATTCCACAAGATTGGAAACCATGTCATCCGTAAGTTTTTCACCCTCTAATTTTGTAGATAATAATTTGCTTATTAAGTCGTCTTTGGGGTTGGCTCTTCTTTTTTGAATGAGATTATCGAAATACTGATTAATATTTAAAACACTATTCTGTAGATTTTCGATATATTCACCGTCCGGTTTTGAAAGAATATTTTGTTTATTCCGTTCAGAATACTCTTGTATGTCGCTTAATTTTTGGCTATTTTCGGTCCCAATGATATGATCAATAAGGCCGCTGGAGAAAGGCGCGGCAACGCCTTCTAAAAACTCTATTTCCTGATCGGGTGAGATTTCTGATATCAGCGAATGAGCCGCCTTTTCGATAAACGGTATGAATAATTTTACGGCCTTTAATCCAAATTCTTTATTGACCAGTTTACGGGATTTCATATGATCCGGGGCGTCTTGAACCAAAAAAGAAAAATCTCTCCAATAGCTTTCCTCCAACCATTCCGGCTGCATCACGATTTTGACGCCAACTGAAGAAAAAATATCATGTCGTCTTGAGGCAAACTTCACATCAGCATACCCACATACGGCCCAGAAACCATGTGGTTCCAATTGAAAAACCGGATGTTCCTCCCGCCATGATTTATAGATGCGGTAGGGATTTGGAATATTGGTTAATATATCAATATGAACGCCGGGTCTGATTGAATCTGTTTCGCGCCACTCTGTCATTATGCACTCCCTTTTCAGCCTGTACGAACAGACCTTTATTCATCTTCTATTAATAAGGCCAACTTTAATCGCTTTATAGATTGCGCCATGCATCGTGTTGGCCCCCAGAGCCTTTTTTGCCGCCGCCATATGTTTGTCGGCGGTATGGATGCTGATGCCAAGCTTATGCGCCGTTTGCATCAGGGTCAGATCATTTTCGGCCAGAACATTTAAAACAATCAACGGTTTTGGGGTAATAACAATGTCCCGGCTTTCACTTTCGCACAGAAAGCTATCCGGAAATTTTCGGGTCCCCACATAATCCACGGCCTCTACCAGATCCCGCAACACATGTTTACATTTTCGGATATGGTCTTTAAACGTCGGAACGTCTTTGTCTTCTGTTGCCACGCATAACATCACGCGGCCGTTGCCATTATGGGCCCCCAAGGGCATATAAAAGAAATCCACGAAACCAAAACTTGTAATTAATTTACAGGTTTGCCGATTTGCCCTTATTTCATCGGTCAGAAAAGGCACGTTCCTGACATAGTCCTCTATCTCCGACTGAAAGAATGGCCCGTTGTCATCCAGGCCCGCCTTCAACACCATATCATGTTCATACATCTTCTCCTTATTGTACATAACGGTCAATTCATGAGGCGTTGCTATGAGAGGCCGTGGAATTGCATCGAGGGCATTCAATCGGACAAAACCATATTGTACAAACCCCAGATCAATGAGGAATTTCTTTATTCTTGTTGAAAAATCATCAAAGTTTCTGGAAATCGACAAATCTTTATAAAATTTGATTTTAAATACGGACTTGGCAGCAGATGTACTATCCTTAAAATATTCGGCAGTTGAGGGAACAATGTCTTTTTTAGGTTCTTTACTGATACCAACAGTACAAATATCTATCAAAGTCTCATTCATCATTTCGTCCGCTTCCTGCTTGATACCAAGCCGTTAATATTATGTTGTAAATATTTAATGTGACTTGCCCAATCGCTATCGATTACGCATACGCAAACAGCACCTTTTTACTAAGGCGTTTCACGTCATCAAATCGTCACCCTAAATAATCATAATAATTTTATTAATCTTAAAATACCCCAAACGGGCTATTACTTTAGAAGTAACTAAAACGGATTATTAGTTTTGTAACGCCCCAAACGGGATATTACTTTAGAAGTAACTAAAACGGATTATTAGTTTTGTAACGCCCCAAACGGCCTATTACTTTAGAAGTAAGTAAAACGG
>JAESRB010000274.1 GCA_016764855.1 Emcibacter sp.
ATCCGCCAGCCACCAGTCCAACGATGATCGAGGTAACGGTGGAGGATGATTGAATCATGGCCGTGGCAATCACGCCGACGATCAATCCCATGAATGGGTTTGTGGCAAAGGAGAAAAGCTCCATTGCTTGTCCTTTGGTCGCGCCTTTAAATCCGCTTCCGATCATGCCAACGGCGGTGACCAATATATAAATTAGAAATAAGACGATCAGCCACTGAAAAATACGGAAGGCCAGATTATCATTGGCGGCATTGTTGTTTGCCGAGGTCGGAACGTCGATCATTCTAAAATATCCAGAATCATTTATTAAACCATCCGCATAATTTCACCATTGTCATGAAAATGCAATAAAACTATCACATTCTTTTTGAAGATGAATTGTGAGTTGCTCTATGGTTTCTTGAGGCGTTTTTTCAGGTTCTTTTAAGGGGTTAATTTTCTTCTCGTGATACGGCCCGCCAGCCAATGTCGCGGCGGCAGAAGCCAGCGCTCCAGTCGATCTGGTCTACGGCGGCATAGGCCCGCTTCTGAGCGGATTTAACACTGTCCCCGGTGGCGGTGATGTTTAAGACTCGTCCGCCGATGGCGCGGATTTTACCGTCTTCTTTTTTGGTGCCCGCGTGGAAGATGTAACATTGTTCATCCTGAGCGGCCTGTTCCAGATTACGAATTTCGCTGTTCTTTTCATAGCTGCCCGGATAGCCCTCCGCCGCCATAACAACGGCCAGCGCGGGACTGTCATGCCAGTCCATTTCCACTTGGTCGACGCCACCTTTTGCACAGGCGATAAGGGCCGGGACGATGTCCGATTTCATGCGCATCATCAGGACCTGACATTCTGGGTCACCAAAACGTACATTATATTCAATCAGTTCTGGTCCCTTGTCCGTAATCATCAGGCCAGCAAAAAAGACGCCTTTGAAAGGATGGCCTTCTTGTTTCATGCCGCGAACGGTAGGCAGGATAATTTCATCAATGGTCCGCTGAATCATGTGGTCTGTCATGACCGGGGCAGGGCTATAGGCGCCCATGCCACCTGTGTTGGGGCCAGTATCGCCTTCGCCGACCTGTTTATGGTCCTGCGCGGTGGCCAGTGGTAAAATCTTGTCGCCGTCACAAAGGGCAAAGAAGCTGGCCTCTTCGCCGACGAGAAATTCTTCGACCACGAGTTCAGCTCCGGCCGCGCCAAATTGTCCGCCCAGAATGTCGTCGATGGCCGCATGGGCTTGTTCAGAATTTTCGGCGATGATGACGCCTTTGCCAGCGGCCAAGCCATCGGCTTTGATGACAATGGGTGTGCCTTTTTTATTGACGAAATCTTTGGCTTTTGCCGCATCATCAAACCGGCCATAGGCGGCGGTGGGGATGTCATATTTGGCACAGATATCCTTGGTAAAGCCTTTGGAGCCTTCCAATTGTGCCGCATAGGCGCTGGGGCCAAAAGCGGTGATATTTTCTTTGTCCAAGCGATCCACAAGCCCATCCACAAGGGGGGCTTCGGGGCCAACGACCACAAGGCCAATATTATGTTGACGACAGAAATCGACCACGGCGTCATGGTCCGATGAATTCAGGGAGACACAGCGGGCCAATTCCTCCATGCCGCCATTTCCGGGCGCGACAAAAATCTCACTTGCCAGAGGGCTTTGTGATATTTTCCAGACAAGTGCGTGTTCCCGTCCACCGGAACCGATCACCAGAATATTCATCGTCAAAAATCCTTTATCTATGATTGTCTTCCTTGTAGCATAGGGGAAAATGGAAACAAGGTGAAAAGCCAGAATTAGATGCCAAAACAAAATAAAGATTATTCAAATAACTCACCGGAATATAGCGTCACCGAATTGAGCATGGCCTTAAAGCGCACGGTGGAGGATAATTTCGGTTATGTACGCCTGCGGGGAGAAATTTCCGGTCTTAAACGGGCGGCATCGGGACATGTATATCTGGCCCTGAAGGATGAGAAGGCCGTATTGGATGGCATCATGTGGAAAGGTGTGGCCGGGCGGCTGACCTTCCGGCCGGAAGATGGGCTGGAAGTGATTTGTACCGGAAAGCTGACCACCTATCCCGGTCGATCTAAATATCAGATCGTGATCGAACGTATGGAACCGGCCGGGGCCGGGGCCTTGATGGCGCTTTTGGAAGAACGTAAGAAAAAGCTCGCTGCGGAGGGCCTGTTCGAGGCCAGCCGTAAAAAGGCGATTCCTTATTTACCGAAAGTGATTGGTATTGTCACCTCGCCCACGGGGGCGGTGATTCGGGATATACTGCACCGTTTGTCCGACCGTTTTCCCCGGCATGTTCTCGTCTGGCCCGTTTTGGTGCAGGGAGACGGTGCCGCCGAGCAGATCGCCGAAGCAATCCGGGGCTTTAACCAGCTGGATGAGGCAGGCCCTATCCCAAGGCCAGATTTGTTGATTGTGGCGCGGGGCGGCGGCAGTTTGGAAGACCTCTGGTGCTTTAACGAGGAAGTCGTGATTCGGGCGGTGGCTGACAGTGATATCCCGCTGATTTCGGCGGTGGGCCATGAAACCGATACCACGTTGATTGATTATGCGTCCGATGTGCGGGCGCCAACACCGACGGCCGCTGCGGAATATGCGGTACCTGTTCGGGATGACTTGATATATACGCTACGGGATTTCGACAGCAGACTGCATCGTTCCCTGCGGCGATCGCTTCAGGATAAGGCACAGAAACTGGAAGGACTTAGCCGGGGTCTGCCAAAACCCTCTGAGATGCTGGCATTGGGGCAGCAGCGTTTTGATGACCTGTCGGGCCGTCTGCCCAGAGCGTTAAAATTATTGGCGGAGCGGCGGCAAATTACGTTGGACGGGGTGGGTCGATTGCTGCGGCCTGATTTGCTTCGCCGGGATATTGAACGGGGGCAGGAAAAAACGCAGCAACTGACCAAGGGTATGGACCGGGCGGCAACGCAGAACATACAGAAAATGGCTGATAAGTTTGCGGCCACATGCCGACTGTTTGACAGTTTAAATTATAAACGGGTTCTGGACCGGGATATGGAGAAAATTCATGACCTGTCCGCACGTATGGACCGGGCAGAAGCGCAGAATATACAGAGGATGAGCCATAAGTTCGAGGCCACATACCGGCTGTTTGACAGTTTGAATTATAAACGGGTTCTGGACCGGGGATTCGCCGTAATACGCGATGATCAGGGGCGGGCAGTGACGCAGGCGGCGGCCTTGGCCTCTGGCGATGGACTTGATATGGAATTCAGCGATGGTCATGTGGCGGCCACGGTAACGGGTGCCTCAAAGCCGAATATGGACCCGCAAAATAATATGCAGAAGAAAAAGATAGCTGTGAAGAAAAAGCCTAAGGCAGGTGCTCAAAAAAATACCCAAAAGAATAATAGAAAAGATGATGAGCGACAGGGGACGTTGTTATGAGATTTATCGTTGGTGGCCTTATATGTTTTTTGATGACCTGTTCTTTTATGATCAGTTGGGTGCAGGCTAAAAATATGTTGGGGTTGCCCGATGAATTGACCCAAGGCGGTTTTTACGTGGGTAAGGTGGCGTCGGGGGGACGCGTCTGGTTGGAAGGTAAGTCGGTAAAAGTGTCTTCGGACGGTTATTTTGCGGTTGGTTTGAACTGGAAACAGACCGGAATGGTTAAAATGAAATTTGCGGCCCCGGATGGGACGCTTTACCCGCAACGGTTCATGGTCAGGAAGAAAAAATACGATGTGCAGCATATTGATGGGTTGCCGCCGAAAATGGTCACGCCGCCTGCGGATGTGTTGGTGCGGATAAAAGCCGATTCTGCGCGGGTAAAAAAGGCCCGGGCCATTGACAGCGATTGGGAGGATTTTCGGGGGAAGTTTATTTGGCCGGTGCGGGGACGGATCAGTGGTAATTTTGGTAACCACCGGATTTTGAACGGCGTGGCTAAAAGTCCTCATACGGGAATGGATATTGCAGCCCCCAAAGGCAGCAAAATTGTTGCGCCATTGGGCGGGGTTGTGACCATGGTATCGAACCTTTATTATACGGGCAATACATTGATCATTGATCACGGTTTTGGGGTCAGTACGGTTTTTGCCCATATGGACAGAATAACCGTACGCATGGGGCAACAGCTAAAACAAGGTGATCAGATTGGCACGGTCGGGGCCACGGGGCGGGCCACGGGGCCGCATCTGCATTGGGGGCTAAATTGGTATAAGGAACGGCTCAACCCGGCCTTGGTGCTGGGCGAGTAAGTCTAATCTTCTGGCTCTTTCTTATATGTTTATAATATGGGAGAAAAGACATGTTTTCCGTTGGTATTATCGTATTTGATGATTTTGAGGAACTGGATGCCATTGGGCCATGGGAAGTCCTGCGCACAGCGGCGGAAATGTCGAGGGATAGACCCGAAGGCCAAATGACCTGTGAAATGATCTCAACGGGCGGCAAAAGGATCACCGCCAAAAAAGGCTTGCAGTTATTCGTCGATAAGAAGCTGACCAGAGACAGTCAATATGATTTGATCTTGTTGCCCGGTGGGGAGGGAAGACGTGTGTTGATGGCCGATGACGCGGTTTTGGACATCATAAAACAGGTGGCGGCAAAGGCCTCATGGGTGACCAGCGTCTGTTCCGGTTCACTTGTTTACGGTCAGGCCGGGTTGCTTAAAGGCAAAAAATGCACTTCCCATCATAGTTGTCTTGATTATCTGGCGAAAATCAGCCCGACAAGCGAAGTCGTCGGTGATTGTCGGTTCGTGCAGGATGGTAATATTGTGACTTCTGCCGGTGTGTCGGCGGGAATTGATATGGCACTTTGGCTGGTTGGGCAGATATTTACGCCGGATTTTGCCCGTGAAGTACAACATTATATAGAATATTATCCAGACCCTCCGTATATGTCGTAAAAATATTTTTAGGGATTATGACACGTAAAACGGGACAAACCCTATATTTTTTATGCCTGATATTTAAGCGTCTCTGGTTCGGAGTGCAAAATAATTTAGCATGTTTTGAAGTTGCCTTAGTCTTGCCCAATTGTTGCCCTAGAACTTCTCTCGGTCAACAAATGGCCCGAACATGCTGGTTTTAAAAGATTATTTTTCTGTAATCATTTCTTAGGATAAAACTGGCATAGTTCGTGAATTGAAATAGCCGGACAGGCAATGACCTGTTTGGTGACTATATTTTTTTAGGAGAGAAACGTGAATTTATTAAAAACAACACTTATGGCGTCTGTCGCTTTCGCAGCAGCCGCTTCAGTAACCGTAGCACAAGCCGAAGAAGAAGGCTTTTTGGGCGGTGAAGTTAGCGCAAATGTAGCGATGGTAAGCGACTATCGTTTCCGTGGTGTGTCATTGTCTGATGAAGATTTTGCTCTTCAAGGCGGCCTTGATTATGCACATGAAAGTGGTTTTTATGTTGGCGCATGGTCATCAAGCTTGGCTTCATCCAATGCATTCGGTGAATTAGAATTAGACCTGTATGCAGGTTATGCTGGCGAAATCGAAGGCATTAGCTTTGACATTGGTGGTCTGCTGTATGCATTCCCAACAGGCGATCATTCTGCACAGACTGATTATTTCGAAGCATATGCTTCTGTTGGTGTTGACCTTGGTGTTGCTTCTGCGACTGTTGGTTTGGCTTATGCCTTCTCAAACGACGCAACTTCTAACCAGGACAACGTATACATCTATGCTGATGTTGAAGGCGAAATTCCTGACACGCCTGTTACACTTACAGCTCATCTTGGTTTCGAAGATGGCGCATTTGGTAACAACAAATTGGATTGGTCACTTGGCGCATCCGTAAGTTATTCTAACCTTGATTTTGGTGTTGCATATGTTGACACTGACCAGGCTGGCAACAACTTTGACGCCGCTGTAATCTTCTCAATCGGCGCAAGCTTCTAATATTGAGAAATTAGGTTTTGAGGCTCGCCGTGTAAACGGCGGGCCTTTTTTATGGCCTTTATTCAGGGATGATCAGGATTGCCGGCCTTTATTGTGCCGGTTTTTTTATGTCCAGTCTTCGGGAGGCGG
>JAESRB010000275.1 GCA_016764855.1 Emcibacter sp.
TTACCGGATCACGGAACAGGGCAGTGTTATCGGAACAGAAAATGATCTGGACCTTGCCATTAACGGCAGCGGCTATTACCGAATCACCCTGCCAAGCGGCGAAGATTCCTATACCCGCGCCGGCGCGTTCCAACTGGGACCAACAGGCCAGATCGTAACGTTAGAGGGCTATACTGTGGGGCCTGGACTTACTATTCCTCAGGAAGCCATTGATATCTCCATCAATCCAGAGGGCGAAGTCTTGGTCAAAATTGAAGGACAGATCGACCCAACCAATGTGGGACGACTGGAACTGGTGACGTTCCCCAATCCAGCCGGCCTGGAAGCCATCGGAAACAATCAATTCCTTGAAACACCCGCATCCGGCGCCGCCAATGTGGGCGTTCCCAATACACCTGGATTTGGGGCTCTGCTTCAAGGGTTTCTGGAAAATTCAAATGTGAACTCCGTATCGGAAATCACCTCATTGATCACCGCGCAACGGGCCTATGAAATGAACAGCAAGGTCATTAGTACAGCCGATGAAATGATGAGTGTGACCTCTAATCTGAGATAAGACACAAGATAGCATATGGCCTGAGAAACAGGTCTGAGATAAGGATAAACCTTCCCATGAAATATATCATGAAACATATCATTTATATGGCCCTCTTCTGGGGGGCCACACTACAGGCGGCCCATGCACTCGCCGAAGTAAAAGCCAATGTGGTGGTCAATAAATCCATCATCACACTGGGAGATTTGCTTGATAATCTGGATGGTGGCAATGACATATGGGTCATGAATTCCCCAGCCCCCGGAAAGAAAACGTCTGTTTCAACAAGATATCTCGCCAGCCTGACCCGGCAACATGATGTCTACTGGCAAAACAGTCGCGATATCCGTCATATCACGGTCACCAGAAAAGGCAAAAGCATTAAACATCAAGAAATCAAGCATTTGATCATTCAGGAACTAGAGGCGTTGAACCTGCCGAACCGAAAAAATGGCATCAGTTTTGAGAATAAAAATGCGCGCATCTTTTTATCCGAAGACAACAACCTTGAAGATATCACTCTGCAGACGTTCAAATTCAATCAAAGGACTGGAAAATTTTCTGCTGTTCTTTCAATCCCTGCGGACAATGGCAGCAGCACAACAACCACTGTTCGCGGACGGACACATGCCATAAGCTATGTTCCAGCATTGAATAAAACAGTCGCCCCCGGCCGTCAAATTACGGCACAGGACATCACTTGGGTCTCCATGTCAACCCTTGGTATAGGCCGTAACATCATACGCGACAAAAGCCAGTTAATCGGCATGACCCCCCGACGCGGCCTGCGTAGCAAAACGCCTCTCAGACTGACTGATTTGGTCCGGCCCGAAATCGTGCGCCGCGGCACCATGATCAGCATTCTGTTCAAGTCAGGCAAAATCAGCCTGTCCGCCATTGGCAAGGCAATCGAAGGCGGCGGCCGAGGCGATGTCATTCGTGTGATGAACAGTAAATCCCACAAAACAATAGATGCCGTAGTCACTGGCCCGGATCAGGTTCAGGTTATTACCGGGCAAAATCACCTCGCCCTACTAAACCGCGCCCAGTAATAGACTATCCTTGAGGATCAAATGACATGACTTATACCTTAAAAAAAATCGACTTGCCCAAGTTCAATAGAACTTCTTACCGCACATTTTTTCTGGCAGTTTTACTAACCCTGACCTTGCCGGGATGTAGCACCGTTAATAGAATCGGTAATATTGGTAAAGCCCCGGAACTTGCGCCTATCGAAAGTACCCGTGTGATCCCACAACAGGTCGCACCCTTAGACAGAGTAATCCCTGTACAGGCACCACAGCCCCCCCTCCTCTTAAATAAGGGAAATTCACTTTGGCGCATTGGATCTAAAAATTTCTTCAAAGATCAAAGAGCCAGCAAGGTGGGAGACATTCTAACCATCAATATTATCATTGATGACAAGGCAAGCATTAATAACCAAACCACACGCACCCGGACCAATTCCGATAGTGCAAATGCCGCCAGTTTTCTCGGCCTTGAAACTCAATTAGGGAAAATTCTGCCTAATGCCATTGATCCCTCCTCATTGATTGATATGGGTAGCTCGTCATCCAACGTCGGGAGTGGAAAGGTCAACCGCAGTGAATCCGTTGATTTAACACTAGCTGCTGTTGTGACGCAGGTTCTGCCCAACGGCAATATGGTCATTCAGGGACGGCAGGAAGTCCGCGTGAATTTTGAGGTTCGGGAGTTGACCGTTATGGGTGTGATACGTCCAGAAGACATCAGTTCCGCCAATACAATTCAACATACCCAAATCGCCGAAGCCAGAATTTCATATGGTGGCCGCGGCCAGTTAACAGATGTCCAACAAGCCCGCTATGGCTCACAGTTATTCGACATCCTGTTTCCCTTTTAATTGAGAACTTATTAATATTTGTGTCGCCAGACGGGGTCTTCCCATCGGCATTTCCCGCACAAAAAAAGGACCGTACCAGAAGTGTACGGTCCTTTTATTTTATCTTGTAGATTTTCAGAAAATCATCGCAACTTAATTATCTCGATGGACCTTTTCATATTGCTCATGCTCTTCCTGAGCTTCCAATGTCATCATAGCAATGGGACGGGCATCCAGACGTTCCAGATTTATGGGCTCGCCAGTCACTTCACAAAAACCATATTCACCACTCCTGATCCGCTCAATAGCAGCATCAATCTTGGTAATCAGCTTACGTTGCCGATCACGGGTTCGAAGTTCTAACGACCAATCTGTTTCTGACGATGCCCGGTCGGCAATATCAGGTTCTTTCTGGCTGTCTTCCTGAAGATGGTTCAGTGTTTCCTTCGATTCACGTAGAATCTCTTCTTTCCAGTTCAAAAGTTTATTCTGAAAATACATAACTTGATTTTCATTCATAAATTTTTCATCTGATGAAGGTTTATATCCTTCTGGCAATTTAGCTTTCATCAATGACCTCTGATTTTATGATCTTTTATGGTCCGGCTTTATCCCCGGCTTTATTTTGCCTGATATTTTGTACCCAATGTATTATATATAATATTCTGCCATTCGTTATGGAGGACAAGCTACTCAACTCCCCCTTACAATTCAAGCGTTAATATTGATAAAATTTTATCTATCACTAAATCGCTATTCCCCAAGCATTTCAAGCTTTGCAAGCTCTACCTTAACGCGCAATTCCATTTCATCCAGAATTTCGTCTAATGCCGGGTCATTTGATAACACTTTCTCCCGCGTCACAATAGCCACCACATCTCTTAATTTCGCTTGAGGGATTTGTCCGGCCAGCAAACCATGACGGATCACCTCCAGGTGCGCCATTAAATCTTCGGCAAGAGCCAATCCTTTTGACCGACCTTCACTGCTGGTGGGCATCTCTTGTAAAGACAGGAGAGAACTGACCGACGTCAGGGGTGATGTCCCGCTCGGCGGTGCCGCCGCCGCCGCCTCATCCGATGAAAGAACTTTTCCAAATCCCCCCTTGCCACTTTTCTTGCCCTTGCGCGATACGCCGGGCGTCGTGATCCGTCCTGGTCCTTTTATTTCCATAGGGTCCTCGTTCCATTTTTTCGCATTATCGTGATAGCAGATCACGCTATGGCTTCATAGGGTTTGTGGTATTTATTTTACTCGGCAAGCCTTGCCTATAGAGATAAAAAAATTTCCCTATCCGGAAATAATTTTGTCCCAACGCTCTATCACAATAGAAAATTATCCATACAAAACAAAGCGTTATAAATATTATATTTTCTAGATTTATTGGCATGAATTTCGCATGGGTAATTCAGAGAAATAATGTAAATTTTCTGAAACGGAATTAATATGCGTCGCAAGTCCTTTGTACAAAAGTTTATTGCCCTTATGCTGTCTGGCCTCATCAGCATCGCAAATATCCTGCCTGCTCAGGCCGCATCCCGCATCAAGGATCTGGTATCTATTGAAGGGGTAAGAGAAAACCAACTTATCGGTTACGGCCTTGTGGTTGGTTTGGATGGTACAGGCGACTCCCTCAGAAACGCCCCCTATACCAAGCAAAGCATAACAGCTATGCTGGAACGGCTTGGCGTTAATACCAGAGGCGCAGACATGAAGGGGCAAAATGTCGCCGCCGTCATGGTGACCGCCAGCCTAACCCCTTTCGCCCGTCCCGGAAACCGCATTGATATCAACGTCAGTTCCATTGGGGACGCGGATAACCTGCGCGGTGGCACCTTAATCGTCACCCCCCTCAAAGGAGCCGACGGAGAGATTTACGCCATAGCACAAGGCTCTATTCAGGTTTCCGGATTTTCCGCAGGCGGCGATGCCTCTAGCATTACCCAAGGGGTACCGACCGCTGGCCGCATCCCCAATGGCGGCATTATCGAGAAAAAAGTCAACTATTCCATGATCACAAAGAAGGAAATTCACCTTTCCCTCAGCAGTCCCGACTTCACCACATCGCGGCGCATCGCCAGGGCTATCAATGATAAAATGGGCGTACAAACGGCAATGTCACTTGATCCGTCTACTATTTTGATCATCAAACCCGAGAGCTATGCCAGTAACATGGTGGACTTGATCACTGATATTGAACAGATTTATGTCCAACCTGACCAAAAAGCCATCGTTGTGGTTGATGAACGATCCGGAATCATTGTCATCGGCAACGAAGTTCGGGTCAGCGAAGTCGCCATCGCCCAAGGCAACCTGACAATCCGGGTTTCAGAAACACCGCAAGTCTCCCAGCCCAATCCTTTGGGCGGCGGCGAAACAGCCATTGTTCCCAGAACTGAACTTAACATTGAAGATGGCGACGGCAAGAAATTTGCACTCCTGAAACCGGGCGTGAACCTACAGGAACTTGTTGATGGATTGAATGCGCTCGGCATTGGTCCCCGCGATATGATTGCCATCCTTCAGGCCCTGAAAGTCTCCGGCGCCCTACATGCAGAAATCGAGGTGATGTAATATGGACATGAAATTCATGAACATACAACCCCAGGCGCACTCTCAAACCACAACCCAAGCTTTAACGAAGGGCCATGCGTCCAAATCCTTAACCACCTTTGAAAGAAAGGCCCGGGAGACTGCGGAATCTTTTGAGGCTGTATTTCTATCACAAATCCTGAAAAGCATGTCCATCGGCCTCAAGTCCGACGGACCCTTTGGGGGCGGTCAAGGCGAAGAAGTCTTTCAAGACGTCCTGAGTGAACAAATTGCCACTCAGATCGCCCGTAGCGGAGGAATAGGACTGTCCGATTCAGTTTACCGGGAAATTTTAAAAACACAGGAAGTGAGCCCTTCGGATGACAAATAATCCCCCCTCCACGACGCAGAACTTTCTGGACCCCCTCATTAATACCATCAAAGACCTAACCAATGTCATTTCCCAGGAAACTGACCTGCTTAAAACAAGGCGGCCAAAAGAACTGGAAAAACTCCTGCCCCTAAAAAACCAACTTATGGCCAGTTATAATAAAGAGATGGCAGAATTAAACAGCCGCGGCGGCCTGCAAGCCAGCGGTAATGGGTCGGCTATTCGTATCCTGAAACAAGAAACCCGTATTTTCCAGTCGGTCCTCGACCGCCATACCAGACTGGTCAAAGCCCTCAAGAAAATTTCCGAAAATATGATCAAAGCCATCAGCGATGAAGTCATCAAAACGCAAAACCGAACCAGCCACTATGGTGCAGATGGATCAAAATCACGCAACAGAAACCCCACATCTATTACCCTGAACCAAACCATATAAATATCCTATATAGCGCATAAATTACGAATGAAGGAGCTCGGGCTCCTTTTTTTTATGTCATAACTTTTCCCTCCTTGATCACCCTATGCAAGCTTTGCCCACCCTATGGCAAAATCTACCTCTTAAGCGGCTCATATTTAAAATCCTCTGTATTTTATTATTATATTTCAATGTGTTAATAAGTAAAAATAACTGGCATACCCCTTGCATAATATGATTCAGTATATCCCACATATGGGGTAAACCATGTTCAGAATGCAACAAATGGAAGGAGAGCGGAATGGCTTTCTCAGTTAATACAAATGCCAGCGCCCTATCGGCGCTGCTTAATTTGAATAGCACGACGCGGGATCTGGAAAGAACCCAAACACATATTAATACCGGCTTGAAAATATCCTCCGCCAAGGACAATGCAGCCATTTTCTCTATCGCTCAGAAGCTCCGCGCAGACCTTAGAGGATATAATGCGGTCAAGCAGAGCCTTGACAGATCAATCAGTACAACAGACATCGCCCTCGCAGCCACTAGCGCCATTTCAGATTTACTTATTGAAATGAGAGAGAAAGCCGTTGCCGCAGCAGATGGCGGGTTTGATGCCACAAGCCGGAGCGCGCTAAATGAAGATTTCCAGGCTCTGCGCGATCAAATCACAACCATTGTCTCCAATTCAGAATTCAATGGCGCGAATTTGATTGATAGCGGCACGGATGCCATTGTGGCGATCACCAACCCCAATGCGACCCAGACGATCACCATCGCCCACCAAAATCTAACACTGGGCGGCGGTAATATTCTCATTACAGCTGGGCAAACAATTACGACCCAAACAGCAGCAGCCTTAGCCCTGACACAAATTGATACCTCTCTGGAAAATGTCAGTAAGGTCTTGACCAAGTTTGGGGCCGGCGGGAAATCTTTGGAATCCCAGCGTATTTTTGCAGACAAGATTTCCGACACTATCGAAGTCGGGATCGGAAATCTCGTGGACGCCAACATGGCCAAGGAAAGTGCAAACCTGCAATCCCTCCAGGTCAAGCAACAACTTGGTATTCAGGCACTGTCCATTGCCAACCAAGCCCCGCAGTCTATCCTGAGCCTGTTCGGTAATTAATAGCCCGAATGCATTCTGAATAGAACATGTCTCTCTGGAGCGTTCTGGGTCACAAAAAACCAGACCCTCCAGACGACATCCCTGAGTATTAAGTACTGTAATAAATTTTTCTATTGATCGGATCAAAAATGGCTTTTTCTGTTAACACCAACGCAAGCGCTTTATCGGCTTTGTTTAACCTGAACAAAACGACAATCCAGCTTGAAAGAACACAGACAGCTATTAACACCGGTTTAAAAGTCGCTAGTGCCAAAGATAATGCTGCCATTTTTGCCATTGCCCAAAAACTCCGAGGCGACCTAAAGGGCTATAATGCCGTTAAACAGAGTCTCGATCGGTCTATTAGCACCACCGATATCGCTTTGGCTGCCGCCGGCGCTATTTCAGATTTACTCATTGAAATGAGAGAGAAAGCCGTTGCCGCGGCAGATGGCGGGTTTGATGCCACAAGCCGGAGTGCGCTAAATGAAGATTTCCAGGCTCTGCGCGATCAAATCTCAACCATTGTCTCCAATTCAGAATTCAATGGCGCGAATTTGATTGATAGTGGCACGGATGCCATTGTGGCAATCACCAACCCCACAGCAAGCCAGACGATCTCTATCGCCCACCAAAACCTGACACTGGGCGGCGGCAATGTTCTCATTACAGCGGCACAAGCAATTACAACCCAGACAACCGCGGCCGCAACCCTGACACTGGTCGATACCTCTCTGGAAAATGTCAGTAGGGTTCTGACCAAATTTGGGGCCGGCGGAAAATCACTGGAATCCCAACGCGTATTTTCCGATATGATCTCAGATACGATCCAGATCGGAATTGGCAACCTGGTCGATGCCAATATGGCCAAGGAAAGTGCCAATTTGCAAGCCCTTCAGGTCAAGCAGCAGCTTGGCATTCAGGCTCTGGCCATTGCCAATCAAGCGCCCCAGTCTATCCTAAGCCTCTTTGGCAACTAAGTCTCTTCGGCAGCTAAGCGCGAAGGCTCCCGTTAATCTAAAATCTGATCTGCCCCCTAAAACGGGCAGATTTTTTATCGTAAATTAAGAACAGCGTGGTCCTGAAGCACAATACAGGATTGCTGACTATTACTGGTCGGTCTCCGACGCTTGTCCCTCAGCGTTTTCGGGCTATTACCGTTTTGTTCAAAGAACAGCCTGCCTTCTTCGCAAGAGCGGACACCGCTTGATCAATGGCAATATCAAAAGCTATAAAATCAGGATCCTCTCTCCATGCCATATATTTTTGCTTTAAGCCAATTTTATGCGCGAGGCCATGACCAAAATAGAAACCCTCATCATGTTCATGGAATAGCTCAACATCAAAACCACAGACATCAAGTAAAGATGTCATGCCTTTCTCGGTAAAATGAGTTAAATGATAGGGCGGCATGTTATAGTAACTATATTCTTTGAGGTGCTGAGCCATGAATGAATTTGCATCTGGAAATATAAAACATACAATGCCCTCATTATTTAAGGCAGCTTTACATTTATTGATAAATAATTCAGGGTCTATAAGATGTTCGATCGTGTTGTTCGCGACGATAATATCGAATGTCGGCTCATCAGGAATATCATTTTCTGTCCCTTGCCTTAAATTACTTACGCCAAGCTCTTTTATTCCCGCCTCAATAGCTCTGGGCATTAACTCAATCCCGTGAGCATCATACCCGACGTCGCTAGCCATTCTTATGAACCATCCTGACGCTGCTCCCAACTCTAATAATTTGCCTCGGGGTAATATTGACATTATGGGTGCGAGATAGTCCTTTCTGCGGGCTGCAGAGCGGACAGGGTCACGATAATAATTTAACGAAGCTTCTATAAACCGGTCATCATTTTGGTTCATATTATCGTAATATTTTGAAAGTTCTGATAATGTCGGGCGGGGATAAATATAGTTAGACTTACAGTCCCGGCAAATAAATGATTAAAAACCCGGCAAACTATAGTCATCCTCAACGGATATATATAATTTTTCAACTCTTTCCGAGTGACAAGAAATGCAGATCATAAGTATTCCCTCAAAATACAATGTATAATTTTGCAAAAAATACATTAGAGTAAAAGACAAGTCAATCCTTGACTGTCTCGTAATACCATATCAAACCTCCGGTAGATAAACCAGCTAGCCATTAAGCATATACCATCTATACGTTATACTGAAATAGCCCAAGGGCATTTCCTCCCCGTGCCAGACCACGGATCATAACTATCCAGTCGGAGAGGTTCCGGGCAGAACCGGAAAGCCTCCCGCCTAGGCTTTGATCAGGTGAAAAACCATTGATATACCACGGGTTAATCCACACAATATGAAATAGGGCACAGCCTTGAGCTTGCCTTTACCAATAGCTTTAATGCTTCTGAATACAGGATAGTTAATAAACAGATGGAAAGCCTTGGACGCGGCTCTGTTCTTATGTTTCCGGCAAAATTCGCTGTCGCCCTTGCCATACCAGAAGAATTTTTTAACATAGTCTTTAAAAGAAGCGTGATGTTCCTGCCAGACATAAGTATTTCCCGTCCCAAAGGTAAACTCGGGGTGCTGTGACAAACGGTAGAAGAAATCTGCATCGTCTTTATTGCGGGTTATTTCCGCATCAAATTTATGGCTGAGAAAAAGGGCCTTTCTGTACATGGCCGGCGCGGTGCCAATCATGGTTTTCGGTCCGGCATGGTTGAGGAAAATATCGAAGGCCTGATTCTCTGCAGAGGTCCAGAAACTGTTTTCTTCAATTCCCAGTTTAGACTGAACAACATCGAATTTAAACAGCTCAAGGTCCTCTTGCAAGCTGGTTAGGGTATCCGGGTTAATCCGGTGGTCTGCATCAATCATAGCAATATAATCGCAGGTCGCAGCATCAATACCAACCTGACGGTCAGCGGTCAGGCTACCGGCCATGGAGACAATGACCTTATCGGCATAGGGCGTGGCTATTTCGACAGTACGGTCCTCAGAATTGCCATCAACGACAATTATTTCATGAGGATTTGCTGCTTTTATGGACTTTAGAGCCTTTTCTATGCGGCTTTCTTCATTGCGAGCACAGACAACCACCGATATTCTCTTATCTGACATTCGTGTTTATCCTTCTATTAGGGCCGCTGACATTCCGACGTCCTTCAGATCTGCTTCAAGCATTTCTCTGATCAGATCTTCTAAGCTATGCTCAATTTTCCACCCAAGTTCGGTATGGGCCTTGGTGGCATCGCCTCTCAGGTTATGAACTTCCGTTGGACGAAAATATATCGGATCAACGGAAACCAGTGGCTGATTACTCTGTCCATGATAGCCGATTTCCTCCACACCCTCTCCTTTCCAGATGAGGGGGATACCAACCAGACGGAAGGCAATTTCTGTGAATTCCCTGACGCTGATCGACCGTCCGGTGGCCAAAACATAGTCCTGTGGTGTGTCCTGCTGCAGCATCCGCCACATGCCCTCAACAAAGTCCCTTGCATGCCCCCAATCGCGCAGGGCATTCAAATTACCCAGACGTAAATCCTCCTGTTTACCGGCAACTATTGCCGCCACCGCCCGAGTGATTTTACGGGTGACAAAGGCCTCCCCTCGAATGGCGCTTTCGTGGTTAAAAAGAATGCCGTTACAGGCAAAAATATTATAGGCTTCTCGAAAATTGATGACGGTCCAATAGGCATAAAGCTTAGCCGTAGCATAGGGGCTACAGGGCCGGAAGGGTGTTTCTTCGTTTTGCGGCGGCAAAGACCGTCCAAAGAGCTCGGAGGTCGAGGCCTGATAAAAGCGGGCCTTCTTTTGCATATTCAGTATTCTGATGGCTTCCAGCAACCGCAACGTCCCCAGTGCATCAACATCTGCGGTATATTCCGGGCAATCAAAACTGATATGAACATGACTCTGCGCTGCAAGATTATATATCTCGTCAGGCTGAGTTTCTTGCAGTAAACGGATCAGGTTTGTGGAATCCGACATATCGCCATAATGCAGGAAAAATCGTTCACTGCCCGGATATTCTGGTTCCAGCATATGATCGATGCGTTTTGTATTATAGAAGGACGCCCGCCGCCGCACACCATGCACGATATAGCCTTTTTCCAGCAGCAACTGTGCTAAAAAAGCGCCGTCTTGGCCGGTAATACCTGTAATCAATGCAATTTTATTCATTATTTTCTCGATTCAAATCTTTTTAAGAACAGCGAAGGCACATCCGTGGGCATGGGGTTGGAGTTCGCTAGTCTTTTCACGGAGATCACTTGGCCTCCCTACCTTGGCCCAGAGACCGCTATCTCCCAAGCCATAAAAGCTCTCTGTCACAACCTCAAATCCCTGTTGATGCATCAAATCATGCCAACTATCCGTTTCATATTCCCATTGACGGGTGAAAAGCCCCAGACTGTCTTTAAGCAGAACAGCGCCGCCCTTCCCCATTGGCGCAGTGATAATAACATGTCCGCCAGCCTTTAAAGCCTTGTGGAACTGCGCCAATACGATGGAATTCACGTCATCTGCGCGATTTAGTCGGACAAGCGTTTCATCTTCACTACGCTTGAAAGCGGTGCTGGAATCTTCTTCTTCAGCTTCGTCAAAACCGATATGTTCGATGGTGGAAATACAGGTAACCACATCAAATTCTCCCTCCGGCATCGGCATAGTACGAAGGTCACCGATCTCGACCGGAACCTGGAATATAGCCTCCAGCCAGTCTTTTGGATAACGTGACTGAACCCGCTCGGGTTTGATGATATCCATCGCACTGACACGGCACGTATCCTGCGCGTTCAATTTCAATAACAACCCCATCCAGTCAAGGCTGGACATTGTATAGCCGATATCCAAAATTTTACAGCTGCCCCCGGCTGTGAATTTATTGAGCCAATAAGCCGCCTGAGGAACTTCTATAATCCGTTCGGAGAAACCCGGAACTTGCGGAACCGTAACCGCGGCACCACCCAACACGTCCATGGCCAGATCATAGACAAATTGATTTTTCTCAGGAAGCATATTGAATTCCTTTCATTTTTCCTTCTAACGAAATATTCCTTTCCCTTGCAGTATCAAGCAAAATACGTGCCACCATATCTTCAAAATTGATTTCAGGTTTCCACCCCGTTGCGGCCCGTAAGCGGGTGCTATTTCCAACAAGCGTAACCGTCCCCATCTCTTTTCTCTCTGCCCCGGAATTTTCAGTAACAAACTTTTGCCAATCCAGACCAAGCAAGTCATAAACTTGCCGGGCATAGTCTGCGATGCTGTGCAGTTTTCCGGTCGCAATGACATAATCCTGGGCCGTCGAATGATCCAGACTGAGATACATCGCTTTAACATAGTCCGGCGCATAGCCCCAGTCCACCCGTGCATTGACATCCAAAAGTTCCAACCTGCTCGCCGGGTCCAACAGCGCGTCAAGGGCTCCGTAGGTCAGCTTACTGCTCAGAAATGACTTGGGCCGTCGCGCACTTTCATGGTTGAATAGAAACCCGGCAACAGCATAGGTACCCGCCTTACGAGCCGCCCGGATCAACTCCACACCCGCCGCCTTGGACAGGCCATACCATCCCTTTGGACATAGCGGCGTTTGCTCATCAATCAGGACTTCCTTGCCAGCTTCCCCGCTGCTGATCCCGGAAAAAAGATGGGACGACGCGGCATAAAATATTTTGGTGTCCGGACGATATTCCCTGATGGCCGTCAAAAAAATTTCCAACGCATAAACATGGATATCCATTGATATTTTTAAGGTATTAATGTGGTTAGCATCTTTCTGTTCCGCGCTGTGATGGTAAGCAGCTAGATAAAATATTCTCTCTATAGGGTATTGTTGTAAAAGATTGCCGACCAAAGTGGCATCACAAATATCCATTGGGGACAGCTTTCCATCGGGACAGCGCAGGCCATTCCTATCAAGGCACAGAAAATTTCTTCCCTGCGCCCCAAGCAATTGCTGCAGATAGTAGCCATCCTGCCCCGAGGCCCCAATGATCAGATCAAAACCCAGTGATCCTCTGGAGGTCATAATTCCCCCTTACCCACGATTTCAAGGGTTGGTAGAGGAAAGACGAACTTGGCCCCCTTAGCCATAAGGTCGCCACCATTTGCCAGAATATTGGATTTAAAATGCCACGGCAAGACCAACAGATAATCCGGTACATCCCCCGCAATAGAGGCTTCGTCAATGATCGGGATATTAGTGCCGGGCGTCCGGTGACCAAACTTCTCCGGATTGACTTCCACGGCCGCCGTGACGGCCCTTGTATCAATACCATAATGCTGAAGCAAAGTATTGCCCTTGGTCGATGCACCGTAAAGATAGACCGACTTCCCCTCCTTTTCAGCCCTCTGCAAGAAGTCGGTGATGTCCCGGCCAATTTTCTCAACCCGCGCAAGAAAGGCGTCATAAGGCACAGCACTATCAAGCCCCAGAGCATCTTCCTCTCGGCGGAGGGCCTCAATCCTGGCTACGGCAGCCACATGAGAGCTTTCTTTGCCCGCAACCGTAACCCGGAAACTGCCCCCGTTGCAGTCATTTAATTCCACGTCTATAACCCGCAGACCCGCCGCACCCGCCAACTGCTCTATTTGAGCAAGGGCATAATATTCCAGATGTTCATGGCAAATAGTATCAAAGGCATTATGCTCCAGCATCAGGGGCAGATAACTCTGCTCTAGCACCCAAAGGCCTTCGGGCGCCAGAATATGAGCGATCCCGGCAACGAAATCACTGGGGTCTGGCAGATCATAAAACATCGAAATCGACGTGATCAGGGCCACCTGCCGATCACCCAGATAGCGCCGCGCATTATCCAGACTGAAGAAACCTTCATGGCATTCGATATCTTCGGGATAGTCGTCCTTAAACTTGCCAATGATCGGGTCAATGGCTATGCGCTGAACACCGTCTTCCGCATAATTTGACAGAAGTGTGCCATCATTGGCACCAATATCCACCACAATATCGCCACTTGTCAGTTGGCAGCGGTCCTTTGCCTTGCTGACTAATTCTGCCAGATGTCGGCACATAGACGCATTGAGCGACGACCGGTAGCCGTAATCATAGCTGAACATTTCCTGCAAGTTGGTGTCATGGCCCAGCTGCACCAGATTACAGTCTGAACAGCGGCAGAGTACCAAGGGGGCCACCGGAGGGTCCGGTGCCTCCGGTCCGGGGAAACAGCCAGACAGGGAATGTTCGCCCAGATCAAAGAATTCAATTAAATCCCTGCCCCCGCACAATCGACAGGCCTTAATTTCTGTAAACAGCATTATGTCGCCCTTCCAAGGTCTTGATAATCCTCATGGAGCATCCCGTAGAAAAGCGAGTCCACCCATTTGCCCCCCGTCCAGTGTGTCTGCCGATGAACCCCCTCAGGGACAAACCCAAGCTCTTTGAAAAAGGTGATTTTTGGCTCATCAATGGAATAAATTTCTGCCCAAACCCGGTGCAGGTTCAACTCATTGAACCCATATTCCAGAAGTAATTTTGCCGCATCCACCGCATAGGTATCGTCAATATAGAGATCATCCTTGCCAATATAGATGGAGAAATCCGCATTCTGATTGATCTGATCAATATAACACAGTCCACAGGCCCCCATAAGTTCCCCGTCGCTTAAGCGTTCAATGGCAAACATGCGGGTCCGAGAATCCTCCTGAACAATATTTTCGAACCATTCCTTCTGTTGGGCTGGAGAAATCTCTCGATATTCCCGGAAAAACTGTCGCAATTCCGGGCGGTTGCGCCATGTGAGCAGGCTGTCCAGATCATTCCGATGAATAGCGCGCAGTCCACATACCTTGCCTTTAATCATGCGTCTTCCTCTAACTGGTTAAGGTACAGAGCCTCTCCCTTTTTCAGATTCACGCAGAGTCTCCGGTTCAGAACATCGTCTATTCTATAGGGTTCCACAGTATTCTCCGGTGCAGGCCGTAAGGCCCTCAGATGCTCTTGTTGTAAAATTGTGCCCGCCGCTAGATCATCTGCGGCTCTTAAGCATCGTCTCTGAACGATAGCCGGGTCAATCTCATTCCCCTCAATGCGTTTTACACCATCCCCGAGCGCGGCTTCCAGCTCACGGCTTCTCTCCACCATCTGAGCCCAGGTTCCCGGCGTCATGGAAAAACCATGATCCGGACCGGTTCTGGCCTGATCATCGGTAAAATGTTTTTCGATCACCCGTGCACCCAAGGCAATAGCCCCCAGCACCGTGGCGTGACCGGGCGTATGATCCGACAAACCAAGAACCATACCGGGATAACGGTCGGCAAATGTTTTCAGAACATTCAGATTGATATGATTAAAGTTATCGTCATCGCCAGTGTAATTTGTATTGCATTGCATCAGTACAAGATTCGGATTAACAGATAATATCGCCGTTACCGCTCGGTCAACATCTGTCATATCGGCCGCCCCTGTCGCGAGGAACACAGGTTTCTGTTGCGCGGCAATCAAGGTGATGTTTTCAATCCAACTGATATCGCCGGAGCCAATTTTAAAAGCCACAACCCTGTCGGCGAACATGTCAACCGCCGCCGCATCATAGGGCGTGGTCATAAAATCAATATTTGCGCCCGCACAGGTATTGATCAGAATATCGGTCCAGTCGCGGGAACACTCATACTGTTTATAAACGTCGAAAACCGATTTATCCCATGTACTTTGATGACTTAATTGCCCACCGAGATGGTCAAACCCATGAGCACTTACAATATCTTTGGCTAGGAAATGCTGGAATTTTACCGCATCAGCCCCGGCCTCCTTGGCCTTCCAGATCAGATCTTTGCTCCGTTCAATGTCCCCATCATGATTGGCCGCAATATCAGCAATAAAATAAGCCAGGTCAGACAGAGAAATATCCCTGTTTGCGACTTTGATCTTCTTGTTATATTTATTCACCAGACCAACACCTTCTATAATCAATGACCAAATTCCTGATAACTTCTTCAAGTCCCGGCAAGCTATACCCAAGAACAGCCTCAGCTTTTGACACGTCCAGTCCAGACGTCAAGCAACGTTCCGGCCGAGCTGACCCCAAGGCACCAGTTTTTATTATTCTATCGGGAATTTCAAGTTCTTTCGCAAGCGCCGACAGAAAGGCGAACTTACTGCACACCTGAAAGGAAGCAACATTATAAACGCCCGGTTCTGGTTGTTTTTCTATCAGGTCAAAGAGCGCTGTTGCCAATGACCCGCGATCAATAGTTGAGGTATAATAATCTGTAAACCCGATAATTTCTTCCGCCGAAATCAGGGTCGATGCCGCCCACTCCAGAAATGTCCGGCCCATAGCATGCCGACATCCCGTAACATTGGTTCGGATGACAATTGACCGTGGCGCTGTCAGTGCGAATTGTTCTCCCGCGTATTTCGAACGAGCATAAACATTTACCAAATGTATCTCCGCAGTTTCATCATGTCGCGTCAGAGGGGCCTCAGCACGGAAATATTGATCTGTGGAAATTTGCACCAATTGAGCTCCCGACAACCGGCTATAATCCGCCATTACCTGAACCGCGTTCGCATTTATGGCCTCTGCGCTTTCCGGCTGCTCTTCACATCCGACAAGGCTGATCATTGCAGCGGAATTTATCATCATTTCGGGTTTTACCTGGCAGAGGAAGTCTTGTAGAGCTGATAAATTGGCCAAATCTAAATCATGGTCGCTGTTCCTGCGGGCAACGCCGGTCACCTTCTGTCCACGCGCATGCGCTTCTGTCATTAACGCTTGCCCGAGCATGCCTGTGGCCCCAAAAATCACCAATCCAGTCATAAGTTCCTAAATCTTTTCCGCTTAATCTCAGCAATGATTGTTAATAATATTGGGGAACAATCATAAAGTTCCGCATCTCCTCAACGGCGACACTCCCTCACAGCCCTTATATTATATAACTTCTAGCAATTCACGAAACTGGGCGTCGTCCAGCCATTCTGCGTTGGTGTCGCTCGCATAATCGAAATCTTCTGGAACCTTGACCGCATCCTGATCCAGATAATAATCATCCGACCAGAAATTAAATTGCGGTGTGATGATATAGCGGTCTTTCAGGGCAATAGTTTGACGACCATCATCCCGGGTAATCATCTGCTCATGGAGCTTTTCACCAGGGCGGATACCGACTTCACGAATTTCAAGGTCCGGCCCCAAACTTCTGGCCATGTCAAAGACCTTCATGCTGGGAATTTTCGGGATATAAATTTCACCGCCCTGCATCATATTCAGATTACTGAGCACAAAATCAACCCCCTGACGCAGGGTAATCCAGAAGCGGGTCATACGGATATCGGTCACCGGCAAATGATCGGTTCCGTCCGCGATTAATTTCTTGAAAAAAGGCACCACGGAACCGCGAGAACCAAGGACATTTCCGTAACGGACCACGGCACAAGAGAATTCCTGACTTCCGCCCAACGCATTAGCTGCAACGAATATTTTATCCGAAGCCAACTTGGAAGCCCCGTAAAGATTAAGAGGGCTAGCCGCCTTGTCCGTAGATAGGGCAATAATCTTTTTCACCCCGCAGTTAATGGCCGCCTCTGCAAGGTTTTGCGCTCCGAAGACATTAGTTTTAATGCATTCAAACGGATTATATTCGGCAATTGGCACATGCTTCAATGCCGCCGCATGGATGACATAATCCACACCCCTAAGGGCCATATCCAATCGGTTCCGGTCCCTGACATCTCCGATAAAGAACCGCAAGCAGCGAAAGTTCGGATGACCTGCAAAGGATTGCTCCATCTCATATTGCTTTAATTCATCACGGGAAAAAATTATGAGCCGATGCAACTTAGCGCCATCGAGCAATGTCTGGGTCAGCATCTTCCCAAAGGACCCTGTACCACCAGTAATAAAAAGGGTCTTATCCTTCAGAAACCCTAGATCAGTTTCAAAAGACCGGATTATTATCTTGCTCATCAAAAGCCCCTATTTTTCTCAAAAACTTGTTAAGGGTAATATACTTAAAAGAAAGCCAATTCACTAGCTTCTTTTAAAAACAGTTTCTTTGCGCCTCAGAACAGATCATTCCCTGAGAGTTTTTTGCCGGACCATACTATTAATCTTCACCCATTCCGAATGATGCTCAAAGAGCGCTAGGCAGTCTTTCCAGGAAAAATCATCCTGCCCACCAAATGCAGTCAGCATATGTGACACCAGTTCAAAATCTGCAGGTTCGTCCACACACCATCTATGATGCCCGAAAGTCTCCTGAGAAGGGAATGTCGTACAGCGAAACTCGCTGTCCTCCCTATAAATATAGGGAGTAACATGCTCCCTGTGATGGGCTTCTTGGCCCTGAAAATAGGCTTTTTCCAGCGCTTGAAACGAAAAAACCTCCACATCAAGTCCCCGGGGGAAATCACCCCTGTGCAACTTGACATAATCATAGTTATCCCGGTGATCGAGATAATAAGCGATCACCTGATCCACCAGAACCGGGTCAATCAAAGGGCAATCTGAGGTCACCCTGACGATGATATCTGCCGGATAGGCTTGTACAGCCTGATAATACCGGGCCAGAACATCATTCTCACTGCCCCGGATACAGGAAATTTTCTTCTCGCGGCAAAATTCTTCCACCGGATCATCCGTGGCATTAACCGTGGTTGCAATGACCAGACGGTCAATGGTCTGGCAACGCAGTAGGCGGCTGGTATGATAATCCAACAAGGGGCGGCCGCAGACTTTTTTAAGAATTTTGCCCGGCAACCGAGTTGATGTCATCCGGGCCTGAGAAATACATAGGATACGATTTGTCATATACTATCTTACATAAAAAAAGCCCGCATCCAAATGATGCAGGCATATTAAGGATAAAAAAATAGCGGTCATGCCTCTTCGTCGACGACGATACCTTCAATACCTTCCTTTTCACGAATAAAGGCAAGGTATTTCAAAACATCATCTGCGGGAAACTGCGTCACCACGTCCCCTGTTTTCACATCAATTCCCTGATAGACGAAACGTCCAGAATCATCATCTAGGTTAATTCGCAATTTTGTTCCGGGAGGCTTGTTCGGCAAGGCAGCATCAATAAAATTCTCTGCTGCCTGTAAGAAATCCAAAACATTTGCAGAGCTCAAAGCCGTATATCGCTTCTCAGCCGATGTCGTAACAGCAGCTGATGCACGTGATCCCAGAACGTCTTTCGTCGTTCTGACCTGAGCTTCCTGAGCATTTGCCGACCTTGCTACGGCACCACCACTTTCGTTGGCGCCAGACAATTTCGGACTATTTATATTAATCCCATCTATCATCTTATCCTCTACATATATCTCACTTCCTAAGTCCTACTCTAACTCATACAAAAAAACTTAACGTAAAAAAAATAAATAATCTAAAAAATATATAGTTAACGTGAAAATAAGTCTTTGGTGGAGACCATAATATCTCTCCACCAAAGAAATTAGATAAATATTATCTGAACAATGACAATACAGAACCAGGTGCCTGATTCGCGATTGACAGAGCTTGCAGACCAAGCTGTTGTCGCACCTGCAATGATTGCAAGTTCGCACTTTCACGGGCCAGATCGGCATCAACCAAGTTACCAATACCAATTTCGATGGCATCAGAAAGCTTGTCGGTGAACGCGCGCTGAATATCAACACGTTTCGCACCCGCACCAAGTGTGGACAGGAAGGTCTTCAATTTAGTTTCAGCAACAGTGATCTTGGCAAGCGCTGCTGAAGCAGTCCCAGCACTCGTAAGTGCCGCAGATGTCAGAGCAAGCCCTGAAGCCTTAGCAGAAATATCAGTCTTCCCAATAGTAATCGAGAAATTTCCGATTGAAAGAGTACCATCGGGCACACCGGTCAGAGCTGTAATATCCTTACCGCCCGTTTTCACGGCATTCACGCCATTGAATTCAGCATTATTAACAACAGTATCAATCTGAGCAATAAGATTCTGGAACTCATCATTCAGAGCGGACAGTGTTTCCGAACTGGCACTGGGATCTGAAGCCGCTGTTGCCTTTTCTTTCAACTGAATCAGAAGTTCAGAAACAGCTTCTGTGGCGGCAAGAGCCACATTGAGGGAACTTGACGCTTGATCAAGGGAAGATTTAACAGCACTAAGACCAGCAAGCTCACCCCGTTGACCCTGAGCAATGGCAAAAACCGCTGCATTATCTCTGGCTGAGGCCACTTTCAAACCAGTATTAATTCTGGATTGAACGGTATCAAGTTGACGATTTGTTTTGTTGAGGGCTTGCAGTGCAAAAAGAGCACCAGCATTGGTGTTGACTGAAAAAGACATATTATAATCTCCATTCTGAGAGTACTATCAAAAGAGCATTTTGCTCCATACAAAGGGTCGAAACCCACTCATGTCAGCATAAAAGATAATTTGCCCTTCTGGCTATCTAGCTGACATAACTGAGATTAGGTGTAATGTATTAAATCTTCGTTAACAAGAATTAATTTCTGACATTCAATTGATTCATCATTCAGAATCATAAACTTATGTTATAATTAGGCAATATAGTTAACCTAATATTAACCATAAATAACAACGACAAAGAAAGGGAATTAACGTTTATACTGAGTAATCTTTACCGGTCACAGCATTGGAACCTGTTGCCTCCGCCACATTATTCCGGGCTTGGGCCGAAAGCCCCTCCATGATATTCTTATTTATATCAATCAATGCCTTCAGGTCCTCTTCCCCCCGCGCAACCTGTGAGCTGTATTTACCGACCCAAATAGAAATGGAAATGATTGACGCACGCAATTGTTTGGGCAGCCTATTACCCTCAACAGCACAATCCGTCGCCAACGTGGACCATAACTGTCTATTCCAATGAAGGGCCTCATGCAATTTTGCATCAAGCTTGGACAGACTTTGTGAGTCCATCAATGCCCGTCTCACATCGGCGAACAGACGGTATTCCGTCTGGCTGGTAGATTCATTGGCCTTTTGGGTTGTCTGGTATGCCTTAAGGGACATAATTCAGCCTCGTTTTTTCATATTCAAA
>JAESRB010000276.1 GCA_016764855.1 Emcibacter sp.
ACGGTCATATGATTTTCAAATAATGTGATATTTGGGTGATTTCTGGCCTGATTTTCCAGTGATATTTGCACGGCCTTGCCGGTGGCATCCGTGGCGTGGACGACCCGGCGAAAGGAATGCCCGCCCTCTTTGGTCAGGTGATAGTCGCCCTCAACAAAGATGTCTTTTGTAACGTCGGTGTTTTTGGTGAAGGTCACACCTTGTTCTACTAGCCAGTCGATGGCGACGCGACCATTCTCGACGACCTGTGTAACGGTGTCTCTGTGGCATAGTCCGGCCCCTGCGATCATGGTGTCCTCGATGTGGGATTCGGTGGTGTCCCGATTGTCCAGAACGGCGGCAATACCGCCCTGCGCCCATGATGTGCTGCCCTGATGTAATTTATTCTTTGACAGGATAGCGACTTTGGCATGGTCAGCGACTTTCAGGCCGAGCGTCAGGCCTGCTGCGCCGCTGCCAATGATCAATACATCGAAATCATAGAAATCTGACATAAGAACGTTATCTCTTTTTTGCGGAGGTGAGTTGTAGGAATATATCCTCCAGATCACTTTCCTGCGTTGACAGGTCGGCTATTTCAATAGAGTCTTTTTGCACATTCTGCAAGATTTGACCGATGGAAAGTTTGCTGGGATTAAATTGAACGACGATCTCGCCGGCCTTATTCAGACTGGCCCCGATGTTCTGTAGATTTTCAGGAATGCTGCTGAGCGGGGTCGTTGGGCGGATGGTAATGACTTTTTCGTCCAATTGGCCCAGAAGATTTTCCGTACTATCACAGGCGACAACCTCCCCATGATTGATGATGGCAATCTCGTCACAGAGTTCTTCGGCTTCTTCCAGATAATGGGTGGTCAGCACGATGGTGACGCCAAGGTCGTTTAATTTCCGCACATAGCTCCATAAATTCTGGCGCAATTCCAGATCCACCCCGGCGGTTGGTTCGTCCAATACCAAGATGGGCGGGTTATGGACCATGGCCTTGGCCACCAGAAGCCGTCGCTTCATACCACCGGATAAATGGCGGGTATAGCTGTTGGCCTTGTCCAGAAGGCTCATGGCCTCCAGGATTTCGTCGGTCCGGCGGTCCGCTACGGGAACGCCGTAAAATCCAGCCTGTAATTCCAAAATCTCCCGAGGGGAGAAGAAAGCATCAAAATATATTTCCTGTGGCACAATACCAATATTGGCCTTGGCATTGCGGGGCTGTTCGTCAATATCGAAACCCCAAACGCGGGCACTGCCAGCGGTTTTGCGGACCAGACCAGCCATGATATTGATGGTGGTTGATTTGCCTGCGCCGTTGGGGCCGAGCAGCCCGAAAATGCTGCCGCGCCGAACGGACAGATCGATGCCTTTGAGGGCATGTTTTCCCGGTTCACCCTTGCTACCGGCATATATTTTTTCCAAACCCCGGATTTCCAGAGCTAATTGTGGTTCCGTCATAAAAATACCTTGTCTATCAGGTCAGAGCGCATTAGATTTCCATATTTAGGTCGTAAACTTATGACAGATACTACCCTCAGCGCAAGTGCCAAGCATCTTTATCTTATCGACGGGTCGGGATTCATCTTTCGGGCCTATCATGCTCTGCCGCCCATGACCCGCCATGATGGGACGCCGATCAATGCGGTGATGGGCTTTTCAAATATGATGTTTAAGCTGCTGAAGGACCTTGACGATAGCGAACGACCCAGCCATTTGGCGTGTATTTTTGACCGGGCGCGGAAAACATTCCGCAATGATATCTATGCGGATTATAAGGCGCATCGGCCACCAGCCCCGGAAGACCTAGTCCCCCAATTTCCGATCATTCATGAGGCGGTGAAGGCCTTTAATATTCCGGCCATTGATGCGGGGGGTTTCGAAGCTGATGACATCATTGCCACTTATGCCCGTCTTGCGGAGGCCGAGGGCTTCACCGTGACGATCGTATCATCGGATAAAGATTTGATGCAGTTGGTAGGCGATAAGATCGAAATGTGCGACAGCATGAAGAATCGGCATATCGGACCGGAGGAAGTGTTTGAAAAATTTGGTGTCGGCCCGGAAAAAGTGATCGAGATACAGGCCTTGGCCGGGGATAGCGCCGATAACGTGCCGGGAGTGCCGGGGATTGGCGTCAAGACGGCGGCGCAACTGATCACGGAATATGGTGATCTGGAAAGTCTTTTGGCCCGGGCGGGAGAGATCAAGCAGCCTAAACGGCGGCAAAATCTGATCGAATTTGCCGATCTGGCCCGGGTCAGTCTGGAACTGGTGACGCTGAGAACCGATGTGCCGGATTTGCCGGATCTTGAGAGTTTGAGGCTCAGGGATATTGAGGCGGAAACCGTCTTACCATTTCTGGAGGAGCAAGGCTTCAGAAGTCTTCAGGCTAAGGTTCTGTTCCCATATGGGCGCGGATGCACCGGCCAGTTATCAGGCGAATTCTGAACCAACGGAAATCGAATATGAAACCGTGACCACAATGGAGCAGTTGAAACGCTGGATCAAAGAGATCTCCGCAGCCTATCAGGTGACGATCGATACGGAAACCACATCGTTGAATGCCATGCGGGCAAAATTGGTCGGGATTTCCCTGTCCATTAAAAGTGGCGTGGCCTGTTATATTCCACTGGCGCACCGGACGGTCGTGGCCGGAGAACTTGATTTCGGGGATAATAATGACCCGGAACAATTGCCAATGGATCAGGTGCTTTCTGCGCTGAAGCCGCTTTTGGAAAATCCGTCGATCCTGAAAATCGGTCAGAATATTAAATATGATTATCTCATATTATCCAAGCATGACATTCATATCAGTCCGCTGGATGATACTATGTTGCTTTCCTATGTGCTGGATGCGGGGGTTAACCACCATGGCATGGATGAATTGGCCAAAGTGCATCTGGACCATAAGTGTATTCCGTTCAAGGAAATCTGTGGTACGGGCAAGAATAAGATTACTTTTGATCAAGTACCCTTGGACAAGGCGACCGATTATGCGGCCGAAGATGCGGATATCACCGGACGCCTGCACCGATTGTTAAAGCCCCGACTGGCCGATGAAGGCATGACAACGGTTTATGAGACGTTGGACCGACCTATGGTGAGCGTGCTGGCCAATATGGAAAAAGAAGGCATTCTGGTGGACCGTCAGATGCTGCACCGTCTGTCCAATGATTTCGCGGAACGGCTCAGTGTTCTGGAAAAAGAAATTCATGAGTTGGCGGGTAAAGAATTTAACATTGCGTCTCCGAAACAATTGGGTGAAATCCTGTTTGGGGATATGGGCCTTCCCGGCGGCAAAAAAAATAAAAGCGGCGGGTATAGCACCAATGTTGATGTGATGGAGGGGCTGGCCAATGACGGTCATGCCATGCCGGGCCGGGTTCTGGATTGGCGGCAACTTGCCAAGCTGAAAAGCACCTATACGGATGCGCTGCAGAATGAAATAAATGCAGACACGGGGCGGATACATACGTCATATTCTCTGGCCTCGACCACCACGGGCCGCTTGTCCTCCAACGATCCTAATCTACAAAATATTCCGATCAGAACCGAAGAAGGCCGTAAAATCCGGCGGGCTTTCATTCCAAAAGCCGGCCATAAATTCCTTGCGGCAGATTATAGTCAGATCGAATTGCGCTTGTTGGCCCATATCGCCGACCTTGATAGCCTGAAACAGGCGTTCCGGGATGGGATTGATATTCATGCCATGACCGCGTCTCAGGTCTTTGGTGTGCCGATCGAAGGCATGGACCCACTGGTCCGTCGTCAGGCCAAGGCCATTAACTTTGGGATCATCTATGGCATTAGCGCCTTTGGTCTTGCCCGGCAATTGAACATCTCAAACGGGGAAGCCAAGCAATTTATTGAAACATACTTTGAACGGTTTCCCGGTATCCGCAGTTATATGGAGGAGACCAAGGATTTTTGCCGCAAGAATGGCTATGTGGAAACCATCTTTGGTCGCCGCTGTCATATTGCCAGCATTAATGACAAGAATGGCATGCGTCGGTCCTTTGGCGAGCGGGCCGCCATTAATGCGCCCATACAAGGGGCCGCGGCCGATGTGATCCGCCGGGCGATGATCCGGATGCCGGATGCTTTGAAGGCGGCGGGGCTGGAGGCTAAAATGTTGCTTCAGGTTCACGATGAATTGGTGTTTGAGGTGCCGGAAGATCAGATGGAAAAAACCATTCCGATTGTTAAAAATGTAATGGAAATGGCGGCTATGCCTGCCATTGAAATAACGGTTCCGTTGACGGTTGATTGTGGCGTTGGCAATAATTGGGATGAGGCCCATTAAGCGGGTCTGTTAACGATTAAAACAGGATATTAAAAAAGGCGGTCGTTATGTGACCGCCTTTTTATTTTATCGGATGTTTTTAACCTAGAAATTCATGGTTGCCTGCAGGGTAATGGTCCGGCCGCGGCTTATGAAATTATAATTGGCAATCGCCCCGAATGTGGACCCGGACAAGGGCGCATCCGCAGAAAATAATTTCACTTTCTTATCGGTCAGATTCTCACCTAATATGGCCAGATCCCATCCACTTTCACTCACCAGCGCAATCCGTGCGCTTAGCTTGGCATAGGAAGGCTGGATCAATTTGGGATCAAGCTGGGGCGATGCATGATAAGAACTGGTGTAGAACAAGTTCCCAGAAGTCTCGACGGTTAAATCAGAAGAGACTTCAATATGATGTTGAAATCCTATGGCTCCCTGCCAATCGGAGACCAGTTGGTTGGTTAGGCCGCTATAGTCACAGAAATCATTGCCATTGACCACGCTGTCGGGGGTTTGGCCAAAGAAGCATTGGCCATCCGTATAGTCTTTAAATTGAAAGTCAGTATAGGCCAGTGATCCTGTAAGGGTCAGGCTCTCACTTGCTTGCCACCGACCATCAATCTCAACGCCAAGAACTTCGGCCTTGGCCGCGTTGCCGACGTTAAAGCCCAAAGTGCCATCAAAGATTGAGACCTGAAGATCACTAAATTTAGTGAAGAAGGCGGCAATATTTATTTCTGCGGCCCCATCTGCGACGACCAGCTTGCTGCCAATTTCATAGTTGGTCGCGCTCTCATCTTCAAACTGAAAAGCGATGTCCGATGTTGCGGAGCTTCCTTTGTTATTGGCACGGAAGTCAAAGCCGCCGGATTTGCTGCCCTTAACCCAACTGGCGTAAAGCATGCCTTCGTCGGAGAAATTATACGTCAGCTTTACATCTGGGGAGAATTTGGTTTCCGTACGGCTGCCCGTAACCGGATGGGAGCCGAGCCGCAATTGATTGCCGACAAATGTGGCGCCAAAGCCGCCAGCGAGGGCTGCTGCCGTAGGCGGGCCGGCAATAGGGCCGAGAGAATCCGTCAGTATGGTGGTTAATGCATTAAGCAGGTTGCCGCCGACAGCATTTTCTGCGGCAAGGTCAAAGACAAAACCATAGAAGTCCGCCGCTAATAGTTTACTACCGGTAAGGGCGCTGCCATCGATATTGGTGACGGATATATTACGTGAGCCGCTTTTGGTTTCATGGGTTAAACGGCCGCCCAGTTGTAACGTTAATTCGTCAGTCATGTGCCAGGATACTTGTGCAAATGCGGAATATACTTCGGCATCTACTTTTGCGAACCTTGGGGCGGACGTATTGGCGAACAGATCACCCGCGCCAGTTAGGCCAAGGGCGCCAAAGAGCGGGGCGAAGGCTGCGAATGCGGGGTTGCCGTTTAATAATGGCACCAGCACAGATGTGTCATTCACTCGTATGGCATCCTGATAGCCATGATTGCTGGTTTGGAAATAGGCCCCGAGAATATAGTCAATTTCCTCACCACCGGGTGACGTCAGGCGAATTTCCTGTGAAAATTGTTCATATTGCTCTGCAAGAGGCAGGGTGAAAATATTTGCGCCGGTAAAGTCACAATCGCAATTATCATCAAAACTAAAGTCGGAATAGCCGGATATGGAGGTCAGCATATGATCTCCTAATTGCCAGTTTAATGTCAGGACTAGCTCGGTCTGTTCATTATTGCTGGAATCGCCATTGGCGTGACGCTTGCCATCCAACGTATTATTGAGGACAGAATCGTTCTGACCAAAGGCACCGACCAGAAGCTGGGAATATGTCAATCCGGCAAAGGGACCGGCCGCAGCCGGAATTTCACCGTCAATTTCCATATTACGGCCTAAGACGTCAAATTGACTACGTTCCACTTTAAAAGTGGCCGTAAAATTCTCCGACAGGTCCATCTCGACGGTGCCACGAAGGGTCCAGTCTTCTTGATTGGGCTCATTCTGATTAAGGGTTATATTCTCTATATAGCCGTCAAGATCATGGTAGCGGCCCGCGAAACGGATGCGAACTTTATCGGAAACTGGGCCAGATAAGACGAGTGTGATTTCTTTTTCGTTATCATTTGGCTCATAGGATGCACTGATCCGGCCTTCGAATTCATCGGTGGGCTTTGCGGTCGTGATGTTCAGGGCGCCAGCAACGGAGTTCTTGCCAAATAAAATAGACTGTGGCCCCCGTAATACTTCGATCCGTTCCAGATCAAGGAAAGGTGAACGGGATTGCTGTGCCCGTCCGTGGTGGATGCCGTCCACATATATGCCAACGGATTGTTCAAAGCCTTGGTTGTTGCCGCTGCCGATGCCGCGAATAAAGACATTGGTGCCAATCCCGCTTTCCGCCATGGTGAAATTGGGTACGGAGAATTGTAAGTCGGCCATCTTGTCGATGGATTGTTTCTTAAGAAAATCTCCACTGACAACGGAAACAGAGATCGGGACGTCTTTCAGACTTTGTTCCCGGTATTGTGATGTGACCACAATTTCTTCAAGTATAATTTCGTCTGCTGCTGTAGCGCTGGAGGAGGCAAAAAGACCCGCTATTAAAGAAATGGAAATAAGAGAAGATGAGGTTTTCAGGTATTTATACGTAAACATAATTTCTCCCTAGGGTTGTAATTTGTTTGTTATTTACGATACTTCTATCTGGTTACTCGGATACATTCTGGTACATTCACTAAAGACGACCAAGGCGATGGAAATGGCAATTCTCCCGTATTTTTTTATTTTTTATCAGATATTTCGCTGATAAAAATGCCATCATCGCCGCAGAATATGGCTCTGCGTAATTTGACTATACAGTAAAAATTTAGAAAATGTAATAAGATATGGACGTTCGTTTTAAATAATAACCTGAAGGGAGGGGGAGGGGATTATTTATTGTTTACGATCACGTCGGAAATAAGCACATGGGCGTCATGGTGACCCAAAACTCTGTTGGTGGCCAGTTGAAAAGCGTCGCCGATCATGGCTATATTGACGGGTTGCTCAACATCAAAGTAATCATGGGACAGTCGACTTGCTTCAATGACATAGGCGCTGTTCAGGCGAGGGAGGTATTTTCGCGCAGTCGCCTGTTGTTCGCTATCGGTGACTTTGACCAGCATGGTGATGGTCATGGTGCCTTTTGGACGGCCCCGGTGGTACATGGTGACGGTAAATGTGGGGACTTGAATATAACTTTCCGAACTTGAGGGTTCTTCTTCTTTATGTTCTTCCGAAGAATATGCAGAGGCCGTAAAAGACGCTGGCAGTGTAATTATTAATGCCAAAAAACATATTCTTGCGATAAAAGCCGTCATGGTAAGTTCTACTCGTTTGTGCATGGGTAAAGGCAATGTATAATAAGAAAGTCATTATTTCGTTAACGGCATATTTGCATTCTGCAACGCGTATTACAAAATGCTAATATATTTTCTACATTTTGCAACAAATTTACAGATAATTTTTGGTGTCTTTGAGTGAGAATGCCCGTTTCCTGCCATATCTCGAAATTGGCACGCTATATGCATATTAGTTTAATGCCTCTGGAGCAGGGGCGGAGCAAGGTCATCTTCGACCCCCAACGAATATGACCGTTTTCGCCAACTCTGATCTTCACACGATGAAGTCGAGTTAGGCGGCCTAGTTGAGTATCGGTCGCCTCCTCATCGTTTTTTAGTATTGTGAGGTGCTTCTTTAATGTATGTAAATATTATGAAGTAAATTGATTAAGATGCCCCAAGTTGTGTAACGGGCATCTTTTTTTTTGTTCTTTATACTAAAGAAGAGGACTTTATATGCTGAGGCCCGTGCTATATCCCAGAGAGGTCAGCTTATTCAGTCCCGCTTGATAATTGGACAGTTGTTTGGATAAATACACTGGTACGGTGCCTTTTTTCAGATCCGCATCTCTTAAAATTTTAGCCTTCACAGGATCATAGGTGAGAGAGCGGAAAGCACGCCGGATTGTTTCCAGGGCCGTATTAATTTGTGCGCTGACAAACTCAGCTTCTTTTTTAGACCTTAAGCTAAAGGCGGATAAAAGTTTGAGGTCGAAGGTGCCGCCAAGATTGTCGGGGTCCGTTCCCAGTGAGGCGTCGCCAACGGTGCTCAATGCCTCGGGCGATAATATTTTTGTGGGTTGCATGCCCAGTTTGATCAGGGCATCCCGGGCGCCTTTTCCGGCCAGAACATCTACTATTGATCCATTGCGCGTTTCAATTCTAAGTTCCTGCCCCTTGTTGTCATCGGTTGATACTACGGACTTTGCATCAATGTAGCGGTAGGAGAGTCTTCTAATTCGTGTGGCCAGTGATTTAAAGTCGTCGCCCTCATTGATGGTGACTTTCTGGAGGCGGCCCCCATTGACAGATATGTAAAAATGATCTCCGGCCCGGATGGATGTCTGGGTCTCAATATCCCGTTCCTGCCTATAGTCGACGAGGCCGGCTGGTAGGCCTAGCCGAGTTAAAACCGATGTGCCGGCCGCAGAAAAGGCAATGGCGGTGCTGCCGTTATGGCCTGTTATGCCGCCGAATTGTCGGACGAAATCCGCTGTGCCGCTGGTGGAGTCAATTTTAGCGGCAAAGCCATCCGTGGCGCCGGTTTTTCTGCCGCCCGGCAAGGTACCAGTTGTTTTACCAGCTACATAAATGGCCCCATTTTGTACGGTCAGGCCCTCTATGCGGTCTGCACCGTCAGAGCCGATAAAGTGTGTAAAGACGGCACTGAGGCTGGTGCCGTTATCGCTTAGTTTGGTGACAAAGCCATCCGTGTCGCCGCTGTGGGCGTTGGTGACGGTGCCGCCGGATAAGGCCGCATTGAAACTGCTGCCAGCCACATATATATCGCCGGCGTCATCGACGACAATATCGGATAACGTTCCGCCGCCCAAATCTCCTAGGTCATAAGAGGCCAATTGAGAGGTGAGGTCCGTGGCATCAAGTTTGCGAATGATAAGGTTGCCATCCTCGCGGGAGGCGATAAGAATATTGCCATCTCCGGCAATGGCGATGGCTTCACCGAGTTCTATTCCGGCACCGCCTATTTGTGCAGAGCCGCTCAGGCTGCCATCCGCGCCGCTGAGTTTTGTCACGAAAATATCTGTTTTGCCGCCATAGGTGGCTGAGGTACTCAGTTGACCGGAAATGGAGCCAGTGACAAAGACATCGCCATTTGCATCAATGGCAATGCTATTGGCTTGATCTGTGGCCACAGTATCTTGTTGGTAGCTCCAGAGTTCCAGGCCAGCATGGTCATATTTGGTCACAAAGCTGTCCAGGCCGCTTAAGACATCACCGATGGCGAGTTCGTTGTTTACCTGACCGGCGATAAAAACATTGTCATTGTTGTCTATGGCAATGTCAAAGGCCTCCGCATGGCCTGATGCGCCAAGCAGGCGGCTGAACAGTAAATTGCCTACGGCATCATATTTGCTCAGGAAAACATCCTGATCTTCCGCAGCGTTAATCTGGTTGCCAAAATCCCCACGTGAGCTGCCGACCACATAAACATTGCCTTGGCTGTCAATGGCGGTAGCATTGGCCCGCGTCTTGAATTGTTCAGCATCATTGTCAATTTCATTGCCGTCGTCATCGGTAAGCGGAGGCAATATACTGCGTTGATCTGTTCCGGCAATTTGACGGGAAAATTCAGTGAGAGGGGCATTGCCATCCAGTGCCCGCAGTTTTATCAAGGTGGCGATTTCCGTTTCGCCGAATCCTGCATCTTTATGTGTGCCGGTGATATAGAGTGCCGGTTCCGAGGCCTGTGCTGTCAGAGTGATCTTTTCACTCGACTGGACGTTAAGCGTCAGAGCAAATTTGCCCGGACTAACTTCTTTAATGCCAAACCTGCTGCGGTATTTGCTGACAGGATTTCCGTCTTCATCGGGGACGGTGATAGCATTAATTGCCAGATTAAAGAAATTCCTCAGATTATTTAGCGTAAGCGGCTCTGTCATTTGGGACAAATCCATGACGATATCATTATTGGTGATTGCGTTATCCAGATTCAAGGTAAAAACCTCGGTCCCAGTGAGACCAGGAATCTCCTGTGTTCTAGCACTGACGGGCAGGGTGGCCCCGGTAATTTGGGCGTCATTTCTGCCGAGGCTGAGATCGCTTTCCAGACGGGATTTCTTTTCGCCGAACATCAGGGTGAGCTTATCAAGTTCTGCCGTGCGGATATAATCCTGTACCTGATCCAGCCCCCCACGGAACTGGCTGTTTAATTTTGCCAGAAGTGCGGGGGGAGTTGTATCGTCGGCCGCATAATCCGCGATGGTTTTTAAATCATTAAGAGCGCGATAAAGAGCAAAGAGGGCTTGCTCATCCTTATCATTGGTTTGTCGGATACTGCGCGCATTCAGGTCAATGAAATCGGTTTTGCCCCGGACCGCATTAAATTTTCCGGCCAGCGTTCTGTCGCCGCGACTTTCATCCAGAGCCCAGGGGGTGATGGTGGCAGGTCCGCGCTTAATGGAATGTGCTGTATTTTGGATAGCGGACACGGTTCTTGCCACGGTGCGGGCGTTGAAATAGGAGCCGAGCAGGTCCGCGTCGAAACTAATTAATCTGAATGTGCTAAAGTCAGCCATTAGACACCTTTAAAATTTCGATCAAAAAAAATATTCTTTTCACAACATATCACTATATGAAGAATCAGTTAACAAATTGGTAACGTCAACATAGCATCAGTTTCTAAATGTGCCAATAGGGCGATTTTGCCTAGTAAAATCTCTAAAATAGTCCATAACCCGGTTGTCATGCTGATTTTTGCGTAGTTTATGAGATCTGGCTATTGAACTCGACGAGCAATCACATTAAGTCTTATGACTTGGATGAATAACAATTTGGAAGAAATATGGGTGGTTTTGCGTATGATTTGGCCTGGTTGGTGGATGCCTTGTGTGGCGTCATCAAGTTTGGTCTGCTGGTTTATATCATACTGGGTATGCTGGTGTCATTTGCGGTCGTGAACAGCCATAATCAGGTGGTGAGCATTGTGATGGGGACATTGCACCGTATATTTGAGCCTATGCTCGGGCCGATACGGAATTTCTTGCCTAACCTTGGCGGGCTTGATATTTCGCCGATTTTCCTGTTCATTGCCATTGAATTTGCGAGCCGGATATTGGTGCGTCTCCTCATTTCCCTTGCCTAACTATGGCTGCTTAACGGCCCATACGCGCGGTATCAGGCTGGCCATTAAATTGACGCCCAAAGCTGCAAAGAACAGATTTGGCCGGGTGGAGATGGCGGCCGATGGGGCGGCCCGTCTGAAGGCTTATGTCACGACGGTTCCCGAAAATGGCAAAGCCAATAAAAGCCTGATCAAAATGCTGGCAAAAGCGTGTAAATTACCTGCTGGCACGATTTCTGTTGCATCGGGGGCGACAAGTCGTAATAAACAGTTGCTGATTGAGGGAGTGTCTCAGGACCTTACCGCAAAAATGGAACAATGGATAAAGGATTTAACCCCGTGACTGCAGATGTGATTGATGGCAAGGCTTTTGCCGCTAAGATAAAATTGGATGTGGCCAAGCAAGTGGTAATCCTGAAAGAGCAGCATGGCATTGTTCCCGGCCTTGCTGTGGTCTTGGTGGGCGAGGACCCGGCAAGTCAGGTTTATGTGCGTAACAAGAATAAATCTACTAAAGAAGCGGGCATGAACAGTTTTGAGCATCGCATGTTGCCGGACGTGAGCGAGGCGGAACTGTTGGACTTGGTCAAGAAATTAAACGAAGACCCCGCGGTTCATGGTATTTTGGTGCAGTTGCCTTTGCCGAAACATATCAATGAAGCGGCCGTGATCGACGCCATTTCTCCGGACAAGGATGTGGATGGCTTTCATGTGATCAATTCTGGGCTTTTGGCCACGGGCGGACAGGGTATGGTTCCTTGTACGCCACAAGGGTGCATCATGATGCTGAAGGACAGGTTGGGGGATATGAGCGGTCTGGAAGCGGTTGTTATTGGCCGGTCCAATATTGTTGGTAAACCGGTGGCACAATTATTGCTGAATGAGAATTGTACCGTGACCATGGCCCATAGCCGGACACGGGATCTGGCCACAGTGGTGGGACGTGCGGATATCGTCGTGGCCGCAGTTGGTGTGCCGGAATTGGTTAAAGGGAGCTGGATCAAGGACGGTGCTACTGTGATTGATGTGGGTGTGAACCGTATTGAAAAAGCAGATGGTAAAACCCGCCTGATTGGTGATGTGGAATATGACGAAGCTGCCAAGCATGCCAGTGCCATTACGCCGGTACCGGGCGGTGTTGGGCCAATGACCATTGCTGTGTTGTTAAAAAGCACCATCGTTGCCGCCTGTCGTCAGGCTGGGATCGAAGAGCCGGAAGTTTAAAAGTCACTAAATATTGGTGTAAATGGTATTCTTATTTAGCGAAAATTGCTAAATAAGAAGCTCCGAGAATTCTCTGTAAAAGCATAATTTCTTAAAAGTATGTTGTATTTCAAAGGTATGTCGATTTTATAAGAAATTGGCACGCCTTATGCATTGTGTGGGTTATCGAAACAATTGACATGATAACTTATGGAGAAGACCAATGACATTCTTTAGTGTTTTTACAAAGAAGATTTGTGCAGAGAAGCAAGTATTTAAAGCCTTGCCTTTGACAGTAAAGCATAGCCGTAGAATTCGTCGCAGCAGCCGTATTGGCTCATATGCCTAAATATTTATCCAGAGAAGCCTCAAGCTCCACCGCTTGAGGCAGGTTTAACTTTACCTCTCCGCCCTCCACAACAAAATACTCCCACCCGAAGCCACCGAGGCTGAGGCAAGGCCAAGGGGCCGCCCGAGCCAACGCGAGGATAAGCCTGAGCGGAGCGCCGGCGCCTGAGGCTAAACAAAAAACACCACCTCTCCGCCCTCCACAACAAAATACTCCCACCCGAAGCCACCGAGGCTGAGGCAAGGCCAAGGGGCCGCCCGAGCCAATGCGAGGATAAGCCTGAGCGGAGCGCCGGCGCCTGAGGCTAAAATAAAAGATGACAATCTCCTCTCTTCTCCCTATGAAGAAAATATGGAAAAACTTGATGCAACTCATAATGTGGCCTGGCTAAGAAGTCGAATGAAGCGGCAGTTCTCTGAACTGGTGCGCTTGTCGCTGCCGATTGTGTTGCAGCGATTGGGCATTATGACAATGGGTATCGTGGATACCATGATGGTGGGGCGCTATTCGGCACAGGAATTGGCCTATCAAAGTATTGGGTATGTTCCGGTTGCCACGGTGATTGTGATTTCGTTGGGGCTGATGATGGGGACGATGGTGCTGACGTCCAATGCCTATGGCGCGGGAAATTTTAAATTATGTGGCCGTATCTGGCGGCAGTCGTTGCCCTATGGTTTTGCTCTTGGAATGATGGGGTTCGGCGTTTGTTTGTTTGGAGAGCCTCTGTTGTTGCTCTTGGGTCAACAGCCGGACATCGCGCGCGGCGGCGGGGTGGTGATGCGGGCGGTGGCCTTTGGGATTCCCATGACCTGTATCATGCTGGCCTGTACGTTCTTTTTGGAGGGAATTAATCGGCCGCAGCCCGGTATGGTCTGCATTCTGCTGGCCAATGTAATTAATGTCTTTTTGAACTGGATATTCGTTTATGGCAACTTGGGGTTTGATCCTTTCGGGGCCGTCGGCTCTGCTTGGGCGACAACGATTGTCAGAACGTTTCTGGCGGTGGGGTTGATCTATTATATTCTGAATATGAAGGGGCATGAGATATTTGCCATTCGGCAAAAGGTGGATATGCGGTTCCATAAATGGAAAAGGCTGCGTCATATTGGCTATGGGGCTGGCGTGACCAATGGGGCGGAACATATGGGCTTTGCCACATTGGAGATTTTTGCCGGGTGGATTGGGCCATTGACGTTGGGGGCCGTGGCTATTGCATTTAATGTCTATGGCGTGCCTTTTATGGTTGCTTACGGGGTTGCGGGGGCAACGGCGGTTCGGGTTGGTATTGCCCTTGGTCGGGGTGACCGGGGTGACCTGTTGCTGGCGGGGACTTGTGGAATCGTGTTTAATTTTATGCTGATGTTGCCGTTATTGGCGGTTCTGCTCATTTTCCCGCAGAAAATTTCAGGATTTTTCACCCATGAATCAGAGCTTGTGGCGGCGACGACCCCTTTGATTATTTTAACGGCTTGGATGTTGTTGCTTGATAGTCTGCAAACGGTCATCGGCAATGGGCTTCGCGGGCGGCGGGATATTTGGGCGCCGACCGTGCTGTATTTCTTTAGCTATATTCTTGTCATGATCCCGTTGGCCTATTATTTGACCTTTACCCTTGGTCGCGGCGGCGAAGGCCTCTTCGAAAGCATGGTGATCGCCAGCTTGATCTCAGCGGTCTTGTTGACGAGCCGTTTCTACTATCTGTCCTATCAGGATTTCAAGCAGCCTTGACGGTGGAGATTTGGTTGGCATGCTGTAGCTTGACCTGTAATTTCCGCGCCCGGCGACGGACCCGCAGGTAATAAAGCGTCGGGACAAAAACCAGTGCCAGAAGAGTCGCGCCGACCATACCGCCAGAGATAGCGGTGGCCAAAGGCGGCCACATCACCCCACCCCATATAATCAGCGGCAAGAAACCGCCAATGGTGGTCAGGGTTGTGGAGATGATATGACGGGTCGCGCCAATGACGATATCAACAATCACTTCCGGGTTGGCGTTTCTGGCGTCCTCATTGGCCCGCAGCGCCGCCAGCACTACAATGCTGTCATTGATAGCAAGCCCGATCAGGCCCATTGTCCCCATGATGCCGGTAAAGCCCATGGGAAAGCCGAACAGCCAGAGGGCGAGCAGGGCAAGGCCCGCGCTGAAAAAAGCGACTCCTCCGATGATCAGGGCTGATGTAAAGCTGTTAAACGCTAGAACGAGAATACCCATCATAACGACCAGAAGGGGTAGAACAGTGGAGAATAGCTTCCCTTCGGATTCGGACCTTTTTTCGGTCTCTCCGCCAAATTCAAGGCGGTAGCCTACGGGCAACTCAAAATTGGATTCTTTCAGTCTTTGCTGGAAATCGGCCAGTGCGACATTAGGCAGACTATAGGGAACGATAAAGGCCTGGAGGATATTCAGTCTTTGGCTGTCCCGGCGGGTTACCGCGTTATAGCTCGGGACCAGTTCCAATGTGCCAAGGCTGCTGAGGGGGACGCCGGGCAAATGCTGGCCACCTGTGGTCAGGCTGCCGCCAGCGGCCACAAGGGAATTATTAAACAGGTCCGCAAGATTTGATCGGTTCTGTCCGCCGACTTGAACCCGTACTGGAAGGTTCTCGCTACCTTCGAGTACGCTGCCGCCAAGACGGCCCTCAAGCGCATCATTCAACTGTTCTGCAATCTGGTTCAGTTTCAGGCCTGCTGCTTCTGCCGCATCTTCATTGGGGATGAAATTCAGTTTGGGCTGGCTGAGGGAGATCTTTGCACGGGTATAGGTGACATTTTTGGTTTGGGCCAAAAGGGCGCGAATTTCCGCCCCTTTCTGTGATAGTATTTTTAAGTCCTGACCATAGATAAAGACCTCGATCGGGGCCTCAAAGGGCGGCCCCTGTTCAAAGGGAATCGCCAATATTATGGCGTTGGGCAGTCCGGTCATCAGCTCCCGTTGAAGGCGGGGCAGGATATCCGATGTGGCCTGTGGAGAGGTGGTATTGATAAAGCCGCCGGCAAAGCTGTTAACACCCGCCTGATTAAGGAATGTATTATAGAAGACCGCCGGGGGTGTTTCCGCAATGACCCAATAGTCAGTCTTGATTTCCGGGTAGTGCGACATGATTTCCCGCGCGATTTTAACCTGTCGGGTGGTTTCCGCAAGGCTGGTTTCCGGGGGCAGGGTAAGCTGTATCTGGAATTGATCCCGGTCCACAGGGGGGAAGAACTGCTGCACCAAAGTTGAGCTCATGATAAAGCCCAGAAGGGGGAGGGAGATTGACAGCAGCAGGGCTTTTAGTGGATGGGCCATGCACCAGCGTAACACGGTCCGGTATTTTGCGGTGAGCGCTGGATTGCTATAACCGCTTTGCAGAATGCTGCGTTTTTCCTGTAATAACTCGCCCCGGTCAAAATATCCTGCCAGTGCCGGAATGACGGTCATGGCCAGGAACAGGGAGCAAAATAAGGAGATGATAACGGCCAGACCAATGGTGCCAATGAATTCTCCGGTCGCGCCGGGGGTAATCACAATGGGCATGAAGGTCAGAGAGGTGGTGACGGTGGAGGCCAGTAACGGAATGAATAAATGTTTGACCATTTTTGATATGGCCGTGGCCACATCATAGCCCCGTTCGCGGGCTTTGCGATATTCATCTACCGCAACGATGGCATTATCGATCAAGAGTCCGAGGGCGATGATCAGGCCGGTAATGGACATCTGATGCAGCGGAATATTCAGAAAATGGAAGGCCGTCATGACCATCAATACGGTCAGAGGCAGTGCAGCTGCGACCAGAAATGCTGACCGCCACCCCATCATGAAAATCATGACCAGAACGATAATGACGGCCCCGATGAGGATGTTCTTCATCAGGGTAGACAGACGCAGGGTGGAATAGGTATCCTGATTAAAGATCACTTCGGCTTTGATGCCGTCGGGGAGAGTTTCGCGGAATTGATCCAGTTCGGCTTGTAATCTTGCCGTCCAGAGGTCAACACGGATGCTGTCATTCACCTTTGCGCCGACAATGATCCCTTGTTTGCCATTCAGCAGGGCGATGCTGTAGACGGGGTCGCGGAAAGCCTTGCGAACGGTTGCCACATCGCCAACCCGCAAAAATTGACCGGTATCGGTTTGTTTCAGGACAATATTACGGATGCGGTCCTCGGATTTTAATTCCCCGCTAATTTCCAGAATAAGGTCGCTGCGGGTGCCGCGAATTTGCCCGGCGGGAGCTTTTGAATCCGTTCGGGCGATCGCGTTGGAGACATCCTCTACTGTCAGCGCGACAGAGGCCAGCGCATCGGGGTCAATGGTGACGATAAATTCTTCGTCCCATTCTCCAAATACATCGGTTTCTTCCGTGCCGGACAGGGGGGAAAAAATGCGTTCCAGATCCTTGGCAAAACGGCCAAGAATATCAATTTGTGGTTCAGATGGCAGATCCCATGTCAGGCCAACCATAAAAGTATAAACGGCGCTTTTACGGTCGAGGATATAGGGGGTTCCCGCGCCTTCCGGCAGATCTCTTTCTGCGTCTTTCAGTTTGTCACGGACCTGTGACCAGATAATTTCCACCTCATCTTTTTTGACCCGGTCTTCCAGCTCGATGGCGATGGAGGACATGCCCGCGCGGGAGGTGCTACGGAGGCGTTTTATTTCATCAATTTCGCTGAGGGCAGCTTCAATTTTCTCGGTAACAAGGGCCTCGACGCGTTCCGCACTGGCGCCGGGGAAGGGGGTGTTAGCCGCATCAAAACGGTGGGTCAGGCTGGGGTCTTCCTGACGGGGCAGGGAGGCAATGGCGGAAAAGCCTGCGACAAGGATCAGTCCGATAACCAGCGCGCTGAGGCGACGATTGCGGAAGAATAGATTACTCCACATGATTAATTTTCCTCAGCTATGCGAACCAATTGGCCAGGGACAAGGCGGTGGATGCCGCCGGAAACAATCCTGTCGCCATCCTGTATCGTTCCGCGCACGAATATTCGGTCCGTTTCCGTATATATAACCTGTAATTCCTGACGGGAGAGGGTACTATATTCCGGAGAGTCCTTGTAGGGCTTTAAAGTATAGACACTCCATAATCCCCGGCGACTTTCGGTCAGGGCGCCGCTGGGCAGCCAGAAGCCGGGCTGCGCCACATCTGTATCAATGGAGAGCTGGGCAAGGCCGCCGGCCCGAATGCTGGCCGCGTTATCGGTCACATCAAAAATGGCCGTAATCGTTCGTGTGGATTGGTCTATTCGTTTGAGGATAGTGCGTAATTTTGTCGTAATCTGTTTGCCTTGATACGTAAAGATATGCGTCTGACCGGGGGCAAGGGTAAATGTGGCGGACAGAGGGAGGCCCACATGAATTTCAAGCTTGTTATCCTCAATCAGACGAATGATGGGCGTCCCAGAACCGATGGCGGTGCCTTCATCCAGATAACGGCGGATAACGCTGCCGTCAAAGCGGGCTGTCAAGCTGGCCATATCCCGGTCAATGTTCAGGCCCTTTAGCGCAGCTTCTGATTTGTCAACGGCTGAACGGGTGGCAAGTTTATGGGCTTTCAGGGCGATCAGATCGAATTTCACCTGATCAAATTTTTCCTGAGAAACATGTTTTTGATTTACGAGAACCGTATAGCGGTCATAGGTCGCCTGTGCCCGGTCAAGGCGGGCGGTGGTTTCCAGGTTTAGGGCAATGGTCTCTGCAAGGGCTGCTTCCAGCTCTTTTGCTTTTGCGTCAAGGCGGCGCATGTCAAGCCGGGCCAATATGTCCCCTTTTTTAACCAGATCACCTTCGTCAACAAATACCGTTGTCAGCAGTCCGCCAGTGTCAAAGCCGTGATCACTTTCCCGGCTGGCAACAATGCTGCCGGAATATTTCTGTTTTACCTGATAATGGGTGACGGCTTTCAAGGTAATGCTGCTCACAGGGAGAGCGCGATCTAGCACGGTTTGATCTTGATTCAGACTGGCCACAGCGAATGACTTGGCGAAAAATACGCCGCCTAATAGGGCGGCAAGAGCCACAGCGGCTACGGCAATCCGTATTCTGTGCTGAGTAAAGAACGGAACCGGGGCGATCCCAGAGCTTTCAGGGGCCTTATTTTCACTGCTGTTGGTATGTTCGGTTGTGTCGGTCATCATCATCTCACGCGGGATACAGGCATAAAGCCATTAGTATGTTTACGGCGATAACATATCACCTATATATGCACTGTCAACATTAAATTGGAGGTGTTCTGTTGGGATGACGGGATGTTTGGTCGTCCGGCCAATGTCATGCAGGACTGTTTGGGGTGTGGTAGGCACTTTTATCTGTCTTTTTTGCCCTTCGTTTTTCCTTTAATATTCCCTATAATTTTTCTGGTAATTTTGCTTGGAAAGATCTGTAAAATTTCTGGGAAAAAACATATCCGATTTTGACAAATGTGTGAAAATGCATAATATTATAAAGGATGAATTTTGGTTATTTGAGAAACATGAGTCTATTTGCATGAGTTATCTACGGTCCTTTATTTTTAACTTTATTTTTTGGGTATTAAGCCCCTTGTGGGTTCTGCTTGTGCTTGTGCCGGTGTCTTTCCTGAAATCTCCGACTCCTATGCGGCGGTGTTTACTGATTTGGTTCAATGCGGTGTTCTTTTTGTTGGATAAAATCAGCGATATTCAAATAGAGGAACGGGGTATCGAAAATCTGCCCAAGGACAAGGGCTTTATTCTTTGCTGCAAGCATATGAGCAACCTTGAGGCTTTGATTACCTACCGGCGTATGCCAAACCTGACCGCATTGGCCAAGATAGAATTATTTCGGATTTTTGGTTTTAAGCAGGTTCTGGAAAAAATGGAAGTGATTGCCATCGACCGTGGCAAGGGCGAGGCAAAGGATAAAACACCGGAAATCGCCCGCATATTGACCGAGCAGAAAATTCCATTGCTGTTATTTGTGGAAGGTACCCGTATCCCCGTAGGCAAGCGCAAGAAGCTGAAGTCCGGGGTATATTATATGCAAAAAGATGTTGATCTTCCGGTGATTTGTGTATCAATGAACACGGGAGTGCATTGGGTAAAGGGGAGTGTTTTCAATAAGCCGGGGACGGTCGTTCTGGAATATCATCCCGCGATTGAGAGGGGGCTGGATAAGGAAGAATTTATGGCCCGCGTCAAAGAAAATGTGGTTTTGCATAGTGAGAAATTGATGGGGATTGAAGGTTCGGATGAATAGGCCTTAACCCTTCTGATATCCAAACCTTCTAAAATAACGTCTTTTGCATAATACGTCCCCTATCAGTATTATGCTTCCTTTATATTTCTTGGTTCCATGTGACCCGTTTAGTCCATATGAAGGACAAATCCGATTTTGATAACCTGTGTGCTGGGGTCAAAGCGAAAGCTGTCTCCGGCCTGTGTCCAGGTTACAGCGGAATGTTCGGTTCTGACATATTCAATACGAAGTGCGATATCTTCCATGATGCCCACTTCAAAACCGGCACCGTAGCGGTATCCGCCCAGACTTTTTGATTGGCTTTCAGAAAACCCGCGGCTGCTGAATTTCATGGAGGTATAGCCGCCCAAAGCATAAACAAGTACGCGGTCTGATATAGTCATGCCGAAGCGCGTATTCACATCAAAAGAAAATCCGGCTTTCAGGCCAAAGGAAGATGTGCCGTCGGAAACGGTGGCTATGCCGCCATTTAGGCCCAATCCGCCTTCAACGCCGACATATAATGGTCCCCAAATATTGGTGCCAATGCCGCCGTATAAAACGCCGCCGTATCCGCTGCTATTATCTGTGGAGGAAATGCCGTTGAATGTATTGGTGCTGGCGTTCAAAATTTCATAGGTTGCCTCAGTCTTGACCTTGGAATAATTGGCGTTGAAGCCCAGATAAAGACCTTCAAACGGATTGCCGTCAAGTCCGGCCTGTGCCTGTGGAGCCATAATTGTTGCGGCCAATGCTGTTGACGCAAGAGCTATTTTCAGTCGGTTAAACATTATTACAAGTTTCCCTTTTTAATATTATCGCTTGATTATTCTCGTGTAACAGGTTGTTTTTGTATGCGCCTGTGTCATTTTCGTGACTTTATTGCATTTTTTTGAGCTTCGGGAAACAAGAAGTTGACTAATCCTGCGACTCTTCGCTTGACTCTGAAGTAAAATCACCATATTTTCCCCATCGTAATCAAGGATTAGCGTAGAATTGCGTCCAAGGATGTCCATCAGTCAGCGAAGGTTCGCCCACTGGTGCGTTTGTCTTGTGTAATTTTTGCGAGAGTTCGGATGCACTGGAGCGTAGTTTGTTGTATGGCAATACAGCAGGCATAAACGACAAAAGAAGAAACGATAAGTATGTTTGACAGTTTAAGTGATAAACTTGGCAGTATATTTGACAAGCTAAAAGGCCGTGGCGCTCTGAAAGAGGGCGACGTCACTGCTGCTATGCGGGAAGTGCGGATCGCTCTTCTTGAAGCAGATGTGGCCCTGTCGGTTGTCAAAGACTTCATTGCCAAGGTTTCTGAGCGCGCTGTTGGACAGGAAGTTATGAAGTCGGTTTCCCCCGGTCAAATGGTCGTCAAGATCGTTAATGATCATCTGGTGGAAATGTTGGGCAGTGAGGCAAAAGGCATCAGTCTTGCCGCAGTCGCGCCTGTTCCGATTCTCTTGGTTGGGTTGCAGGGGTCTGGTAAGACGACAACGGCGGCCAAAATTGCCAAACGCTTTAAAGAAAAAGAAAATAAAAAAGTCATGATGGCTTCGCTGGATATTTATCGTCCAGCGGCGATGGAACAGTTAAAAATTCTCGGTGAACAGATCGGCGTATCGACGCTGCCGATTATCGAGGGGCAGATGCCAGTTGATATTGCCAAGCGGGCAATGACGGCGGCAAAGCTGCAGGGTATGGACGTTGTTCTTCTGGATACGGCAGGCCGACTTCATATTGATCAGACTCTGATGGCAGAAGTGGTTGGCGTTCGTGATGCGACTCAGCCCCATGAGATTCTATTAGTAGTGGATAGCTTGACCGGACAGGATGCGGTCAATGTTGCACAACAGTTCAGCGACCAGGTCGGGATTACCGGTGTTGTCCTGACCCGTATGGACGGTGATGGACGTGGTGGTGCGGCGTTGAGTATGCGGGCCGTTACCGGTCAGCCGATCAAGTTGGTTGGTGTCGGTGAAAAGCTTGAAGATATTGAAGAATTCCACCCGGAGCGCGTGGCCTCCCGGATTTTGGGTATGGGCGATGTGGTGTCTCTTGTGGAAAAAGCCGCAGAGACCATCGAGGTTGAAGACGCCGAGAAAATGATCGCCAAGATGAAGAAGGGCCAGTCCGACTTTGACGATCTGCGGTCTCAACTTCGTCAGATGAAGAAAATGGGCGGCATGGCTAATATTCTGGGAATGTTGCCGGGTATTGGCAAGATGAAGAAGCAGATGGCTAGTGCCAATCTTGATGATAGTGTCCTGAAACGTCAGGAAGCGATCATCAACAGCATGACCCCAAAGGAAAGAACCTTTCCGAAATTGCTGAATGCGTCCCGTAAGAAAAGAATCGCTGCCGGTTCAGGTTCAACGGTTCAGGAGATCAATAAATTGATCAAGATGCAGAAACAAATGGCAGGTATGATGAAAAAGATGGGTAAAATGGGCGGTAAAGGCGGTATGCCTATGCCCGGTCAAATCCCACCCGGAATGGAGGGCCTGTTTCCGAAATAAGATTTAGTTCCTCTTCAAAAAAAAAGCTCAGAAACCGGAGCCGATTAGGCGAAGGCAAGGCCAAGGGGCCGCCCGAGCTAATGCG
>JAESRB010000277.1 GCA_016764855.1 Emcibacter sp.
ATAAGAAACAACACCTTACAACAACTCCTTGCAAATTTATCATACCCCATATACCCTGACTGTGGGGGAAAATGTGGGTACCTTGGTGCATCTTGCATCCGATATATTCCTTTTAAACATCTTCCTCAAAGCAGACTAAATGGCCCGCTAAAGGTCATTTAAAGGGGAAATGTTGGAATAACGCGGTGGTAGAAAACTTCTTGTACATCTTGAAGCCAGAATTAATCCATCGCCAAAAATATGCAAATTTCATAAAGGCTTCTTAACTAACTACCTAGAAAAACGTTGACACCTTAGGTAGAGGATTATTATATTATTTTAAAAATGGGGGAGTATTTACACTCCTGGATGCTTTTTCTGATAACGCCTCTGTTACGTCCTGCCGTGCAACCAAGGATAGAGTTCTCTTAATAGTAATGATGTAACACCGTAGCCCTTTGCTATAGTCTTAATGCAATTAATTACTGTGCCGCGCACAAAAAAGGATGTCATGAATAATATTTTAATAAGAAATATCATCATTGGGGGTGTGGCAATGTTAATGGCATTCCCACCGTATTTTGCTACCACGGCGTACTCATCAGAAACTTTTACCGGAGCCAAACCTTTGGTTAAAGAAGGAAAGGACGACGGCGTAAAGTCTATGTTGTTCATAGCCGCCCAAAACGGTGATATGAAAGCACAGGATTTATTTATTCAAAGAAATACACAGCCGAAAATACAAGCACAAAAACCCATTGTCGATCAAGCGAAGACATGGGCAGAGGGGGGGAATGTGGCTTTGATGGTATGGTTAGGGGATAATTACTACACAGGAAATCAACTTCCGAAAAGATTTGAAAATGCAATCACATGGTACTCAAAGGCCGCCAAAAAAGGTGATGTAAGTGCGCAATTTAATCTGGGTTATATGTATTTTGATGGTCAAGGCGTTAAACGAAATTTAATCCGAGCGCGTCAATTATTTACAATGGCCGCAAACAAGAACCACGCTCCCTCTATAAGGCTTTTGAAAAGAGTGAATGCTAAGATTTCTGCGTTGGAAGCAGAATGGGAAAAAATCAAAGAGGAACAACGTCAAGCGCAAATGGAAGTTGATAAGCTAGAGGAACAATTGCGTCAAAATGCATTAGCGGCAGAAAAAAACAAACAAGCGGTAAAATCCACGAAGAAATCCACAAAGAAATTAAGTTTAGCTGAGCTGGTTAACAAAGAAATGAAACTTTGTTTTTCCGGGAAATCTAAAAGTTGTTTCGATCTTGCGGTCGCAAATGAAGCAGGAAAAATAACGGGTAAAGTTGAATATGAAATAGCAGAGAAATTTTATATAAAAGCATGTGATCTGAACTCTTATAGAGCATGTATGAATCTCGCCAATAATTATGCGTCCAAGAAATTTAAATCACTTTCTAAGAATGGTGTGGATGATGGTTTTAAAAAGCATTTGGTCTTTATAAAAAGGCTTGCACGGGAGATATTGAGGCCGCATGTAGTTTTTATGGGTCACTTAATGCCCGCGTTGCTAATGGCCAAAAAGAAGCTGCTTGGGCATATGGCAAAGCATGCAACCTTGGCTCTGGGGCGAGTTGCTTGGAAGCTGGGAAAATATACTATGTGGGTAAAGGGGATATTGACCGTCAAGATGGCGGTGTCACACAAGACATCGGGCGGGCCAAGAAATATTTTACAATAGCTTGTAAGGCAGGTCTGCAAAAAGCATGTAAACTTAAAAAATTTGCAACATCCAAACAAGACGTGATATTGAAAAAATCGGCTCTTGAAGCCAGTCAAAAGAAACTGGAAATAGCCAGGGCTAAGCTAAAGCGCTTAACCCGCGCCAATGCAGGTGATAAAGAGGCTCAGTTTGAACTTGGGGAGTATTATCATAAAAAGAAGGGGCAGCATCCCAAAGCGGTAAAATGGTACGAAGCCGCCGCCAATAATGGTCATGGCAACGCCGCTTTCAAAATGGGTAGGGAATATATATCGGATGGTCCAATTGCCAAAGATATTGCCAAGGCTGTTGTGTGGTATAAGAAGTCAGATGACCTTGGTTTCTTGCCGGCACAAAGACAACTTGCCAATATATATTTTAGCCAGAAAGCAGGCCATCTCAATTACCGTGAAGGATTGAAATATTATCATTTGGCTGCGGCAAGAAATGATCCGTCGGCTCAATTTTCCATTGGCCGCGCTTATGCGAATGGTTTCGGTGTTGAACAAAACTTTGATGCAGCGCTGGAATGGATTACCAAAGCAACAAAAGTTGGAAACGGTTTTTATAAATGGCAACTTGGTCGTTATTATGATCGAGGTTTAAACAATTTTCCTAAAGACAAAGCTAAAGCCGAGAAATGGTACATTCAGTCGGCTAATCAGAATTATAGTTTAGGTAAAAACGCTTTAGAAAAATTTTATGTACAAAACCCTATGAGATCAAAATAAAGACATTGAAAATATCTTATGGGGTGGGGTATTGAATGTAATCTGACATGTCGGTTTATTTTAAACGTACTAGGCAAGACTGTTCGGATAATAATCTTGGTTTATGGATTATCTCAGTATCTGTCATAGCCGGAAGTTTCAAGGGGACAGGTGATTATTGGTGGGCCAATAAATGCAGGCCGGGGGGCAATGCTCCAGAGACAACGTCATCATCCTAATGAATCCAAATGAGTGTGCTCGCCGTAGGTATCATCATTGTATTTGGAGGCGTAGTTGGAAGGTGCATAATAGCAATTTTGCCGCCAATATATAACATATTGGCGGCAAGGTTTTAAAATATCTACAGAACTTCCGTCACCGATAGATGAAACAGAGGCGGCACCTTATGAGGACAGATATTTTTCTTCAATTTTGGCAATCACGGCGTCTGCGGCGTCTTCGGCAGACATGTTGCCCGTATGAAGGTGAATGTCGGCCTGTTCCGGCTGTTCGTAAGGACTGTCAAAGCCGGTGAAATTCTTGATCTCTCCACGACGGGCCTTTTTATACAGACCTTTGGGGTCGCGCTGTTCGCAAATATCAAGAGGCGTATCCACAAAGACTTCGATAAATTCATGGCTCTCCAACATATCCCGTACCATGCGCCGTTCTGCCCGGAAGGGAGAAATAAAGGCGGTCAGTACGATCAATCCGGCGTCAATCATCAATTTGGCCACTTCCCCGACCCGGCGGATATTTTCCACCCGGTCCGCGTCGATAAAGCCAAGGTCTTTGTTAAGACCGTGACGGACATTATCGCCGTCCAGAAGGTAAGTATGTTTGCCCAAGGCATGCAACTTCTTCTCAACCAGATTAGCAATGGTGGATTTGCCCGATGCGCTGAGGCCTGTAAACCAGAGGACGACAGGTTTTTGACTTTTCTGATCCGCGCGGACAGTTTTATCCACATCCACGGCCTGCCAATGAACATTGGTTGCTCGGCGTAAACCGAAATCGATCATGCCTGCGGCAACAGTGGAATTGGTGATTTTATCAATCATGATGAAGGAACCGAGGGCTGAATTTTCCTTATAGGCATCAAACACGATGGTTTCATCAAGGCTGACATTACAAATGCCAACTTCGTTTAATTCCAGCGTTTACCCGGCCTCATGTTCCAGAGAATTCACATTGACCTTATATTTCAGGCTCGTGACTTTTCCGGTGACGGTTTTATTGGTGGTTTTAATCAAATAGGGCCGGCCCGGCAGCATGGGTTGATCATGCATCCAGATGATCTGGGCCTGAAACTGGTCGGTTGTTTCCGGTCGGCGGTTAATCTCTGAAATCACATCCCCGCGTGAGATATCAATCTCATCTTCCAGCGTGATGGTCACGGCCTGATCGGCGACGGCCTCATCTAGTTCGCCGTCATAGGTGACGATGGATTTTACGGTGCTGGTTTTGGCACTGGGCAGGGCAATGATCTTATCCCCCGGCTTGATGGTGCCGGACGCGATGGTGCCTGAAAAACCGCGAAAGTCCAGATCGGGACGGTTTACCCACTGTACCAGCATGCTGAACGGGTTTTCTTCTTTCTGATTTGAGACATCAATTGTTTCCAGCAGGCTCATTAATGTAGGGCCTTCATACCAGTCCATATTGTCGCCGGAATCGATGATGTTATCACCTTTCAGCGCGGATAAGGGGACAAAGGTAATGCTGGAAAAGTTCAGATTCTCGGCAAAACTGCGATAGTCTTTTTCGATCGTCTCATAGGCATCCTGTGCATAATCGACCAGGTCCATTTTATTAATGGCGACGACAGCATGGCGGATGCCGAGCAGATTAACAATATAGCTGTGGCGTCTGGTCTGTGTGAGAATGCCTTTACGGGCATCAATCAGAAGCACGGCCACATCTGCTGATGAGGCACCGGTGGCCATATTGCGGGTATATTGCTCATGACCCGGCGTGTCGGCAACGATGAATTTACGTTTGTCGGTGGAGAAGAAGCGGTAAGCCACATCAATAGTGATGCCCTGTTCCCGTTCCGCCGCCAGACCATCCACAAGCAAGGCAAAATCCATATCGCCGCCTTGGGTGCCGACCTTTTTACTGTCATTTTCCAGCGTGGCCAGTTGATCTTCGAAAATCAGCTTTGAATCATACAGAAGGCGACCAATCAGTGTCGATTTTCCATCGTCCACACTGCCGCAAGTGATGAAGCGCAAGAAGCTTTTATGCTCTTGGTCCTTGAGATAGCCTTCAATATCACTGGCGATCTGGTCCGATTGGGCGACTTCGTAGGATTTATCATTTTTTGAGTCAGACATTAGAAGTAGCCCTCCTGTTTTTTCTGTTCCATGGAGGCATTGCTGTCCTTGTCAATGGCCCGCCCCTGTCGCTCAGAGGTTTTGGTGAGCAGCATTTCCTGAATGATCTCGGGTAAGGTTGTGGCCGTTGATTCGACCGCCCCGGTGAGGGGGTAACAGCCGAGCGTCCGGAAACGTACCATTTTCATTTCTGGTTCTTCGCCGGGATTCAGCGGCATACGGTCATCATCAACCATCACCAACATGCCATCCCGCTCAACAACCGGACGTTTTTTGGCCAGATAGAGCGGTACAATGGGGATATTTTCCAAATGAATATATTGCCAAATATCCAATTCCGTCCAGTTGGACAGGGGGAACACGCGCATGCTTTCACCTTTTTGAATGCGGTTGTTATAAATATTCCACAGTTCAGGGCGTTGATTCTTGGGGTCCCAGCGATGTTGGGCTGAGCGGAAGGAGAAGATACGTTCTTTCGCCCGGGATTTTTCCTCATCCCGTCGCGCGCCGCCAAAAGCCGCGTCAAAGCCGTATTTGTCCAGTGCCTGTTTCAGGCCTTGGGTTTTCATCACATCCGTATGGGTGGCTGACCCGTGAGAGAAAGGTCCGATACCTTGATCTACGCCGTCCTGATTAATATGCACAATCAGGTCCAGATTATTCTCGGCGATAAATTTCTCCCGAAATTCGATCATCTCGCGGAATTTCCAGGTGGTGTCCACATGCATCAGCGGAAAGGGCAATTTTGACGGATGAAAAGCTTTCATGGCCAAATGCAGCATCACGCTGCTGTCCTTACCAATGGAATATAACATCACAGGATTATCGCAGGTTGCGGCAACCTCGCGCATAATATGGATGGATTCCGCCTCAAGGCGCTGTAAATGAGTCAATTTGGTCATAAAGTAAAATATTCCTGATATTTTTATCAATGATACCTATATAGCATCCTATATCTATAGATAATTACACAAAATTCAAGCTTTAACATAAAATATGAGTTATTTATTTTATACTACACTATATCCACGTTTTATTAATGTGACATAAGTTACTGACGTTACGGCTATGGTTGGGTAAAATAGGGGATAAATATAACCAAAAGGTTTTTATATGCTAAAAAAAATTCTCTTCCCTCTGATATCTTGCTTGACGATAATATTAGCCATTATATCTCCTGTCAGTGCTGACGCTCATGGCAAAAAGCACATCATTGATCTGCGGGCAGAGTCGCCAGTGGGTAATATGTCCAACATTATCTCCCTGCATGGCTCAATTTATATGGCGGGGCAGCCTGATCCGGTGACATTGGGTCTGCTGGGAGATCAGGGGTTTGAGGTCGTGATCAATATTCGCCGAGAAGGTGAGGTCGATTTTGACGAGCGGACTTTGGTGGGAAATAACCTTTCTTATTATAATATCCCACTGTTAAAAGACGGCAAAATACAGGATGCCGCCGTGGAAAAAATTCACGCCGCTCTTTCCGAGAATAAAGGCAAAAAAATCCTGCTCCATTGTTCCAGTGGGAATCGGGTCGCGGCATGGTTTGGCGCGCATCTGGTCCGGGATATGGGATACGCGCCGGACAAAGCCATTGCCCTCGCCAAAGAGGCGGGCATGACCAAGGCCGGTATGGCGAAAATCTTGCGCGGCTATCTGGACGAACTTGTCAAAAAATAATCACTTTGTTCCATGAGCCTTTGGGTTAAATGCTCATGGAACAAATAATTACTTGGCGATATGACGGGTGTCTTCGGAGAAATGGTCGAAATCTTTTTGCCAGTCTGAGGGGTGATTGGTGAGTCTGACTTCGACCGCCGTAACCTTATATTCGGGACATTCCGTGGCCCAGTCCGCATTGTCCGTGGTCACGATATTGGCACCGGAAGCGGGCATATGGAAAGTGGTATAGATTACACCCGGCTGCATGCGGTCTGATATGAGCGCGCGCAGGCTGGTATCGCCCATACGGCTTTTGATATTTACCCAGTCGCCGTCCCGGATTCCCCGGTCCGCCGCATCGGTGGCATGTATTTCCAGAATATCCTGATCATGCCAGACATTATTCTCCGTACGCCGCGTCTGTGCGCCAACATTATATTGGCTCAGGATGCGGCCTGTGGTCAGGATCAGAGGAAATTTGCGGGTGATTTTTTCCGTGGTGGGGACGAATTCGGTGATGACAAAATTACCCTTGCCCCGAACAAACTTGTCCACATGCATGATTTCCGTGCCGTCCGGTGCGTCCGCATTACAGGGCCATTGCAGACTGCCGTGGCTGCGGATGCTGTCAAAGCTGACGTTTGAGAATGTTGGTGTTAGCCGGGCAATTTCATCCATGATCTCCGATGAAGTTTCATAAGACATGTCATAGCCCATGGCCCGTGACAGACGACAGGTAATTTCCCATTCATCCATACCGGCCAGAGGTTCGACCGCCTTATTCACCATGCTGATCCGCCGTTCCGCATTGGTGAAAGTGCCGTCTTTTTCCAGAAAGCTGGTGCCGGGAAAAAAGACATGAGCAAAACGCGCCGTTTCATTGAGGAATAAATCCTGAACAATCAGGCAGTCGAGATTTTTTAACGCCGCTTCTACATGGTGCGTATTGGGATCGCTTTGGGCCACGTCTTCGCCCTGAATATACATGCCGCGATAGGTTCCGGCCACGGCCGCATCAAACATGGCTGGAATACGGTGGCCCG
>JAESRB010000278.1 GCA_016764855.1 Emcibacter sp.
CCCCACGTCATAAGACACTAGAACCTAAATCTAGCGCGTCTACCAATTTCGCCACACCCGCATTTTTATTTTTAACATGGTCGAATCTGCATATATGTTGGTCTTTATAGCCATTTAATTACAAAATTCCACAGAAAAATAAGCTTTCAGAAAAATCAGTCGTCATTTTTCAGGATATATCGCAGAACTTGCGGGATTTTAGCCTCTATATCTTGTGAAATTAAACCGGGGCCAAAAGCCGTTGCCGCCGCCCCATGTATCCAGACGGCCGCACAGGCAGCCTCAAATGTTGCCATCCCCTGTGTCATCAGACCCAGACAGAGTCCCGCCAGCACATCTCCCGATCCGGCGGTAGCCAACGTTGGCGGTGCATTATCATTAATAACCGCCCGCCCGTCGGGACTGGCGATCACGGTATCGGGCCCTTTATAGAGGATAACCGCACCGGAACGTATCGCGGCCTTTCGGGCTGATTCTAATTTATCATATTTTACCGTCCCTTGTTTCAGACCAGGAAACAGACGGGCAAATTCCCCCTCATGCGGGGTCAGCAACGGAAATTGGCCAAAATCTTCGGCTGTTTTTTTAAGTGCCTTAAAGAATACGTCTGAGTCCTGTGCAAAAATACTCAGCCCATCCGCATCAATGACACAACCCCGCCCCGCCGCCAAAATCTTTAAAACCTGAGACCGCGTTTGCCCGGTCACACCACAGCCCGGCCCCACATACCAATGACTCAGCCGCGCATCTTCCAGCAACCCGTCAATATCATTCTCCCCCAAATTACTTTTGCCCGAATCATTCTTGTCTAAATTATCTGGCCCTGATTTTAACGCTGAATTTGACTCAGAAAAAGGTTTGATCATCACGGCCGTTAATTGTGCCGCATGGGATAACACCGCTTCTTCCGGGCAAGCAACACTGATCAGCCCCGCCCCAATCCTGAGCGCGGCACCGGCCGCAAGACGGGCCGCACCACCCTGAGCGGCTCCCCCACTGATCACCACACCATGACCTCTGGTATATTTATGACCTCTGGTGGCCATCTGGGGAAATTCATTCCGCCAAATGGTCGGATCATTCCGATAGGTTTCAGGGGCAATATCCCCAAGAACACGTTCCAGAATACCAATGTCCGTGACCGTAACTATGCCGCAATACTCCCGGCCCGGATATAATAAATGCCCCGGTTTTTTCCGAAAAAATGTGACTGTCGACGTGGCCCGAAAAGCCGCGCCGCGAATTTGACCGCTGTTGCCTTCCACCCCGGACGGCACATCCACCGCCACCACGGGAAGACCAAGGTCGTTAATCTTATTAATCAAATCGGCTACTTCGCCTTCGATAGGGCGGCACAGCCCCGCGCCGAAAATCGCATCAACGACAAATTCATGAGTCGCAATCACATCCGGGGTCAAAGCCAAAAGCGAACCGTCCCATTTGCCGGCCATGAGGGCCGCATCACCGGAAAGCTTTTCCACCGGCCCCAATAGGGCCAACGTCACTTGCCATCCGGCCTCTTTTAAATGGCGGGCGATGACAAAGCCATCGCCGCCATTATTACCGGGACCGCACAGCACCAATGTCTTCATTTGATCATAACGATGCATAATATGCCGCGTCACGCTCAAACCAGCGGCCTCCATAAGATCCGCACCGGAAATCCCGGTGCGGATCGTCATCTGGTCCGCTTGGGCCATTTCTTCCACACGCAACAAACTGTTATGGCTTCTGTTCGGCCCCTGCTCTCTCATGTTAAAATGTCCTATTTAAATACCCTATTGCTGGGCGGCGATCCATTCATTGACGTTATCCTCAAGGGTCGAGAGCGGCAACGCCCCATCCCGCAGGATAACCTCATGATAGTCCCGAAGGTCAAATTTATCGCCCAAAGCTAATTCGGCCCGCTTGCGCAATTGCTGTATCTTAATCATGCCAATTTTATAGGCTGTGGCCTGCCCCGGCATCACGATATAACGTTCAATGGCCTTGATCACATCGCCTTTGGGGTTGGGCGTATTGGTCGCCAAATAGGTGATCGCTTGCTCCCTTGTCCATTTTTTATCATGAAGTCCCGTATCCACCACAAGACGACAGGCCCGCCAGATTTCCATGGCCAACCGTCCAAAATCCGAATAGGGGTCAGAATAAAAGCCCATTTCCTTTGGCAGATATTCACTATAAAGACCCCATCCTTCCACATAAGCCGTATAGCCAGAGAATTTACGGAATTTTGGAATATCCTCCAATTCCTGCATAATCGCGATCTGCATATGATGACCGGGAATGCCTTCGTGATAGGCTAATGCCTCCATCTGATAGGTGGGCATTTCGGACATTTTATAAAGATTGGCATAATATATTCCGGGCCTGCTGCCATCCATTGCCGGGCGACTATAAAAAGCCTTGCCTGCGGATTTCTCCCGGAAAGCCTCAACCGCCTTAACAATCAAATCCGCTTTGGGCTTGCTAACAAAGACATCATCCAGACGCCCTTTCATGGTATCGATCAATTGCGTGGCCTTATCAAGATAAGCCTTCTTGCCCGCGTCGGTTTCCGGATAATAAAACTGCTCATCCTTCCGGGTGAATTCAAAGAAGTCTTGTAAGGAGCCTTTGAAATTGACCTGCTTCATAATATCCCGCATTTCACCATGTATACGCGCCACCTCATCCAGGCCCAACTGATGAATTTCAGATGCCGTCATCTCCGTACTGGTTATTTCCCGCAAACGATATTTATAGAAAGCCTCCCCTTCGGGCAAACGCCATACCCCATCATCCGTCCCGGCCACGGCCTCCTGACGACCCAACAAGGCAATCAGATCTTCATAGGCCGGCTTGACCGAGGTTAACAAAGCCGCCTCTGCTCTTTTGATCAGATCAGCCACCAAATCCGCATCGTCCAGTTCAAGCTCCATGACTTTCTTTTTAAAGTCTGCCAAAAGCGTGCTGTCATCCCCGTCGTTGAAAGGTGCGCCCGTAATGATATTTTTGGCATCCCCCTTCACATGAGCAAAAACAAATTTCGGCGGTAAAATGCCTTTTTCCTGATTACGTGTCATGCCCGCCATGCGTTGATCGGCGGTTTCCTTGACGCCTTCGAGCCGGGAGATATAGGCCTCGGCATCCTCCAGAGACGTCACCCGGTGGAAATTAATCATAAAAGCCGGAATATCAGACTGCCATCCAAACATCTGATTCACCGGATAGCCGTGATAGCGCCATTGATAGCCTTCGATCTGTTCTTTCAACATCCGTTCCGCCAACCGGTAACTCAATTGCGTCGCCGCATCTAACTTGTTATACTCAAAATCAGCTGTGAGGTCTTTCAGGTCATTGATCACACGGGCGTAATCCGCAGCGGCCTTTTCTTCCGTACGCACATCCCATTTTCCATAATCTTTCTTTATGCCCAGATAGGTTTGGAACTCTGGACTATCCATCACTTCACGCATGAAGGTTTTTTCAAAATAAGCATTAAGACGGTCTGATTCCGTCTGTTGCATCTCTCCCTCCACCGCGGGTGGGGTTACTGTCGTTTGCACCTTATTTGCGGTATTCTCAGTATTTTTTACGTCACCGCAGCCACTTAATATCAGCAAGGTAACCAAAGCTGTCGTTATGAGTAGTGTTGATTTCATTTTATTATCCCGATATTTAATTTATTGATGATTTTTTTATTAATTGGAAAAAAAACTATATCAAGGATTATAGGGAAAGTCCCGCGCAAAAAATGACGGCGCCAAACAATAAAAAATACACATCTTTCCCCTCTCAAAACCTCAAGTCACTCTCTTTCTGCGGGACCAGAAAATCAAAACAGAGGCCTTCAATATCTCAACCGTCTTATTTCTTAAAATACCTTTTTATCAATATGTTAATGCTTATCCCCCTATATCCTGTTTCATATTCTTAAAAATTATATAAAAAAATTTGAAGGCAAAATATGAACCAGGCAGAACAACTCGACAATATCGAAAAAAACCTACAACATTTACTCCACGGCGAATTCCAGAAAGTCTCAAACGGCACTTGTCCGCATACTAATCTGATAAAGCAAATTTCTGACCTCAATGTGCAACGTATTGAAAGAAATTTACGTCGTACCGTTGATATGTCGATTACCGCCAGCAAAAGCGTCACTGGCGTTGCCGAGATGATCCGCGATATTAGCGAGGTTGATTGCCAAACACAGTCCATTGCCGCCGCTGTCGAAGAACTTGCCGCCTCTGTTGGTAGCATTTCCCAAAGTGCTAGTGGGGCCACGGATGAGATCAGAAGTGTTGCAGAAAGCGCAGCGGTTGGTCTTGATTCTGCTCGGGTTGCCCAAACCACCATGGATGAGATTGCCGATTCTGTTGAACAATCCGCCAGCAAGGTGGATAATTTATCCGCGGCTTCCGAAGATATCGGTAAAATTGTCAAAGACATCGAAGATATTGCCAAGCAGACCAACCTTCTGGCACTGAATGCCACCATCGAAGCCGCCCGCGCCGGGGAATCCGGTAAAGGCTTTGCCGTGGTCGCCAACGAAGTCAAAAGCCTTGCGGGCCAAACCGCAACCGCAACGGATAATATCCGCAATCGCATTGAAAACCTGCGTCAGGAAATGCAAGGCATCATCACCGTTATGCACGAAGGCAGCGAAAAAGTCGCCAAAGGCAAGGACGTTATCAATAGCTCAACTCAGGAAATGACCGCCATTGCGGATCAAGTCAATGTGGTCAACAATCGTATGCAGGAAATCAACCATATTCTGAGCCAACAGGCCCAAGCCTCTAAGGAAGTCTCACAGGGTGTTACGACCATTGCCCTGATGAGCACGGCCAATGTCAGTAAAATCAATGATGTGATTAACGTGCTGGAAGGCACCGAAGCCTCTATCATAGAGGGGGTCAATGACTTGGTTTCCCGAGGCGGCAAAAATGCCGTGGTACAGGCAGCAAAATCAGACCATATGATCTGGATGCGTAAATTATCCCAGATGTTGGCCGGACGTACCAGCCTGAATCCCAATGAACTGTCCAATCATCATAATTGTCGTCTGGGCAAATGGTATGACAGTCAAACCAACCCGGCCTGTACTTCTTTGCCAGAATGGCAGGCCCTGAAAACACCGCATCAGGATGTTCATGCCCACGGCATTGAAGCCGCCAGATTATATGCTCAAAAAGACATCAACGGCGCAACAGAAGCCGTCAAAAAAGCCGAAGTCGCTTCCGGTCAGGTCATGAATTTCCTTGAGAGCATAAGCAAAAAGATTGCATAAATATCGTCAGCGGGGCCTCTTTAAAAGGTTTTGTCTAATTGGCCTGATCTGAATTACTCTTATCTGAGCTGGCTTTGTCAGAAGTGGCTTGGCTTGCCCTTAAAAAGGGAATGACCATTAAAGCCCATAATCCTGTTTTGTTGATCGGCCTGTATTCTTGCAGGCCGATTTCCATTTTTATATGGCCCTGTTCCGGCTGCGCCCGATAGGTGCCAAATATCCGGTCCCACCACGGCATGTTAAAGCCAAAATTGCTGTTAGTTTCCTGAGGGATCATCGAATGATGTACCCTGTGCATATCCGGTGTGACCACCATCAACCGCAAGATCCTATCAACGGTGAGCGGCAAACGGATGTTACCATGATTAAACATGGCCGTAGCATTCAGTAAAATTTCGAAAATCACCACGGCAACGACGGGAATACCCAACAATAACACACTGGCACATTTGATCAGGCTGGATAATAAAATTTCCACTGGATGGAAGCGCAAACCCGTGGTCACGTCAATTTCCTGATCAATATGATGGACTTTATGCAACCGCCAAAGCCACGGCACATAATGAAACACCACATGTTGTCCATATATAAGTAAATCCATCAGCAAAACTGATACAATCACAACGACTTCAAAGGGCAGACTCACATAATTTAGCAATCCCAGTTGATTCTCATGGGCATAAAGCGCAACCCCAACGGCGGTGAAGGGGACAAGCAGCCTGATAAAAAAGCTATTGATCACCACAAGGGACAGATTCCGCCGCCAGCGAATCTTTCGGGCAACCTGCCGAATCCGTTTCGGGCGCAAAGCCTCCCACAGGGCCACGCAGCATAATACTGTCAAAAAACAAAATAAACGTAACGCGATCTCATGTTCCAACATGACAATTCTTGTCCTTCACATCCCTATGACACTGTATCCCAACATATGATGTCTTTTCCTCAATAACGTCTTTCTTAAAATAATATTGGCCAAAAAAATCTGGGTAAAAAAACACTGGTTTCAAAGTAACGCTACTGGTAACTCAAAGATATTTCCATAATTTTCTCCCGCATCCAGCGATTGGCCTGATCCCCCTCCCGGCTTTTATGCCAATAAAGATGCAGGTCCAAATCCGTCAATTCAAAAGGTAAGGCCATAATCCGGGCGTCATATTGCTTCACCAGACGTAGCGGCACCGTCAAAGCCAAATCGGACCGCAAGGCCACCAGAGGGGCCACCATATAATGTTGCAGTCTTAAATGGATATTCCGCCGTTTCCCCAACCGGTTCAAGGCAACCTCCACATGCCCCTGCCCGCTACGCCGACTGGACACATGAATGTGGTCAAAACCCAGATAGTCCTCCAACGTCAATGTCTGGCCAACAAAAGGGTGGTCCTGACGTAACATACAGACATAGCGTTCCCGAAGCAGCGGCGCATGACATAATCGCGGGTCGTTGAGCAGCGGCGCATCCACCACAAGGTCCATCTCTCCGGTCGCCAATTCTCGCACCAGATCCTGTCGGGGAATATGATAGCTCTCAAAATTTATTCCCGGTGCCGTCCGTGTCACCACTTCTATCAATGGCGGTAAGATCATCGCCGCAATCATATCCGACATATTAATACGAAAAGTCCTGTCGGTTTTATCCGGCTGAAAGGCCCCTTCCTCGTTCAAGCTGCTGTTGATCAGACCTAGCGCATCCCGTACCCGCCCAATGACATTTTCCGCCACCGGCGTCGGGATCATGCTTTTCTGACTGCGGATGAATAACGGGTCATCGAACGTCCGGCGCAAACGGGCAAGCGCATTGCTGACCGCAGGCTGACTCAAGCATAAAATCTCTGCTGCCCTTGTCAGGTTTCGCTCCACATATATGGTTTCAAAAACAACAAATAAATTTAAATCAACCTTATTAAGCCGCAAGGAACAGCCTCCTACAATTATTCATGAAATGAATATAATACTATACATATAATAAATTTCAAAAATAATAAATTCCCTCTTATCATGTTCTCGTAACTTGCAAGACCAACATAAAATCAAAGATCCGCATAAAATCAAAGAAAGTAAACTATGGCTGAAATATATCTGGTTCGGCACGGACAGGCGTCCTTTGGTGCAGATAATTACGATCAGCTCTCGGACCTGGGCCATCAGCAATCGGAATATCTCGGGCAATATTTCACCGACCGTGATATTAATTTTGACCATATCATCATCGGAACCCAGCACCGCCACAGACAAACCGCAGAAAGTATTCTTGGCCATCCGCTATCTGACAGCGCCGCGGACTATGATAGCCATTCCGGCCTGAATGAATATGATTTTTCCGTCTTGTATAAAGCTTTTATGGCGCAACATCCCGATACAGAAGCCGCCGCGAAAGAAGGCAATCGGCGTATCTTCTATCAACGGCTGAAGCTTGCCCTGAAATTATGGTCAGAAGACCGCTTGACCGAAGACCTCCCGGAAAGCTGGACCGATTTTAAGACCAGAGTGGCCGATGCGTTGACCCATATTCAAAACCGCGTGACAGGCACCTGTCTGGTAGTGAGCTCTGGTGGCCCCATCTCAATGGCGATTGGACATATTCTGGAGCTTAACCCCCCTAAAATTATCGACCTTAATCTACAGGTCAAAAACACCAGTTTCAGCCATATATATCTGGGACAGGACAGAATGCACCTGTCCTGCTTTAATAATATTCCTCATCTGGACCGCATGGACCGGCCGGATGTCATCACCTATAGCTAATCAGGAGAAAACCCATGGATTTTGATCATAGCCCCAAAACACAGGCCCTCTGCCGCCGGTTATTAGACTTTATGGACACCCATATCACGCCCCGCATTCGTCAGCATCATGAGGAACTCAAAGCCGGAATTTTCCCCGTTACCTTCATGGAGGATCTGAAAGCTCTGGCCAAAGAAGAAGGGCTGTGGAATTTGTTCCTGCCCCATCTGGCCGATGGCGAAAGCGGCACCCGCCTGACCAATCTTGAATATGCGCCCTTGGCCGAAATCATGGGCCGGGTTCTCTGGGCCTCTGAAGTCTTTAACTGTAGCGCCCCTGACACGGGCAATATGGAAGTCTTTCATATGTTCGGTACGGAGGCACAGAAAAAACAATGGCTCCAACCTTTATTAGAAGGCCGCATTCGATCGGCCTTTGCCATGACCGAACCGGATGTCTCCTCTTCCGATGCCACTAATATTCAAACCCGCATCAAACGTGACGGCGCGGATTATGTCATCAATGGCCGCAAATGGTTTATCTCTAATGCCGCCCATCCCAATTGCAAGGTCATGATCCTGATGGGAAAAACCGATCCGGATAATGCGGACCGTCACCGCCAACAGAGCATGATCATAGTACCTATGGATACGCCCGGCGTCACGGTGGAGCGCAATATCTCGATCATGAACCATCATTCCCCCGAAGGACATTGCGAAATCACCTTCCGAGACGTGCGGGTCCCCGTGGAGAATATTCTGGCCGGAGAAGGCGACGGCTTTATGATGGCTCAGGCCCGATTGGGACCAGGCCGTATTCACCATTGCATGCGGTCCATCGGTCAAAGCGAACTGGCCCTTGATCTGATGGTGGAACGGGCGCAGGAACGCAAAGCTTTCGGCAAATATCTCCATCAGCATGGCACGGTTAGCGAAAGCATTGCCCGATCGCGCATGGAGATTGATCAGGCCCGCCTGCTGGTTCTTAAAACCGCCCAGATGATCGACAAAGTAGGCGCCAAGGGCGCGCGCAAGGAAATATCCATGATCAAGGCCGTTGTGCCTCTGATGCAGACCACCATTACCGATCGAGCCATGCAAGTTTTTGGCGCTATGGGTATCTCACCGGATACGCCGCTGGCCGATATCTGGACATGGGGCAGAGCCTTACGTTTCGCCGATGGCCCCGATGAAGTCCATCTGCGGGCCATTGCCCGTCTGGAAATCAAAGAAGCACAGGAAAAGCCCGGCTTTACCCTGCCCTATCTGACCGCGCCGCACCGTAACGAAGAATAAGGAAACCACCATGCAGGATTTATTTGATCTGACGGGGAAAACCGCCCTCGTCACCGGCGCCTCTAGCGGTCTGGGCAATCACTTTGCCAAAACACTGGCCAAGGCCGGAGCCAAAGTCGTGGTCGCGGCCAGACGCCGGGACAAGCTGGATGAGCTGGTGCGGGAAATCACCGATGCGGGCGGCGAAGTCATGGCCGTCACCATGGATGTCACCAATATGGACAGCATCCGAGCCGCCTATGACACGGCGGAGAAACAACTGGGACTGGTGGACATCATCCTCAATAACGCCGGAGTCGCTGATCCCATTCCTTTTCTGGAGATTGACGAAGACAGTTGGGATTTCATCATGGATGCCAATCTAAAGGGCGTCATGCGCGTCGCTCAAGAAGGCTGCAAACGATTGGTCGCGGCGAACAAACCCGGTGTGGTGATTAATATTTCCTCTTTGCTGGGACTGGCCTTTCAAACCCTGCAAACCAGCTATGCCACCTCCAAAGCCGCCGTCATTCATATGACACGCTGTATGGCCTCGGAATTGATGCGCTATAACATCCGCGTAAACAGCATTGCACCCGGATATTTCAAGACAGAAATCAATGCGGCCTTTTTTGAAACAGAACGGGGAAAGGCCTACCTCAAAACCATTCCTTCCCGTCGATTGGGTCGAGTTGATGAGCTGGACGGACCGTTGCTGTTACTGGCCAGCGAAGCCTCGTCTTTCATCAATGGAACAACCCTTGTGGTGGACGGTGGCCATATGGTAAAGTCCTTTTGATATGATAGATGAACAAAAACTCAGCGCCTATCTTGAACAGCATATTGACGGATTTCAAGGGCCATTAAGTCTCAAGAAATTTGCCGGGGGTCAGTCCAATCCGACTTTTCTGATCACGGCCAAATCAGGCAAATATGTCCTGCGCCGGAAACCACCGGGCGTGTTGCTAAAATCTGCCCATGCGGTTGACCGGGAATATCAAGTCACCAAAGCGCTGGAGAATACCGCCGTTCCCGTGGCCCGCCCGCTGCATCTTTGCTGTGATGAGAATATTATCGGCAGTTGGTTCTATGTCATGAACTTTATGGACGGGCGCATTTTCTGGGACCCGGCCCTGCCCGACATGGCCAACAGCGAACGTACCGCGCTGTATCATGAAATGAACCGGGTTCTCGCCGCTGTGCATAGCGTGGACCTGTCCGCAAATAATCTGAGCGAATATGGCAAGCCCGGAAATTATTTCGAGCGTCAGATTGGCCGCTGGACCAAACAATATAA
>JAESRB010000279.1 GCA_016764855.1 Emcibacter sp.
GTAGATGACCTTATTCAACAGCGTAAGAAATATGATGCGATTATCATTGATTTGCCTGATCCTTCTCATCCTGACCTCAATAAGCTCTATTCGACGATCTTTTATAAAAAAGTGCGGGAGTTATTATCCGGCGATGGGGCTTTATCCGTTCAATCGACCAGCCCTTATCATGCCCGGGATGCTTTCCTTACTGTTGGGGTCACGCTACGCGCGGCAGGGTTTAAATTTGTAGAGCGCTATCATGCGAATATTCCAACCTTTGGCGAATGGGGATGGACCATTGCGACGACAGTTGGGCAGTCTCCCTCCAAAAGAATTTTAAGAGGTCCGCAAGAAATTCCAGAACATATGGTAAGCAATATAGGGTTTATCATGTCAAGTTTTCACTTTCCAAATGGAATATTGGAAAATGAGAAGTTTATTAAACCCAATGATATAGATAGTAATTTGATGTATATTTTACATGAAAAATCATGGCTTAGAGAAGAAATCAATGTAGGGAATAAAAATTAAATTTGACATATTCTGTCAATACACTACATTAACACTATGACACACAGGAGACAAAATATGTCAAAAGAGATTTTAGCATTGTTAGAGCAAGTTAATCACGATGAAATGGTGATAGAATTTGAATTGCAACCCATGGCGGGAAATGATGATATTATTCAGGTTATTGTAAAGGATCAGGAAGAATTCCCGATTAATATTACGACAACCGAGGACGAATTAATCTGCATGGTAAAATTATTTGATGCAGATGAAATTAAAGACAATGCAAAGGATGAAATGCATGATGTCATGCTTTCTGCAAATTTGGCATTACCTCTCTCTAGCTTTGGTAAGATTGGCACGACATATATGTTGTTTGGGGCATTATCCGCTGGTTCTAAAGCTAAAGATATTGGTCTTGAAATTGAAACATTAGCAAGTAATACGTTAGAAGCGATTGCTCTTGTTACTGATTATTTGAAATAGGAGATTGAGATATGAGTATTTTTTCAAAAATTGTTACAGCCATTCGTGGTGGCGCAAGCGAAGCCGGAGAAGCAATTGTCGATGCAAATCTTGTAAGAATTATGGATCAAGAAATTCGTGATTCAAAGGCGTCTGTTGAAAAAGCACGTCGGGGTCTTGCTGATTTAATGGCAGAAGAAGTGGGCTATCAACGCAAGGCAACGGAATTATCAGATAAAATTTCTGAATATGAAGGATATGCAGTTCAGGCACTAGATAAGGGCGATGAAACATTAGCCTTGGAAGTTGCTGAAAAAATCGCAGACCTTTCCAATGAACTGGAATATAATCAGGGCGCGGTTACCCAACTTAACAACACGATTGCGACACAGAAGAATTTTCTAAAAACTTCTGAACGTAAGGTGAAGGATTTTGAACGGGAAGCAAAGATGGTGAAAACCACTGAAAATGTTCAAAAAACCAGCGCTGCACTGAGTACGAATTTTACAGCAACGGGTTCAAAAATGAATTCTGCCCGTGAATCTCTTGACCGAATTAAGGCGCGTCAGCGACAAAATGAAGACCGGCTTATCGCAGGGGAAAAATTAGCTGCTGAATCGACAGGCTCGAATTTAGAGGCCAAACTTGCTGCATCTGGCATTACAGAAGGTTCAGGTAAGGCTGGAGATATTCTAGCGAAATTAAAGGCAAAACAAAACAAGTAAGGAAACAAGATGTTTTCTAAATTTTTTGGAAAAAAGAAGAAGGCTGAAAGGCCTTCTTTAGCCCACCCAAAGGATCTTCGGGTTGGTGACTTATTCGAAATGGGGCTCTGTCCGATTCCAGAATTAAGTGGCAAGAACTTTACTGTATTAGAGGCAAATACGCTTGATTATGGTGAGGGGTTGGAAACGGCCTTTATCATCACCTCTGACCGACAAAAATATGGCCTTTCAATTGCGAAGAATGACCAGGGTGAAAAATTATCATTTTCAAAATTAATTCAGCGCGAACAAGTCGCGACTATTTTTGGCTTGGACGTTTTCGGTGCGATCTTTGACGAAGGAACTGCAGGGGATTATAGAGTGCAAGAGCATCCCGCTGATCTTGCAAATTGGCTAGATGAAAAATGCTATTATAAAACCATTGATGCCTTAAAGGGGTATTTTGAAACGGGCGATCATCGTTTTGGCCAAAATAAATCCCGTGCTGAGGAATTTGATTATTATGAACTTGAGGGTTCAAATAGTGATTTCGGACTTGAGATAGAGGTCTATGAAGGGGATGAAACAGAGGTTTATCTGTCTCGCAGCTTGCCGCTTCATACTATCGACCGTTTCTGGCCGCAAGATGCAAAAGAAGAAGATGCATGAGTGAAAAATCAAATAAGAAATTGGCCGCAGTGAAGGCCGTGTCAGTGGCTGTAGATTTAAGTGAGAAAATAGGCCGTCGTCTGCGGGTTGACGCGGCCTTAAATGGGTTATCCCCTCAGGACCAATTACGTAAAATGATTGGTCTTTCATACAAAAAACCACAAAGACCACGGGTTACATTGAGCTTGCGTGAAGAAGATTATGGTTATTTGGGAGAACGATATGGGGTTAAAACGACGGACACAAATGAAATTAAAAAATCTGTGATAAACGAGATCTCAAATATTCTCCATAAAAAATAAGAGATTTCTCAGGCTACTTTTCTTACAAAGTGGGAATAATGATAAACTTAAAAATACTAAGCTGCCGTTAAATACCAATAAGGCAGGGCCGGTAGTTCTCATCATTCCATTGAGTAAAGCTGAACCAAAGAAATAGGGGAGATGCTATGTGGATAATAATATTGAGCAGATCAATTTCTTGCTTATTTTTTAGATTTAATATAAACAAAAACTATGATCTTGCACCATGCTGATGCCACCCTTAAAGCGATATCAGGTTTATGTTCGGTTTCCTCCTTGGCGGAGATTAGCTCTAACCACTTGACACCGCTTATGAATTTGCTGAACGCTAACAGCATGATAATGGGCATGAAAAATCAGCTTTACAACGAAGGCTGGGAAAAGTCCGTACTAGCTATTAATCTTGTTAAGCCAGGTCTGAGACATTATTTTGCAGAATTTTATCAAGATGATCCCGTCTTCAAATATTCTTTTTTTGATTTTTACAGGGATACTGAAATTGTTCAATTTTCCGATGTAAGCCAGAAAGCAACAGAACCCTTTAAGCGATTTCTAAGTTGGTCATCAGTTAGGCATATGCTTATTCTACATTTGAATTTAGGGGGGGCATCTCAGGAAACTGTAAGTTTTGGATTTCACCGGGATGCCAATAAATCAGATTTTTCAAATAGTGATAAACAACTTCTTCAACATATTGCACCGATCATATTGCAGGTATTCCGAGGTATGTACTTTAATGAACGTCGTGACCCTTCAAATGATCTTATTAATGTTTTTCTAAGCGAAGTCTCTCAGCAAAATCTGGTCTTGCTTAACCAGAATTTGCAGATAATGAACGCAACGCCATGGGCAGAAAAGTCAGCATGTTGGGATTTGTTTCAGCCTTTGAGCGAGGGCTTCAAGGTTTTGCTTGAAGATTTTTTACAGTCTGGAGAGGTAAAGCGTAGAGTTAAGTGGAAGGTTCACTCTAAAGATATATATCTGTCGCTACAATGCATTCAAAGTGACACTAAGTATCTCCTTTTGACGTTGCCTTCCGCTAAGAACGCCTACGCGTCAATTTTGCCAAAGGAAAAACTCACTAAGCGTCAGTTTCAGGTCTCCGAATTGATTGTGAAGGGATATACAAACTGGCAAATTGGAGAAATTCTGAATGTCAGTGAAAATACAGTCGTAAACCATGTCGCGGCAATTTATCCCAAACTAGGCGTTGGTAGTCGGTCTCAACTTGCAGCAAAATGGTAAGTTTCTAAGTTTAATAGTGGTTTCTTACTATTGTTGAAAATGTTCGATCTTTTTATATTTAACTTATTAAAAAAAATATAGGGAGATACTCATGGTAAGCAAGTTGAAGAAACGATTAGTTTTACGGCAGGATAATCTGGGGTTAAAGCCTTTGAGTTTGAATGCCTCGCATCACAACCTAGCGACAATTTCGGTTCTCGCCGTTATGGGTTCGATGCCACATTTAGCACAAGCACAAGAGGTTGGGTTCGACGAGATTATTGTAACAGCAACGCGACGAGCTGTTGATATTCAGGATGTCGGCATCACGATGACGGCCTTGAATGCAGAGGCGTTGCGAAGCGCTAATGTAGTTGATACTGATAGTCTCTCACAAATCACGCCTGGCTTATCAATCATTAAACCTGGATCACCAATGGCCGGAATTGTTGCTATTCGTGGTGTAGCCCAGAATGATTTCGCCGCACATCTAGAGTCTGCTAATATTTTTTATGTCGATGATGTGTATCGTCCTTCTAATGGCAGCATTGTTCAGCGCCTATATGATGTCGAACGTGTGGAGGTTTTGAAGGGGCCGCAGGGAACATTGTTTGGGCGGAATGCGACGGGAGGATTGGTGCATATTATTACTGCAAGTCCAAACGTTGATGCGTTTGAGGGGTATATAGAGGGTGAGTATGCTGAGCATGGTATCTATGAGCTTCAAGGGGCGGCTAATATCCCTCTGGGTGAGGTATCTGCAATTAGGTTCTCTGGATTCTGGGCGGGAACTGATGGATTTATTGAGAATGATATAGGACCGGATCAAGGGCAGCATAATAGTTTTGCAACGCGCGTTCAATATACGACTGACCTTCTGGTAGATTTGTCACTTAAGTTGAGAGGCGAGTATTCAGAAGATTCTAGCAATGCGGCAGGTGGAGCATTCGCTAGGGGTGGTGAGCCTAGAAGTGATGGACTAAGTGTTTTCAGAGACGCACCATTTAATACGGATTCGGGCTATATCGACGCTGATGGTAGTGTCTTTACAGGATCTTATAATGATGATGGTTTCTTCGAAAGAGCTGAAACGAATTTATCGGTTGAGGTTGTCTATGATATCGGAAATTGGTCAATTAAATCCATTTCTGCCTACAATGATATAACGCTAGATTATGGTGAAGATAACGATGCTTCGCCGTTTGACATCGCGGAGTTCTTTCAGAAAACTGAGCAAAGTTCATATTCTCAGGAGTTTCGGATTTCAGCAGATTTTGACAGGTCAAACATTACTGCTGGGTTCTATTATTTGGATATAAGTGGCGATTATAGCCAGTCTTTCCAGCTGAATAACCTTGGTAATTTCAATGGGGTTATTGCCCCCATTCCCGTCTTGTTGTTGCCCTTAGGCCAGAAGGATACAGGTAACTACTCTATCGACACAAAAAGTTGGTCGTTATACGGGCAAGCGGAATATGAAGTGACCGATAAGGTCAAAATAACCGCTGGTTTGCGCTACACGCGAGACAAAAAAGATTATGCGTATCAACAAACTTGCGAGAGCCTAATCGGTTCCCCACTTGCTTGTGCTCCGTTGCCGTCAATTGTGATTGGTGGGGCAGGGTTGGTAAAGGATAGTCATCATGAAGCTGGTATTTCCGCTCGCTTGCAGTTGGATTATCATCTGAACGAAGATACATTAATTTATGTCAGTTATAATCGTGGCTATAAGGCATTCAACTATAATGCCGGGTTTTCTGGGGCCGCTCAGGTTGATTCAGTTCGATTCGACGGAGAAACCATTAACGCTTATGAAATTGGTAGTAAGCTTGAATTTTTGGATGGTATAGCGCGCCTGAATTTAGCTGGATTTTACTACGATTATAAAGATTATCAAGCATTCGACCAACGCGGTGTCAGCTTTGTTTTGTCAAATACAGATGCAGAAATTTACGGCGCGGAGGGGGAACTGTCTCTTAGTCCCGGTGGTGGATTTGAGGGGCGTGTAGGATTTGTCCTTCTTAATACAAATGTTGCAGATATTGATATTGGTGGTGTGTTATTGGATCGGGATATCCCACAATCTGCGGATGTTGAATTTAACTTTGGCCTTTCGCAAAGTATTGAACTTGGAACGGGTGTCGTAAAGTTGAATTTCGATGGCTCCTATATAGGGGAGTATTTTTCTCAACTTACAAATTCCGATGTTACGCGTGTTGGCGGCTATTGGAATTTTAATAGCCTTATATCGTATAGACCAGATGGAGAGGCTTTTGAGCTATCTCTTTTTGCACGAAATATCTTCAATACGGAACAATTGATATATGCCTTTGACATAACATTCCCGGGGAGTGGTTTGCTGAGACAGAACTACGCCAATCCTCGTACGTTTGGTGCTGGAATAAGATTTAATTTTTAGCACAAGGACTCCAGTAAAGAAATTTCCGCAATCAGATTAACTGCGGTGCAGACCATGATTGGTTGCGCGAAATTTCTTAGCCTAAACTATAGAACATAGAAACGAGTTTCATATGAGTAATCGGAATAGAATTCACGAGGGAAAAGTTGCCTTGGTAACTGGCGGTGCGCAAGGGCTTGGTTTTGCCGTTGCACAAAAACTTAGTGAGCGCGGGGCACGCGTGTTTATAAGTGATATTAATCAAGAGCATGGAGAGAATGCGGCCCGCAAACTCAAGTGTGAATATTTGCACCACAATATTTCACTCGATACCGATTGGGTGAGAATAATAGATTATATTAAAGACCGGGCTGGTGGCCTGAATATTCTGATTAATAATGCCGGTATAGAAGGCGACACTAAGTTGCCCAAAAACCCTGAACAGGCTCTGACGAGCGATTGGGAAGCCATCTTTGATGTCAATGCGAAAGGGACATTCATTGGATGTCGAACAGCAATTCCGGTAATGGCCGAGAGTGGGGGAGGGGCGATCATTAATTTCTCTTCTGTTGCGTCCCTTGTGCCGACACCGTTCATTACGGCTTATGGGGCGTCAAAGGCCGCTGTCGATCATTTTTCAAAGTCTGTAGCTGTGCATTGTGGTCAAGCTGGTTATCATATTAGATGTAATTCTGTGCATCCGGGCCAAGTCAGAACCCCTATGCTAACTGCTGGATTTCAGAGATTGTCTGAAGAGGCAGGTATTCCTCTAGAAGAATTCGAAAAAGTATTTATCTCACAATCTATCCCACTTGGTGTTTTTCAGGAACCGGAAGATATTGCGTATGCCGTGTCTTTTCTCGTTTCTGATGAGGCCCGCTACATAACAGGTCAGTCTATTGCGATCGACGGCGGGTTTGCACTTGTAAATTAAACAACCCCTATAAAATTATTGAAAGGAAACTGTAATGCTAGATACAGAAACTAAACAAGATGGAAAATTTCATAAACGTGATAAACATGAGGTATGGGATGATGGGTCACTTATTGTCAAAACGGAACAGGTGCCATGGACAGAATGGGCCTTGCCGGGTACTCGTTTTAAGTTGCTAGATTACAACCGAAATATATCTTATGTGGTGTTTCTTTTAAAGATTGACGCAGATGCAACCCCAACAATTCATAAACATATTGGTGCGGCCAATGCCTATATTCTTCAAGGTGGTTTTTACTATGATAAAGGCGGTGTCAGAGAGGGAGATTATTTTGTTGAGGCAGGGGGCGTGAGCCACACACCAGTGACAGACGAAGATGGGTGCTTGCTTCTGGGGTTTGGTAATGGCGCCATTGCTGGTTTCAACGAAGACGGAAGTGTTGCAGGCATAATTGACGTCGACTGGATGATAGATGCGGCCAAAGCGAATAACGCTTTCGCACATTTAGAAAATGCTGTCCGTTCTTAATAAATCTTAAGCATTTTTATGACGGGCAGGCGGCTATACGCATTATTGAATAATGTAGTGGTCGCTTGCCTCATATTTTAATATTCCAGAACACATAATGTGTAATTTCAAAGAGAATAACTATGAAAAAATTTCAAGGTAAGATAGCAATAATTACAGGGGGGGCGTCCGGTATCGGACGCGAAACCGCTGTGCAGTTGGCGAACGAAGGCTGCCATGTGATTGTGGCAGATATTAATTTTGATGCTGCTGAAAAGGTTGCCAAAGGTCTGTCAACAGATTCCATTGCTTTTAAACTGGATGTCAGCTCCGAAGAGGCCTGGATTGATATCATGAAATGCGCAGAAGAAACCTTTGGAGGGCTTGATATATTGGTCAATTCAGCTGGTATTGGGTCAGCGTGTGATTTTGAGGATATGCCTTTGTCAGACTGGAACGCCATGTTATCTGTCAATCTGACGGGTACGTTTCTGGGTTGTCAAAAAGCCATCAAGCTTATGAAAAAATCTGGTAATCCTGCGGCGATAGCCAATGTTTCTTCCTTAGGGGGACTTGTTGGTGGTGAAGATATTGCCGGATATTGTGCGTCGAAGGGGGGCGTGACACTATTAACAAAATCAGTAGCTTTATATTGTGCCGGGAAAGGCTACGATATTCGCTGTAACAGCATTCACCCAACTTATGTGGATACGGAAATGCTAGACCCGATTGCGGGTGCCTTTAGCAGTCGGCAGGCGATGCTGGACGGTATGGCATCGCAAGTGCCGCTGGGGCGGGTAGCGAAACCTGCTGATATTGCCGGGGCTATTCTATACCTTTGTTCCTCGACTGCGGCGATGGTCACGGGACATCAAATGGTTATCGATGGGGGGCAACTGGCCGGAATGACTGCACAACACTCAACAAAGTAAGAAAATTATGATTGAAAATAAACCCCGTGTGGCGGAGGAGGCAGACCAAGCATAACCTGAATGCTGAGAAAGGCCATATGATTGGGCCCAATTGATAAACCGTCAAGACGGTCTGCTTCCACCTTAGGCAACTTTACGGATGGCGCACGTTTGTCCCGGAAATCTCACGAGGATTTTTTTGACTATATTTTTTAAATATCTACGAGGGTTTTCAGGGAATTTCTGATTTCTGGGCAGTGGGTGTAATTTGGCAGAGGCCATAATGTAGATTTTGGTAATATTTTGGATTTTCAGCCTTTCTTTTTCAGATTTTATCTGGCAAATCCGCTGCCCCCTCGTATCAAGATTTTGATCTGTTTTGCCCGGTCCCGCAACAGCAATATGCCTACATCAGAAGTAATCTATCCGCCATCAAAAGCCGCAAAAACGGTCCGGGAATCAAAATCTGTAAATCTCTTCCAAAAAACACTATGTTTTTAAAGACAAACGATTCAATCGTTATCGCAGTGATTATAAACATAAATTTGGATAACGTAAAAATCTGGAGAGATATGCGGGATGAACAGTGGTACTGGTTTTGGCCGTTTCCAAGTCAATGCTGGGAAACGGCCGCTCAATTTTTTCGAGAAAAATTAACCCAATTCAACGTCCAATATATACGTATACTGCTGACCTGAGTGAAGGTCGCGCTCCTCCACTCCCCCCTGCGGTGTCTTGCGCGGGTAAGATATTTTAAGAACTTTGAGCTTTGGAACCGGGAAATGCATCACCCCAGCAGGGTCAATATTATAAATCTTTCCAATGGCCTCAGCACTGAGCGCAGGACTCTGACTGTAGCGGTCATAGCTCTCCTGACTATCAAACATCAGATCCATGGTTACCCAAAAAGGACCTGCAACTTTTGACCGAACGGTACGGCAAACTTCTCTAACTTTAGGCATCCAGATTCTCCTTATTTTCTGCAGTATCTATTATTTCCATACGGACAAGCTCCATGGGATCATCGATGTGGACCACATGGTTCAATTCAAATTGGTAAACAGCGCCACGGTCAATATCGGCAGGCGAAAATGCCAAACCGTAACTTGGCATTTCCATACCGTCTCTGATCGGCATATGGAAGAAGTAAGGATTACAGGCTTTTGCGATTTCACTAGCCATTTCTTGCGAATTAGCCGTAATCACACACATTGCGCCAATCTCACGAGGACGAGGTGTATCCTCTGGTGGTGCCACGCCATTCACGCCATTCCAACCATACATTCTCACCGAAATACTGAATTCGCCGTCCACCGCATCCGTCGCGGATAATGCTCGTGCGTGTAGTATCTCTACCATTCTGTCATGAAACACCTGAGGTTCCGCCAACACGTTCGGATCGGTTATGCCAATCACCATGATGGTCTGAAACAGATGTCCGGAAGCACCCTCAATTTTCATAGTATAGGGCATGGGCTCCCACTTCGTCCCTGTCACCCGAACCTTCGTTTCGGTGAGCTGCTCATATTCGCTGCCGGTTGCATCCACAACACCACCTGGCTCGGTAAGTCTCCATGGGTCTTTGTTCTCGTAAAGCAAGTGACCGGAAATAGATTTCACAGTCGCTTTGTTGGCCGGGTTAATAGGCTCAATATTGAAGCCATCCTGGTCTATTTCAATGATAACGCCCATTCTTCCGTCGGCCGCACTCGTTGCCTGGCCTGCGCACTCGCTGACCTTGCCCGCATGCCAAGACGGTCCAGCAGGCGCGCCTTTCCACAGTCCAAAAGCCGCGATGACGGCCGGGTCGGAACTGCGCCCCCCAAGGATAATATCTGCCCCAGCTTCAAGCGCGGTAAAATAGGGCTCAGGACCCATCAGCGCGACGATATGCAGGCATTTGTCGATCGTTTCGTCATCAAGATCCCCCAAAGGCGGAAGATTTGTTATTTTGCCATCAGCAAGCTTCTGTTTGATCAGCTCGGGCGACTGCTCTGAATAAAGAACCGCAATCTTCGGCGTGTAACCATTCTCACGCGCCACTTCCAGAACGATCTCTTTCGTCCAATTTACGTTCAGATCGCCACCGGCTTGTCCGCTGGTACCAATCAGAATTGGGATCTTTGCTTTTTGCTGCGCGGCCATCAAAAGCTCGAGGTCCGCTTTTACAGCCCTCCGGTTGTTTTTGGACACCCCCTTCGCAAGGTAAGCAGCTCCACTATCTGTGGATCCCGCATCCATCGCCATCACATCCGGCTTCATGGCCATTGCAATACCAACTTCTTCTGCGAATATGCCGACCCCCAGGGACCCCACAGGTACATATATTTTTACCGACTTAAATGTCGTATCTTTACTCATCTTCTTCTCCTATTGGTAGGTGTTTCATATTTCGAGACCCCTCAGATCCACAATCACCGCCAGCGTCTTCTGCTAACAGCAAGCCATGTTTAAAAACAAGCGCATGTGGTAGGCTGAGGGGTAGTACGTAAGTGGACGCGATCTCAGCTAGATCGCCATCCCGATGTGGTCCGCCTTCGACTCAGCGACCAGCATCCTGTTCCATCAAGGCAAGCAGCTCAGTTGAAAAACCGGACGCGCCATCCTCAAGCTCAACGCCGAGCGTGTTCGCCATTGTCGCGATCAGAGTCCCAAGGATATGAGCCCCGATAAGGTCAAGCGGTGCTTCTTCACCAAACTTCACGATTTCGTTCCACGTGGCGTCCGATAACCAGCCGTCGTTGTGAAACTCGTCCATTGCTCTGACGATCAACAGATCCGATGGGATGAGCTTGGTACTTGCAGGGCCAACGGCCACTTCGAATATGTCTGACTCACTCAAACCAAGCTCAAGACACGCACTGCGTTCCTGGTCCCACAGCGTTTCACAACCATAGAGCCAAGCCGTACGCAGTCCACTGACATGCACGGCACGCGCGGATAAAGCACAATCTTTCAAGCGCATGAGCGGTGCGGCAATTGCTGTCACAAACCTTGGGAAACGGATGAACGTGCGCATCATTTTGGTACCCGTAATCTTCTCATTACGCAGCGGTTTCAGCGCAGAAACCTGTGCGCGATGGTAATCGACAGGGTCAAGCGGCTCAAGGCGCATGGGATAGCCACCGGGAGTTGCCGGCCGGCGCGTATGACCCGCAGGTTTCGTGTCCTTACCGCTAAGAGCTTTCAGTTCCGCAGGATAACCCTCCACATCGTCTTCCAAAACAGCCCCGACAGAGTTGCAGAACGTTGACATCAAGACATATTGGACATAGGCCCCAATCACGTCCCCTACGGCGTCTGGGTGGTACGCGGATATGGCGCTCCATGTTTCATCTGAAAGACGATGATCATAATGCAGCTCATCGGCGGCATCAGCGAATACGCGGTCCAGCCCTTCCAATCGTGAGTTGGATGGCCCTGTGGCCACGGCTAAGAGATCCTCATCATCAATCCCATCGTTAACGGCCGTGACACGGTGGCGGGACCAAACATATTCGCAATCGTAAATCCAAAGAGTTCGCAGGCAGGTGAACTGGAACAGGCGCATTGTCATTGCATATTGATCTTGCGTCACGCCGACCCCTCTCAACACTGCGGAGGAAAGTGGAAATCTCAACAATAAGCGCATTGCATTGGACGACTCACGCTTGCCGCGGGGCCCCATTGATGCGGCGAGGCGCTTTTGAGGTTCCGTAAGTGTGGAGAAGTCCACAACCGGATGAATTCGAATCGGATACTTCATAATAAATAACCTCCAAAATAATTAAAAACTTCCAAACCAAAATAAACGATATAATCGACGAAAATGTAGCAGACCTATGCAATGCGCCGTGTTGCTCTTCGATCTCATCTGTTTAACTCGCATAGAAAACCTACAAACAGTCAGCAAGCGAACTCCCTGTCAAGGCCTGATCATTGCCCATGAGTTAATTACGGATGCGAGCAAGTATAGACGCAAGTTTTACCAATATAGTTGTCAATGTCAACTATTATTTTATGATCCATACGCTCCGGTCATTACGGCAGCGACATTAGAAACAGATCAAAGAGCTGCCGTATTGCGTCACAACATCAGGGGTGTTAGGGTATGATCAAATTTTGTAAACTTATTCGGCTAGGTATCAGCTCCAGATGAACCAAAATCAGAAAAATACCGACAAGGACATGACGAACCCAGGAGATATAATAGCCGAGGAAATTCATCTCCTGCGTCGTCTATTCAAAACACGCCAGTATAGAGCCTACACAGGCGTCCTGAGCGATTTAGTATATATGGGTGGTCAACTTCTGGATTATATCGGCCGTTACCCAGGCGCTACGCAATCTGACCTTGTTGTTCACTTCCATCGCGACAAAGGGCAGGTGGCCAAGCTTATCCGAGGTCTGCGTGAACGAGGTATGGTAGAAACCGAGGTCGATAAAGCGGACCGGCGTTCATTAAGGCTTCATCTGACAGCAAAGGGTTACAAGACCAATGCCGACGTGCAACGTGAGAGGAGAAAAGTTGTTCAGTTGGGGCTAGTAGGCATTAGCGATGCCGATCAAAAGCAGCTTGTCACTTTATTACGACGCGTAAAACGTAACTTAGAGGAAGCCTAACCTTCATCTGAACCTGTTAGGTTAGCGTGATCAAGTATTCAAGCCATTGCATACGGTGATGCGAGTATTTTTATGGTGGAATTATTTTGGATTTGTTTCAGTAAAGTGGAGAGTAACTTCTGTGTTTACGCAGTTTTATTTCCAAACTGCGTAGGGCTTACAGTGTACCAAAAGTCCTCTTATATCAAATACTACTCATTACGCCCATAGGCTCTGACAGGGAACAGTTAATTCTCAAACGCAACCGTCATCAGGGAATTTTTTTCCCTGATGACATAAGGTCAATAGTTCAATGCTAGCATAATAACTTAACGTTGCTGATTTTTACGGAATTGATCTAATTCCGGAAGGAAACCAAGGGAGTTTTCTTCAAGAGTTGTGCCGAAATTCCGAGCGACACAGGATTGGAAAATATACAAGCCATATAGCAGGATAAAGTCTGTTACGGCTTCGTTTCCGAACTGCTGTAATTGCTCCCAGTTTTCATCGGAAAGACGGTTTCTGTAATACAGATCGTCAACCGCGCTCACGATAACTTTGTCAAAACCTTCCAGTGAACTGCTCTCAGGGCCTTCGGCAACGCCGTAGAGGTCTTGATCGGTCACACCAAACTTCAGGCATGCTTTACGATGTTGTGACCAAAGATATTCACTGTCGCACAACCATACGGTTCTCATACAGGCCAATTGCCAAACTCTTGCTGGCAGGCAAGTGGTGTCAATTGCACGCTTTCCGAAGGGGGCAATTGATTTTATGAAGTCGACGTAATTGATCATTTCTTTTTGTAGCTTAGACGTGCCCGCTAAACCACGACGACCCATACGGCCGGTTTGTTCTGTTTGCTCTGGTGTTAAATTAGCGTAGTCAGCTTCCGTTACGCGTTTAGGTAACTGCATTTTAAATCTCCAAATATTTTTGTGTTATTGGCGAACCAAGACATTAGACAATGGACACGCATCAAGTTTTAAAGAGCCTGTCCTGAAAATTATCTGACTGCTTGGTTTACGCTTTAAGTGCTTTCAGCTCATCGGAATACCCTGAGAATCCTTCATCCAAAGGAACGCCCATAGTATTAACTGTCGCGGCCATTGTGGTATAGAAACCATAGGTGGTCATGAGGTCCATTACGGCATTATGACCGAATTGGTCAAAACCACTCCATTGCTCGTCAGTGAGATAATGCATATTGTGCATTTCATCGATGGCTTCGACGATCAGCTTGTCCAAACCTTCAAGCTTCGTGCTTTTTGGGCCAATAGCGACTTCGTAAAGTTCTTCGTCAGTAATACCGATTTCAAGGCATTCAACTCTGTGGCGCGCCCAAAGATATTCACTGTCGCACAACCATACTGTCCGCATGCAGGCCAGTTGATAAAGGCGCGTAGGTAAATTTGATGTTTCGGTTACGCGTGTTGCCGTACGACCAATTGCGCGCAGGAATTCGGGAAAATTCAAAAGTGTGCGCATCAATAAGGACGCATCTGGTTTGCCTAAGTCACCCATTTTCGCAACTTGTTCAGCTTGGCGAGGTGAAAGATCATTGTGATCCACCGGCGAAACTCGTGTGGGATATTGCATTGAAATCTCCTTCGATTATATTGGTTAATAGATATTACCATTACCTCAATGATAAGCACTAAGGTCACAAAAGACAGTGATATGCTAGACGGTTCCATTTCGCCAATGCTTAAATAAAATCATTAGATACATTGCAGGTATATAACCCTTCACGCGTAACATGACTGTGCTGCGGCACAAGCTGATATTAGTTTTTCTCTGCTGCACCGTTCTTCTGATGAGGGGAAGAAGCATTCGTTTTGTGTATGGATTGACGCCTTTCTCTATCCAAAGTCGGTAGATATAACGAAATCAGAAACACGAAACTGCAATTATTAGCCAATTAATTGATTGAGCTAGCAATTTCGTGCCTTTGTTATTTTTTAGGAGGAATATCACAATATGTCTAAAGACAAAAAA
>JAESRB010000280.1 GCA_016764855.1 Emcibacter sp.
CCATGAGCGCTGACGTCAGACAATAGTTATCGGCAATTAGCAAGTTTTAGGGGCAAGCGAAAATTCATTTAGTTCGGGCACCAACGCCCAATATTCCACATTGCGGACATTCAAATCAGTTATGGTTCAATAACTGCATTCGACTGCTCCGAGCCCCCTTTGACCAAACTGGCCTTGTCGCTCTCAGGGCAAACAAATGGGATGACACTCGTCAATTCTGTACCGGAGTTGACATTCGATGATATGGTTGAATTTCCGAGATGTGGACTATTTGCCACTTTGAAATTCAATGATTGTTCAACCAGCAACGCACCTATCACCGTTACTTGTGCTAACAACTGCGTCTGATCAGCGATCGCGAAGACTGCTCACTGGGTGCTCAACCAATTAGATTTTCTTTCCCTGAAACCCGTCCCCACACACTGCCAGTAAGACCATCAGAATCGAAATTGAAAAACTCAGCGAAAAATGAGAACTCCTGGTGAAGACCTAGAAACTGAGCCACCGGTGAAAAATTTGAATCTATATCAACGTCGATATGAATTTTACCGCTGTAACGCTCTAACAGCGTTGCGACGGACTCAAGGGCAAGAGCATTCGTTTGATGCTCATGCAATCGCTTTTCTCGCACCCTGATTTCTGCACCGCTCGACGTTTGTTGGTTTTGTAATTTTTGAAGTTTATCGGAAACCAGCGCCTTTCCTCGATCTTTCCAGTTGGCTTCGGCGTATCCAAAGTTCGCAGGCTTGACGCTCCCGGTAGCGTCCATGTCCTCAACGCCCTCTGCATATGGTGCTGTCGTAGGGTGTGGCTCAAGGGGCCGTCTCGGGGCACCAGCTTCCGATTTTCCGAAGAAAAATGCCCCCATAGCCAATGAAAAATCCGAGATAGGCTCCCACCCTGCAGGTGATATCGCACCGTTTTGCGAGTCGAACACACAATCCGGACCTAAGCTGATCTTGGCACCAAGAACCGCATCGCCGCTTCGAAAACTGACTTGTTGACCACCAACCAAGCCTTGGATGGAATGCACAAAAACACCAACAGGTTCACAAAACTCACGCATAGCCACAGGGTCGTGAAACCGAATTATCCTATCTAACGGGGGCTCATCAGGATTTGCCGCATCTGGTCCCTGCACTGAATAGGCCCTGAACCCACTGTTATCTGTCCCCCACGAGTGATCGAATGGATCAGGATCAGTCGCAAGGCGACACTGAAATCGTCCTTGAAATTGGATGGTTGGCGATGAAATTGCAGTTGTGTTGTGAACCCCTAATATCTTGCCGTTTTCTGCCTCAACAATAATCCGAGTATCATTAGGTGCACTGCTCGCAGATCGAGCCACAATGTCAAGTTGAACTGGCGCTGAACCTATCGTCACAATCTCGGCAGGCAGTTCAAGATTAGCACCGGCAGCATCGCTCTTCAGGACGACCCTATGTTCGTTCCCGTCTAGACTACTTATCAAAAGTGCGGCGGGGAATTCAGTTGCCTTCGGTGAAGCTATCAAAAATGATTGGCCGGAATTTGCGCCTTGAATTCTGATCTCGGCGACTTCGTTGCTGTTCTCGATTTGCATGAGTAAATTCCTTTACCAATTCTATCCAGCTTCTACTAATCTGCGAGTAATATCGAACAATAGTTTGGTTTTAATGGCCAAGGCACCATGTTATTTCAGTTTTTGTGTCTATTTCTCGTAAATTTTTAACATATGTACCATCTACTGCCTTAAATTTTCACAATAAATAGATCAGTTAACTAATTTTATTGAATTCGTGATCGATTAATGATTTACTTATTCTATATAATATCAAATAACTTATTTATTTTGTCAATATAAATAGGAGTCCACTACTAGATTTCGAGGAAGTCAGTTTATGAGCGTGCTGGCGAGTTGGACTCAAGACTGGATACTTGGGAGTGGGACTGAAGAACCAAAGGAGGTAAAATTGTGAGTAGATTTTCTAGTTTCGTTTTCATAGGCTTATTGGTTTTCAGTTTCACAACCATTGCAAGCGTTGCTCAGAACTCATCAAGCCAAGCAGAGATAACCGAATTTAAGGATCCGCCAATTTGCTCGTCATTTGAGACAATACCAACAAACAATCCATTTGGCTGCGAGATCAAGCCCAACGGCGTGGATGGTAATGGCGATCCGCGCAAAATTGTGAAGATCAATCTGAGGGCTCAAACCAAAGAAATCTCTATCGGTGGGCATCTGATCAAGACAGAGAATTATGGGACCTACTTGCCGCCGGTGGTAGAAGCTCGGGCAGGAGACACAGTCGTTGTTACTTTGACAAACGCGCTGGATAAGCCACTCAACAAGTCAAAACACGCGCATCATTGCGAACCTGACAAAGACCACAAAACGCCTCCGCCAAACTCAAACCCAACCAATCTGCACTATTTCCACGGTGGAATAGTCGCACCTAACAATGGCAACTCGCCTGGCTCAGCCCGACGGGGCACCGGCGACAATATTTATAGCTGTTTGGAGAGGGGCCAAGAGCACACCTACCAAGTACCAATCCCGGGCTTCAAAGAACTCAATGCGGCGGTATTGGAAGGCAAGAAAGGTGCAAAGATCGCCCATCCCCCTGGTCTGAACTGGTACCATTCTCATCTTCATGGCATTTCCTCAAACCAGGTCATGGGCGGATTGTCGGGTCTGCTCTCGGTCGGACGCAATGACGAAAACATTCGGGCAAAGTGCGACGATCCTGGGTCCGACGAATGTAAATTGAAAACAGAGAAGGTTCGCCGGAACACCCTCGTGAAATATGCGCTCTTGCGCGATATTTCGCTAAAGAAAAAGAGCGGAAACTGGGTTCCCGATCCGGAAGGCCAAAACTTCGGGTTGGATCCCTTCGGGATTGGTCGCGTTTGCGGTGTTTTGCGCGAGGACGGCGTTACGTTCGATACTGGCAACACAGGATTGCGTAAGGGGTTTTGTCAGCCCAACCTGGAACGCGATCAAAGCGCCGTCGACAAGGACAAACTCTGGCTGTTCACAATCAACGGACAGAAATTTCCGACCATCGAAGTCGATGAGAGCAAGACTGGGGTCTTGCTCAGATTGGGCAATTTAAGCCCAAATTTTTCTTATTGGCTTGAACTGTATGATGAGGAAGCATCAGATCTCGCCAACGATAAAGTTGTTCCTAAGAAGATGACGATCCTGAGCGTCGATGGGGTTGTTCCCGGCAAGCCCCAATCCGGCGGGGACGGCGCCGAACTGATTTCCGTTGAATCCTATAGCGTCCCCGACTTGCTGCTCATGCCGGCCTCCCGCGTGGAAGTCTACATAGACCGGCGTGATATTGTCGATCCGACAAAGGACACGACCTTTGTTCTGCGTACTAAAAAATTGGTGGCTGGCCTTGAAGGGGTAAGCGATGTTTGGCCGGAAATTCAACTGGCGCGGATCACGTTCAAAGCAAGTGAGAAAAAACCGATTCAGCTCGCGTTAAATGCAGTCATCGCGGAACCGGGCGTGATTCTAGAGTCATTCAGTCCCGCTGCAGACGCTGACGGGGCCAAGAACCTACGAGAACTACCAACTGGCTGCATGCGTGATTTGGAAGACGGTGAATACAGGAGAGTCGAGTTCTCTCAAAATGGGCAAAGTAAATGGAAGATCGTTACTTCCATTATGGAGAATGGATCTATTAAAAAGGATGAAAATGGGAAAGAGTTGATGATTGATAGACCTTTCGAGGAATATGTAGACAAAGATCATAAAATCAAATGGGATGGCGGGGATGGGGCTGAGAAGATACTGCACACATGTGTCCGTATCAACAAAAATGAAAATGTAAAACCTCAACTGTGGGAGCTTTCCAATCCTACGATTGATTTGCATAATTTTCATATTCACCAAATGAAATTTCGCTTAGCATCAATTGCTGAGATCAAAAGTTATGGAATTACACCATCCGCCAAATCGAGCACCTGTGATGGTGTGGCTGATTGTAAAGAGCCGGACTATAAATTCTACGAAACTGAAGAATCCCGAAAAAAGTCTGTTTCAAATCTTGGCAGAGCGGAAATCTCAAAGGTCGATGCGATAAAGTCAATCATCGAGTGGCACGATACGATGCCCATGCCAACTGTCGATGTAGATGGTAACATTAACAATGTATATGTGATGATGACCTTTGCCGATGAAGCACAGGTGGGCCGTTATGTCTACCACTGTCATATTCTTAAACACGAAGATAATGGGCTGATGGCACCCATCGAAGTGTGGGATCCGGAAGGTTCTATCTGATGATAGTTAGGAATGAGCTCGGGCCAACTCACGCCGAGGATGGTTTGGGGTGCACTGAGATTGGAAGGCTTTAACTAGGAGGAACTACAATGAAAAATAGTATCAGAATGCCGACCGTTGTACTCTGTGGTTTTGTGACCGCAGTTTGCAACTGGACACCCGTTTGGGCGCAAGTGGCAGAGATAATAAATGTTGATGCCGTTATGGGAGTGAATTGGAAAGCCGACTGCGACCGCTGCACACAGGTAGGTCCAGGCAATCGAAACGTCGAAATTTCTGTGGTGCCGGGAGATATCATCGTATTTCGTCAAGGCTCTAACTTGCGACACGGTGTAATGGAATTAAACGCAGTGGAGGCTGATAAGATCAGAAAAAGTGGGGAAGACGGGAACGACACCCAAATCGTCGAGGAGATATCGAGGGTCGGGGCGGGAATCTTTTTTCCTAAGATTCCGACTACTACCCCCGTCGAAATAACCCGAATTGTAGTTAAAGATAATTTTGCCGGATCGCTCCAGCTGCAGTGCAATGTACACTTCGCTGGCATGAAGGTTACACTTAAGAAAGATTGAAACTAGATAACACGATAGACGCGGAGGCCAAGCCATGGGAAATATTGTGCCGCTCAAGAGTCCCAGACCCCGGTGGTGCAGCTTCCGTCGACGTCAGAGCTGGCGAATACCCAGACATTTGTCCGCGGCCCTTTTACACCACATTCACGAACATGAACTGAAAGGAATGTAAAGTGACTGATCAAAGCACCATTAAGATGCGCAACCCTCGTCGGCAGGACCAGCCGCCGATCGAGGTTAGGGCCGGCTATCCGACGGCGTATCAGCTCGGGACTACCCAGCCGCAAGACTTTGCCTCGTCGACCAGCGCCATTCCAGCCAAGCAGTCCATCGTCACGATACCGGTCTCTGGCACGCAACGCATGTGCAAGGTGTCGGTTGACGGCACACGCATCTTTACGATCAATTCTTCCGGCACCGGCAGCGTCGTCAACAGCCTGACCGAACGGGTCGACAAAACGTTCCAGGTCGCGGTTCATCCGAGCCCTGCCGAGCCCTATCCCACCGACCTGCCCTCAGCACCGATTGTCAGTCCGTTCGCAAGAGGCGGCATCAACCACAAGTACCAGAGGCTTTATGTTCCAGCGTCTTTCTACAACGAACTGCGCATTCCCGATTGGGGTGGGTTCTTCGTAGCCGTCGTCGACATCAACCCGAACTCGGGCGACTACCTGAAGACAGTTGCGTGGATCGACTGCGGCTGGCTGCCTGAGGAGATTAGTTTCTCGCCGGACGAGGAAACCGGAGTGATCGCCAACTATAATCAGGGCACGGTAACGATCTTTAAGGCGGCCGATCACAGTATTCTCGCCGCTGAGGTTGACGGTTTCGACGACGCAGGCGCTGGTCCTGGCGGCCCGTGTGCGCGTTCCGTGCGCTGCGCTAACGTTCCCGGTATCGGCAACCGCGCGTTCATGACTTTGTCTGACAGTTACCCGGTGCCCGGATGTGCGGTGTTCGACCTTGACGATCCCGCGTTTACACGAACCAACATAACCGATCCGGCATTCGGCTTCATCGATGGTATTGCGATCACTCCGGATCAATCCCGCGCGCTGCTCGTCGATGCCTCCAATAACAGCCTGCATGTCGTGCGTATCGATGGTGCTGCGCCATCGATCGAACGATCGATCGCTCTGCCAGGTGGCCATGCCTATTTCGGGGCGATCGCGACCAAAGGCGCCGACGACACTTGCTTCATAGCTACTGGGCAGCCTGAACCGAGCGCGAACCCGTTTGGCACATCGCTCGTACAGGTCAACTACGAGACCGGCGCGGTGACCGAGAACCCAACCAACCTGCCGGCTAATACCTGGGAGCTGGCTATTGCGGCATACGGCACTCCCGCCGTCTCTCACGTGGTGTCATGCGCTTCATCGGGGTTCGTGGCGATATCGCCGCTGACGACCCAGAGCGCGGTGTAGGACAGCTGGGACTGCGGGCAGGCGATGCACGATATCGCTTGCTTGCCGCGCCGAGGTAGCCAATGCCCGCAATTGGCACTTCGTGATGCTGAAGGACATGTCGTTCGTTAAACAACAAGCGAAATCGAGAAAGGTAAAAGGCCCGCACAGCCGTCATTCAATTAGTCGCAATATCAATCGTAGTAAATGTCTGCTTGTGGATTGTGACTGCAAAATTCTAAATTTAACTGAAGGGCCGAAAGTGTCGAAGGTCGGATGCCCAGGTTACCGTCAGTAGCGGATAAAATTACAATCAGTAAAATGCACATTTTGAAAACTTTTCAGCAGCAAGAAATTTTCAAAAACTTGAACTGATCAAGTTTTTAGAATTAGTCCGTTTAAGCGTGATTGTTGCAAAGTTGGGCTTGCGCTCGAATTTTGCACCCAAAAGCACGCAAATCTGGTTGATAATTTCCAATCCAAAACCCATCTGTTTTTGATGACAGTCTTCGCCCGTTTTGATCTGATCAATTACTTCAATCTGAATAAAGTGTTGTACTTGAACTGCTCGCAGACGAATTTCCTGTCCTTTCACACTCAACCGAATTGAATTGTCGATCAGATTAGATAGCGCCTCATTTAAGAGTATTTCATCCGACAGGACTATTAAATTGGTCTCTTCAATTTTTAGTTGAATGCCCTTGGCCTCTGCCGTTGAAACAAAAATTGCTGACAGAAGATCAAATACGTTTTGTAGTGGAATTTCTTTCATATGCACCTCAACGTCGCCAGCGTCCCTACGTGCAAAATCCAATACACTGGTGATGAATTCAGAAGCGGACCTGCCAAGGGATTGTGCCTGCGCTAAATGTTTAGCTTGTGGTTTTTCGCTCAGATCACGCGAGAGGCCATCCAATATCATATTGAGTGAATGCATCGGATGCCTGAGATCATGCCCCAATGTTCGGATCAAATGTTTTTGAAAATCATTTGCTTCTTCCAACTGCATCGTTCGTTCAACCACTTGCAGTTCCAAACTGGTTTCGGATTGCTTCAATGCATCATATGCTCGTTTGCGATCACTAATGGCTGCACCAATTGTGAGACCAACAACAGAACTTATCAGCAGCAGTAGTTGCAATGAGAATTGTTCGCCGCCATACCCAAGGAAATACGCTGCGGGAGGCGCAAACATTGTTGTTAAGAATACCGATGTAGCTGCACTTGGCATGCCTCCCCTCAACGCAAAGAATACAGGTGGCAACAAGATTACATACCAAAGCCCACTCAATTCAGGAAACTGTATTGGTGCTAAGAAACCTATTGCCATTGCTGCGGCGATAGCGGCAATCTGCATTGCAAGGCTAAGTGGTTTTGGCCAATGCCATTCCACTGGTTTTGGTGTCTCAGCAAACAACCTCAACAAGAGAGGAACCAGCAACGGTGGAACAATGACGGCTCCAATAGCATCCCCAACACCCCAAGGCCGAATAATACCCCAACCCACATCCCATGAGAAATTCCCAACCGCTACGTGAAGAGCAATACCGCTTATCGTTGCTATCCCCGCAGCAATAGCCGTAAGCCCTAAAGTCCAATGACTGTCAAAAAGCGTTCCAACGGGTAATTTGATTTTGATGCCATACCTCAGCAGCAATCCCAATCCGCCATAAATCAGATACAACCGTATCCCGTGAAGAATTGGCTCACGTGAATTGGTGATCTCAATATCTAGAACCGTACACAACTGAGGAATTGCCAACATTAGGTTGGCAATCAAAGGTGCAAGCATCAACCTTTTGGGCACCGCTAATATTATGGCAGTGGTCACACCAGCAGGCAGAAACCACAAACTGGAATAGTTTTTGAAAAACCCAAATATGTCCGCACTTTTAAATGCTGCCAACCACAACGCGATTAGCAACAGATAGGCAATGGCAGTAAGTTTAATGACTGGCTTTTGCATAGTTTGTGCTGCACATTTTGCCAGTAATCCATGTAACTGCAAGCAATTAAATTTGGAGCATCATGAAAAATCTATTGATAGCTGATGATCATTTAATATTTGGCAACGCTATGCAGTACCTGCTCAAGCAGTTGGATCAGACAATCGAAACTACTCCGGTTGGTTCGGTTGCAGGGGTGATTGAGGTTTTGGACGCGGGAAAAAGTTTTGATTTGATATTGCTGGATTACATGATGCCTCAAATGGATGGGTTGGAAGGACTGGCACTCATAATGCAATCCTATCCCAATTCAAAAATCGGAATCATCTCCGGCCATACAGATGCGCGTTTGGTGCGAAAGGCTTTGGATGCAGGTTCCATCGGCTGGATTCCAAAAACAATATCTGAGGAACCCTTGCTACATGCCCTAAGACTGATGGCATCTGGAGAACGTTTCATTCCGGTTGACATGATTGATGAGTTGACTGAGCGAGCCGCTGCCGCTGATATATTTACAAACCGAGAGCGCGATGTTGCTGATTTGATTGCAGAGGGTATCACAGACAAGGAAATCTCAAACAGGCTTGCAATGAGTCCTGGCACGGTAAGCGTCCATTTACGCAGCCTCTACAAAAAGACAGGGACTGACAATCGCACCAAGCTCGCCATAATTTACAGGGACAAATACTGATTTTATTGCTGTTGCAAAAGCATCGTATTTGTAAAAAAAGCAGATGCATCTGTGTGAGTGTTTGATTTCACTGAAGAAAAATTCTGCTTATAGGTGATCGTTGACACAAAGCATCGTGAATTCGTTGTATTTCGTGGAAATCCGATTGGTTTCGCGAAATCACCAAAAATGGAATAGTTGGTTTTGTCCTCACACTTGGAATTGGATATTTTTTCCCAATGGCAAGAATGGAGGAAAGCGGAAGTTCCCTGTATTTGCGAAGGTATAGATCGAACTGTGCCAAAGCGGTCATTAGTCCTCTGTCTGCGTGATTGTGCCTGATCTCTGGGGCACATGGCAGAAGATGTATATCTGATAGACTAGGTCAGATATTTTGCTAAATTTCTGGGAGTTCAGTTTCGAACAACCTAAAGAACACTTGTTATCAAGGACATCCCCATTGGATTTTTAGTTGAACTTCGTCATAATAACAATACACTTTAGATTGCATAGTATATTTGGATTGTCGCCCATGAAAATATCATCATTTTGCCTGAACAACTACCGTAGACTGAGCGACGTGGAGTTGATGCTAGATGATCAAAAAACGATCTTGGTCGGCGCGAATAATAGCGGCAAAACTTCTTGTATTGGCGCACTACACACATTTTTGATGCGGCCAGAAAACTTGCGAATGCGCCATGTATCCATGCAACATTGGCAATCAATTTCATCCATCGGCGTACAGCTCGGAGCAGATCATATCAGCACCGAGCATCTGGAATCGTTAAACACACAATTGATAGATTTAATGCCACGGTTGGATGTGACCATTTTTGCAGAAGCGAAAGAAGCTTATAAGGCCAGAGACATACTCCCCCATCTGGAATGGCGAGGAGGACCGCTAGGTGTCAGAATCGCCTATGAACCTGAAGATATTACCAAGCTAGCCGCAGACTACAGTCAGGCGCGAAAAG
>JAESRB010000281.1 GCA_016764855.1 Emcibacter sp.
ACCTGCCGATCACGGCGGCGCAAATATGGGGAACGCAGGACGACGTACCGGAAACAGCGGACTGGAATAAGGCATCCTACATCATGGTTTGGGGGTCTCATGTGCCGCAGACGCGTACCCCGGATGAGGGATTTTTTGCAACAATGAAGCTGAAAGACGTCAGCACAGTAGCGGTGACATCAGAATATAATGATGTGGCCAAGCAGAGTGATATATGGCTCAATCCACGCCCCGGAACCGATGCGGCCCTCGCCATGGCTATGGGGCATGTTATTTTGACCGAATATCACCTGGGCGACCAAAGTGATTATTTTGATGATTATATCAGGCTGTATTCTGATATGCCCTTTCTGGTTCGCATTGATGAACAGGACGGAATATATGTGGCGGGGCGGACTCTCCGGGCCGCTGATTTTGCCGATAATCTACATCAGGAAAATAACCCGGAATGGAAGCCGATGGTTATTGATGTCAGTACGAATAAGCCAGTCATTCCCAATGGCACCATTGGTTCCCGCTGGGGTGAAGAGGGTAAATGGAATCTGGAATCCAAAAATCTGATCAATGATAAAGAAATATGGCCCCTGAAATCATTGGCGCAAACATATGATGAGGTCCTGTCCGTAGGCTTTCCTTCTTTTGAGGCTCCGGATCAGGGAGAGTCTTCCTCATCTTCTGCTGATGCGGCTGTCTCTTCTACTTCGACTTCTTCATCTCAGGCACCAGATGCTAAAGATTTGGAGGATAGCCGGCTGATGTTTCAGAATATTCCGGTGCGAAAAATCAAGACCAGAGAGGGCGATCAATATGTGGCCACGGTATATGATTTGATGCTGGCCAGTTATGGTGTCGATAATGGCTTGGGCGGCGAAAATGTTGCGGCCAGTTATGAGGATGCCACGCCCTATAGCCCGGCGTGGCAGGAGAAAATTACCGGCGTTTCCTGTGATAAACTGATTAAAGCGGCCCGTGCGTTTGCGGAGAATGCTGACAAAACCCGGGGGCGGTCGATGATTATCATGGGGACCACGCCGGACGGCTCTTGTCATATGGATATGAAGAACCGGGCGGTGATCAATATGTTGGTGATGTGCGGGTGTATTGGGAAAGCCGGCGGAGGGCTGGCCCCTTTTCGGGAGTCGGAAAAACGCCGGCCAAAGACCGGTTGGCAACCGTTGGCTTTTGCGTTGGATTGGCATCGTCCACCCCGCTATATGAATGGGACAAGTTTTTTCTATAATCATGCGGATCAATGGCGGTATGAGACACGGGGCGTGGATGATATGCTCTCTCCGTTGGCGGGCCGGAAAGAATGGCAGGATTATACGCTGATTGACTGTAATGTTCGGGCGGAACGCATGGGCTGGATGCCCTCTGCGCCGCAATTATCGGAAAACCCGCTGGACTTGACCAGAAAAGCAAAAGAGGCCGGACAAACGAGCGCAGACTATATCGCCGGGCAGTTGAAGGGCGGCATGCTACGGATGTCATGCGAAGACCCGGACAATCCGAAGAATTTCCCCCGTAATTTGTTCCTCAGCCGTTCTGATATCTTTGGCACCAATAGTCAGGGAGTTTTAGGGGTTGGACATGATCATATTTTAACACATCTTCTTGGTACTGATCACGGGATTTCGGCCAAGACTATGGAGACACAGGCCAGCAGTGTAGCCGATAAAATACCCGAACAATTAACCCAGAAGAGACCAGAAAAACATAAGCGCCCAAGCGAAATTGTCTGGTATGATGTAGCACCCCAAGGCAAGCTTGATCTGGTGGTGACGGTGGACTTTCGCCTGACAACTACGGGTCTTTATTCGGATATTCTATTGCCCTCTGCTACCCATATGCCTTCCTTTGTTCAGGGGCGAAATCCTGAAGTTGGTCCGGCGTGGGAGAGCCGCTGGGATTGGAATATATATAAAGATCTGGCCGAGAAATTCTCTGAACTTTGTCCGAGGTATCTGGGGACGGAAACGGATGTTGTAGCATTGCCCATTCTTCATGACACGCCTGCGGAGCTGGCACAGGGGATGGATGTTAAGGAATGGTGTAAGGGTGAGGTTGATCCGATTCCCGGAAAAACCCTGCCCGATTATGTGGATGTGGTGCGGCATTATCCGGATACCTATAAGAAGTTCACGGCCCTTGGTCCCTTGATGGTCCAAATGGGCAACGGCAGCAAGGGGATTTCTTGGGATGTGGCAGCCGAGTATAAATTGCTCGGGAATTTGAATTGGTTGGTGACTGTGGCAGGGGTTTCCAAAGGCATGCCGCGTATTGAGACGGACATTGACGCGGCGGAAGTTATTCTGTCGCTGGCTCCTGAAACCAATGGTCAGGTGGCGGTGAAAGCTTGGGCCGCATTGGAGAAATTAACTGGCCGGGATCACCAACCTTTGGCACAACGGAGAAAGGAGGGGCAAAACCATTCTCAAAAACAGGCTACGGTGCTGGATAATGGCATATCTTCGGCGCTCTCCTCTGCTATTTCATGGGGGGCAAAACCTGTTGCAGAACCTGTTACAGAAGCCGTTACAGAAACGGTCACGGAATTGGGGCAAGAAGGGGATGATAAGCGCGACCATGGCGGATATCTTAATGTCCATGAGCTGATCCCCTGGCGAACGCTGACCGGGCGACAACAATTCTATCAGGATCACCGCTGGATGCGGGATTTTGGGGAGGCTTTATGCGTCTATAAACCGCAAGTCTCTGGCTGGACCATTCCGTGGGATCAGGAGGGAATCCCCCTAATGCCTGTAGTGGTCAAACCGCCCCATATGATAGGCGGTTATGCGCAATTATCTTACGGGTTTAATTATTATGGTCCCGCCTATTATGGGGCCATCGGCGGTAGCCGGGATAAGTTTGTACTTTGGCGGAAGCGGGATCAAATGGAGAAAACAGGGAGCGCGACAGATGAAGACATATAAAATTTTGGGGCTGTTTCTATCCTACCCGACCGAAGATGCTCTGGGGCATTGGGATGAAATGATGGCCGTTTTGGAACAGGAAGAATTGTTGCCCGTGCAGCACCGGGAAAATCTCGCCGAGTTTGTTGCTCATTTCAAGACACAGAATATTTATCAGATTCAGGAAAACTATGTGGATTCATTCGACCAAGGAGCTGCGCATAGTTTGCATCTGTTTGATCATTTATACAGCGAAAGTCAGATGCGGGGACAGGCGATGCATAGGCTGGTGGAGACTTATGCGGAGAAGGGCCTTTATATCGTACCGGGTGAAATGCCGGATTATCTGCCGCTCTTTCTGGAATTCCTGTCCGTTTGTCCGGCGGAGGAGGCGGTGGATTTTCTCGGCAACCTGATCACGGTAATGGCCATCATTGGGGTGAGGCTGAGAAAACGCGAGTCCCGCTACGGGGTGATTTTCAAAGCTCTGGAAGCCCTATCGAAGGTCAGGCCCGATGATAAAAAGGTTGCCGATGCAGGATTGGAACCCTCGGAAGAAGGTATAGGGTTAGAGGATGGCGGCAGGGACTATAAGAGAGATGAGGCCGCTGTCTATTGACAGCTTCCTCCATGCAAACTTTTTCTGTCGAGAGTATGAGAGATTGATTAAATCAATTCCTCAAATTCCTTGCTGTCCTCGTTATAGGCCTGCAAGATACCGCTGCCGATGTCAAAATGCCACGCGTGGACCTGTACTTCTTTTTTTAGCAAGGCATCGTGAACCCAAGGGAAACCAACAAGGTTTTTGAGGGAAATCAAGCTGGCACGGTGTTCGCAAACCGTGGCCAGTTCATCGATCTCCATAGAGTCTTCTTCTTGGGCCGTAAAGTCGGCAGCCTCGCTGACAATCTCCATCCAAGGCCGGATAAAGCTGAATTCGGTCTCTGGGGCTGGTTCATCTTTTGACATCAACGCCCGAATGCCGCCGCAACCGCTATGGCCCATGACGATGATATGTTCGACTTTCAACTGGGTCACGGCATATTCAATGGCCGCACTGGTTCCGTGATAGGTTTTGTCGTCTTTTTTATAGGGCGGGACCAGGTTGGCCACATTATTGACAATGAAAATCTCGCCAAGGCCCGCATTGGTTATAATGACAGGATTGACTCGACTGTCACTACAGGCGATGATCATTACCTTGGGACTTTGCCCGACTTTTGCCCAACTGCGCCATGTGGCATTCTCCTCTGATAAATATTGGCTGCGAAATGTTGTATAGCCGTCAAGGAGTTTTGCGTAAGAATCCATATAGGTCGTGCCCTGTTATTTATATATTATTTTCTATGTGTACTTCTGAGGTGCCGACCCGTTCTTATCCGGCTGTAATATGATCATAGCCTTTGGAAAATTCTAGTGCAAATGTTTCCGCACCAGTAACGTCTTTTGTCGGCCTCAAAAGTTTTAGACTTGCGAAAAATAATAAACATGATACAGTCTTCATAAATTTATAGATAATAATGTATCATTATGGGCAATGGACGACCAAGGGTGTCATGCGAAAAAGCCACAGGATATAGGGTTTAAGGCCTTTTTAAATGTGTTTTCGATGATCTTCGAACGGAAATTTTGGGTATCAATTGGATATAATTATGGCGAATTTTGATGAGAATGGACCCTGTTTAAGGGGGTAAAGCCATCTGAAATATACAATAAAGTTAAAGACAGGGAAATTTACAAATGAATATGTTCGCAGGGATAAACGGTTTTGAATTTGCCAGCCGAGACGAGATTGAGGCTGTGCAGTTGAAGCGTATGAAATGGTCGATTCGTCATGCCTATGACAATGTGCCCTTCTATAAAAACCTTTTTGATGAAAATGGCGTTCACCCGGATGATCTCCATACGATTGCTGATCTGGCTAAATTCCCTTTTACCGTGAAGAAAGACCTGAGAGATAATTATCCTTTTGGCCTTTTTGCGGTCCCCATGGAAAAATTATCTCGTATTCATGCCTCTAGCGGGACCACAGGTAAACCGACCGTGGTTGGTTATACCGCGCAGGATATTGATGTCTGGGCCGAGGTGGTTGCCCGCTGTATCCGGGCGGCCGGCGGCCGGGCAGGCGATATGGTTCATGTGGCCTACGGCTATGGTTTGTTCACGGGCGGTCTTTGCGCTCATTACGGGGCGGAACGGGCGGGCTGTACCGTGGTGCCAGCATCCGGCGGAGCCACAGAGGCCCAGATTAACCTCATCATGGATTTCAAGCCGCGGATTATCATGGTGACGCCGTCCTATATGTTGTCATTGGCCGACAGTTTCGAGAAAATGGGCATTGACCCCCGGACGACATCGTTGGAGATTGCCATTCATGGAGCAGAACCCTGGACCGAGGAAATGCGCAAGGAGATTGAACGGCGTTTTGATCTGAAGGCCGTGGATATCTATGGCTTGTCAGAGGTTATGGGGCCGGGAGTTGGCTCGGAATTTGTCGAGACGCAAGATGGTCTGACCATTTGGGAAGATCTTTTCTATCCAGAAATCATTAACCCGGAAACCGGTGAGCTTGTGCCCGACGGCGAAGAAGGCGAATTGGTCTTCACCTCGCTCTGTAAAGAAGCTTTTCCCATTATCCGTTACCGGACACGGGATTTGACAAAGCTGTTGCCGGGGGGGCTGTCCAAGATGCGCCGCATTGCCCGGATATTCGGTCGTTCAGACGATATGATGATCATTCGGGGGGTGAATGTTTTCCCCACTCAGATCGAGGAGATCATCTGTCGGGATGAGCGTTTAACACCGCATTATTTCTGTGAAGTTCGTCGCCCAAAAGTGATGGATGAGTTGACCGTGGTTGTGGAAGCCAAACCGGAATTTTCCGATGACCATGCCCGTTCACATATTGCGGGTGAATTGAAAGGCCATATCAAAAACCTATGTGGTGTTTCCACAAAGGTGGACGTGCGGGAACCGGGAGGCGTGCCGCGCTCTTCCGGGAAAGCACAGCGGGTATTTGATTTCCGCAATCTGGCCGGAAAGTAAGGTCTTTAGGGGACCGCATTTCCTGTACGTAAAATTCTCCGTAAGTAGAAAAGATTCACGTAGAAATTTTAAAGTATAAACCTTAAAGCATAGCCATTACTGGGCGTCCTGCCATTTTATCTGTCCGAATGAATGACAGGATGGGCAGGTCGCCGAATAGTTTTCCCGTCGGGTATGACAGGCATCGCATTGCCACACCGGATCTGCGGGGACGTCCTGGGCCCGGGCCATCATCGCGTTTGAGGCCGTTTTATCCTGTTTCTGCATCATTTCCAGTCGGGCTAAAAGATGATAGGTTTCCTGATGGGCTTTTCCTGTGGTGACAAGGCTATTCAGGGCCTGTTTAGCCTCAGTCCAATGTTCCGTATCCAATGCCGACTTTGCCAGAAAATGCAGGCTGTGGAGATGGTCCGCATTCAATTTTGTGAATTTCTGAATGCGGCGAAATTTCTCGCTCGGGCTTTCCAGCGGTTCAAGCTTTAGAAAAAACTGGCTCAGATCAGGGTGCGGCGCAACCTTCCATATGGCCTCAATGACTTTGCGGGCCTTGGTTTTGTCGCCGAGTGACAGATATTGCCGCCCGAGCAGGATGGCCGCTGGAACATAGGCCGGGTCATTTTTTAACGCTTTACGGGCGAAATCCTGGGCGGTGCTTTTCTGATTTGCCAGATTGGCTTCCAGCGCCTGACTATAACAGATAACGGCATTCAGATGTTTTTGTTCGGCGGCATCCACGGTCTTGTTTTTGACCATGCGCCCGAGTTCCGCCGTGGCGTCATCCCATTTTTCCTGCCGGGTATAGAGGTCAAACAGTCTGCGCATGATCCAGGGGTTGCCGGGAGTGATGTTCTGCATTTCTTGTAACAGGGCTAAATTTTCCTGATTTTTCTGATTATCCCGGCGGCCCGTCTGTCCGCAGGATTGGTCAAATTTGCTTTTGAGGGCTGCCATCCGGGTCGGCGCATGTTCCATGAGCTTTTGCAGATGTTTCTGGATATTTTTTTCCGTATCGACCTTGCTCAACAGCCGCAGGGGGCCGTAGTCCGTGGGTAAGAAGCCAAGAGCCTTTTTACCATGTTTCAGGGCCGCGACCCGGTCCTCTATGGCAAGCGCCGACCAACCAAGGTCCAGCTCTAAAAGGCCTTTCTGTCGGCGGCTGGCCTGTCTTTGTTGGCTCATCAGGGGGTTGTCGGTTTTAAACCAACGGTACAGCTTGAACAGAAAGAAACAGAACGCGGTATAAAGTAAGAGGATCAGGCATAAAATTGCCACTGACATGCGAACTTCCCATCCGCGCCAGTTAAGTTGCAGGACGCCGGGATGATCGGCAAACCATACCGCGCCTAAGGCCAGAAATATGGCAAGGGTAATGTAAAGACCTAACCGGATCATAGGGCTGTCTCCCTATTTTTTGACCCGTTATCTTTATTTTCCGGCGATTGGGATTCCAGATAATAAGCCGCGATCAGGCTTTCGATCTGGTCCAGTTCATCCCCGGCCCGCAGATATATTTCCGCCTGCATGATCCAGATATCCAGCGTTTCCTGTATATTCTGGGGCAGTTGTTTCAACAGGGATAGGCTGGATTTCAGGTCAAACCGTGCCAGCATCTGATGGGCGCGGGCGATGACGCTGTCCATATCTTCTGCCATATTTTGACTGTCCCCTGCCTCATTGGCGCTGCGATCGGTTTTGCGCACCATAATCAGGCTTTTGGTGCTGTTATAGGCCCGTGTCCACCAGGGCGCATCAGCTTCGCTGCTTCCGGCGGTGATCAAACTGGGGATTAGATCATCAAATTAATCCCGCAGCGTGTTTCTGGTGGCGATGCCGTCTTTATGTTGGCTTAACCAACCAAGGGCCTGCTGAATTTCTACATTGGCGGCAAAGGTTCCCTGTGCCATCATGTCAGTGATCCGGTCAATTTCCGGGCTAAAGTCCCTGCCGGATGTGACTTTTCGGCGCAGTTCCCCAAGACGAAAGGCCAGCAGTGCGCCGTTGTTATCCCGTCCGGCGTAATCTTCGACTTTACGCAGGCGGTTTTCGATCTGATCCAGTTGGTCCGATTGTTGGGTAGAATTTTCCGCCAGTTGTGATCGTTCAAGTCGGGCGGTTTGCGCGTCGGATAATCCCTTGCTGAGCGGTACGAAGGAGGCCTCCAATTGGCTCATACGGCTGAGTAGCATATCAATTCGGGCCGATTGGGATAGGTCCTGTGCGCTTTTGCTATTATCTTCTTTGGTTTGCAGCGCCGCTTGCTCCAGACTGTCCAGACGCTCCATCAAAAGGGCGTTCGGCGCGTTCGGGTCTGCATCAGCGGCGGCATTGCGCAGGTTGTCTATATCATTTTCATGTTGGGCGAGACGACTTTCCAACCGTGACAGCTTGGTGGTGAATTCTGAGTATTGGCTGTTATTTGCGGTGCTATTGGCCGTGTTATCTGGTCCAACCCATTGGGCCAAAATCGGTAGGCGTTCTTTCAGTATCGGCAGAAAATAAAGCGTCGTACCAGCGCCCAATAAAAAGACAATCAGGATGAGCAGGACACGTAAGGCCCAATTACGCTCATGGGGTTTTTCCTGTTGTTTATTTTTATCCGTATCCTTAGTTGTATCATGAGCTGTATTTGGGACAGTTGCTTTACCGGAAATGCTCGCCGAGGCTTTAGAGGAGGATTTTTCCAGCTTGGCTTTGCGTTCGGCAATGATTTCCGAGGCGTTTTTTTCCACTTTTGATTTTTCCACTTTTGGCGGTTCCACATTTGATTTCTTTTGGGTCATTGCCGGTCTTCCTTTAACTTTACGTCAATTAATGTGAAGAGACTGTCTTGGTCCGGGTGGGCTGCGGTCAATATGCTACCCCAGATAGGGGACTTTATCACATTAGATACGGCAGAACTAAGACAAAGGGCGGTAATTTTTGATAAAGGGCCCGATAAATTATGCTGCTGAATGATATCCATAAAACTTTGTGCCGTGCGCGGGGAATAAAAAGGAATATGAGTGATGTGCCCGGCGCGTAGAGCATCTTGCGTTGCCGACGAAAAACCCGTTGCTTTAACGGCGGTATAGAGTTTGAGCCGGGTCACTTGGAAGCCGGATTTTTCCAATAGTGCCGATAGGTTTCCGGCGATATCTGTGCCGGAGACATGTAACAGGGCTTTGGTTTTATCCTCAAGCGTACGGACCACAAGGGCGGCCAGCCTGTCCACATCACCGCCTGCGGTAAAGATGGTGGTAAACCCGGCAGCCTTTGTGGTGGCTGCGGTGGCGTCCCCCACGGCAAAGCAGGTCATGTGACGACTGGAATTATGGCGGGCAAAGGCCCGGACGCCGTTGGCGCTAGTAAAGAGCAGAGCCTGAAATTTGGCTAAATCAGTCTCTTGCGGCGGCAGGTATTTTATGGTCAGTAGGGGCTCACAAGTGACACCATGGCCAAGCACTTTCAGCCGGATAGCCAGCTTTTTTATGTCTTCTTCTGGGCGCGTGAGCAGGAAATTCATCTATAATTCTGCTTCCAGTTTCTTGAAAAACTCGGGGCCGGCTTGTTCTCTTAAACGTTGTCCAACGTGGGTTCCCAGCTTTTCCGGGTCGTCGCCTGTGGCTTCAAAGTCATGGCTTTCGCGGCCATCGGGCAGGGAAATCTGCCCCTTCAGGGTTAAGGTCGCGCCTTGCAAAGTGGCATGTCCGGCAATTGGGGTGCGGCAGGAACCGTCCAGAATTTTCAACATGGACCGTTCCGCCCGGACACATAATTCCGTGGCGCTGTGGTTCAGGGACTGCAACAATTTCCGGGCCGTGTCATTATGGCTGGCAATTTCAATGCAGATGGCCCCTTGGGCCACGGCGGGTAGAAAATCGTTGATCTCTACGGGGTGAATACGATCATCTTTCAGGTGAAGCCTGTTCAATCCGGCCATGGCAAGATA
>JAESRB010000282.1 GCA_016764855.1 Emcibacter sp.
ATACCTCCTTACAACTCCAGTCCTCCGTAGGGACGGCATTGGCAAGGGCATCCGTCGAGACCACACAACTCGCTGTGGGTGCCCTGCCTGCTGCACTTCCCCGTACAAGCCGTAAAACAATCCCGGAACTCTGGTATTTACAAGAGATTCCTTGATTATACAGGGTGGACAAAGCTATATTTAGCACGCTTCACAGGTTAACAGGCGGCAACATGTCTTTTCGGCAACTCCGTAAAAGATACATCCTCCCCACAGGTCAGGTGAATATTGGATAAAAAACTTAAAAACCTTATCGAACATAAAGAACAGCTATTCTGGAGCCTCCAGATTTTAGGCTGGGTTGCTTATTGTGCAGCCCGAACCCTAAACGCTTACGCCCTAGGAGAAAAGCCGGAATTTATTTATGCTGTCCTAATGGGTGTGATTGGCGGATTCTGGATCACCATTGGCCTACGTCATATGTATCAATTTTTAAGACGAAGTGACATGCCCCCTCTTATGCTTCTGGGCTCTGTTACCCTTTGCATAATGATTAGCTCCATGCTGTTTTCCTTTGTCGAAGTATGGTCCATGAACAAGCTATATGACCCGGACTGGACAATGGAGGGGCTTGGATTTTTATACCGCACCCTTTATGATACCTTTGTTCTCATGGCATGGACCGGGTTATATTTCATCATCAATATTCACTTTCAACTTCAGCAACAAAAAGAAATGTATCTCGCTGCGACGGCTCAGGCCCATCAAGCTCAGCTTAAAATGCTGCGGTATCAATTGAACCCGCATTTTCTATTCAATACCCTCAACGCTATTTCCACATTGGTTCTGGATAAACAGGCCAAAGAAGCCAATAGCATGATCACCAAATTAAGTGCCTTTCTAAGGTTTAGCCTGGTCAGCCAGCCCTTGCAAAAGACCACAGTTGAAGAAGAAGTCTATGCCCTGTCACTTTACCTTGATATTGAACGCGTACGCTTTCAGGAACGTCTGAAAATTATCATCGATATCTCAGAAGAAGCTAAAACAGCAATGATTCCAAATTTATTGCTGCAGCCCCTTGTGGAAAATTCAATTAAATATGCCATAAATCCACAGTTAGAAGGCGGAACAATCACCATAAAAGCCCTCATAAAGGATAAAGAGCTAAATATTATCCTGTCCGATGATGGACCGGGCTTCAGCAAAGACAAATCCAGTATAATCAGTCAAAACTCTAGCGGTGTCGGCATTGAAAATACAAAAGAAAGACTGGTAAAGCTATATCCTAACAAAAGCAGTTTTAACATTCTCAGCCAGCCGAATAAGGGCGTAACCATAAATATTACGTTGCCCTGTGTATATACGTCTGATGAAAATAATAATGAGCCATATGCGGAGGTCGCTCAATGACAGACAAAAAAATACGCACCCTGTTGGTGGATGACGAACCATTGGCCCTGCGTGGCCTGGAACTGCGTCTAAGTACATTTGAGGATATCGAAATCATCGGCACCTGTGCCAATGGCCGGGAAGCCATTAAGAAAATACGCGCTGAACGCCCTGCCCTCGTTTTTCTGGACATTCAAATGCCCGGTTTTGACGGTTTTGCAGTCGTTAAAGCGCTAGCCAAAGAAGAAATGCCATTAGTTATTTTTGCCACCGCATTTGATCAATATGCCATCAAGGCTTTCGAGGCGCATGCTCAGGATTATCTCTTAAAACCCATTGACGAAGACCGCCTTCTGGAAAGCATCGTGAAAGTCCGGGAAACCATACAGGAACGGATCACCTTTGAACAAAATGCCAAACTCATTAACTTGATAAGATCCATGAACAATCCTCCAACCCTTGAATTATCGGAAATAATTAATTCCCAAAACCTGACGCTCGAAAATAATTATGAATCTCACCTGAATATTAAAGATCGCGGGCAAATTACCCGCGTCAATATAGACAGCATTGAATGGATCGATGCCGCTGGTGATTATATGTGCCTTCATGTAGCAGACAAGACACATATCCTACGGGAAACTATGAAGAATATGGAAAAAAGGTTGAACCCCGCATTATTTCAGCGGGTTCACCGTTCGACAATCGTAAATATATCAAGAGTTGTTGAGCTTCAGCCAACCAACGGGGGGAAGTATCAAATCACCCTGAAAAGCGGTGCAAAACTTCAAGTCAGTCGCAATTACCGGGATATCTTGGCTAAGTTTCTCTAATGAAATACCCTGCAAGTAGAATAAGTCTACATATCCGGCAGTTCATCAATTCTGTCCTTATTTATTTTCTTTAATTTCAACATAGCCAATTTAAGCTTATCCCGCTTCTCTGTGGTATCATTCTGGTTCGGCAACCCGTTTTCCTTCATATTGCTGAGAAGCTGATCTAATTCAGTCGCCAATGCAATAAAACGTTCCAGCAACATACCCGACGCATTTGAAATGGTCGCCATATCTTTTGCTGTATCATGCAAGTCCTTCATAATACCATTTTTATCATTGGATGAGCTTTCAATAATGGTCTGTTTTTCATCCAGCCTTTTCAGGCTACTTTCCATATACTCACCGAACTTCTTATAAGTATTTTCAACTTCCCCTGCCAGAGTAACTATGATTTTTTCGCTTCCTGCCTGGGTGATTTTTTCACTGTTGCCTAATATTTTCTGCATGTCTGTCAAATGCTTGGCAATGGCTGTGGACTGTTTATCCATTTGTTTTGAAAATGCGCTATTCGCCTCGACGAAATGTTTTTTCATTTGCTCCGCGCTGAGAGCTGCATCCTTAATAGCCCTATTCAAATACCCCATATCAGATCCTGATTTTTTCATCAGGTTCTCTGAAAAATTGTCCAAGGTTTTTGACAGAATATGATCCAGTTTCTTCTCTTGTTCCAATGCCAAGGCTTTCACCGCACCCGAGATTTCCTTCATAGGCTTATTCAGACTATCTTGCAGAATTTTTTCCAACTTCTCCGCTGCGGAATTGCCCTCAAGATTGCTGGTAATCCGAGCAATATCCTGTTGCCAACTGTTCTGATAGAATAAGCCATTTACCTTTCGTGCCACAGCATCGGCATTTTGGGATAAAATCATATTCATCAAAGCCGCTAATCCCCCGATGATTACCGCTGAAATCAAAAGATACACAAACGCCATCATTCCTGTCTGTAGTATATGAAACTCAACCACATCACCCTTTCCCTGAACCAGAGAAAAAGACAATATTGATATTACAAGACAAACAACCGCGGCCCCAGCCATAGCACGAGCTAAAACCGAGAAAAATCCTAACATAAGGTTTTCCCTCACAAGGCTCGCCTCATTAAATACTGTCTCTGCGGAAATCGTTGCGCTGACTGGTGAAATTTTGATTTTCTTGTTCTTAGCCCGCGTCAGCCGGACCGTTTTCAGAACTTCGGACGGCACCTCTTCTTCTGCCCCCTGAACAAGATAAGAGCCATAATCTTTCGCCAATTTTCCAATAAACCCCAAAGACTTTAATTCGGACAGGAATGTTTTCTTATCCATTCTCTTGATCGGATTACTGCTCAATGGCATTTCAGAAATTATCCGCAACGTTGCATTGATATGATACCAGACATAAAAAACTGGAAACAAGAGATATAACAGGAAAAAAAACAGCCCAAAAATACTTGTATAACCTGCAAAAGCAATAAGTTCGCTATTCTGTAAAAGTCGAATAAATTCCCGTGGCAACGGTTCCGTTGTTACCTGTTGCAATACCGCCGTCAGCGATGGGTTGGCAATATATGCCAACATTAGGGCCATTAATCCTAAAATAATAAATGTTAAATTTCTCGACACAGCTTAACCCCTCTTTGATTTATGTCGTTTATCTCATTGAAACAATCTTATTGCTATATTTCTTTGAAAAATAAGTAAATTTTTCCTATTTTAACAAATTAACGTTAATATGCCCCCTCATGACAGTCCTAAATTAAAAGAAAAATATGACAAAACCGTCAAAAGTCTCAAATACAACTCATGTACCCCATATCTTTCATGTGATTCCCTCTTTTGCACATGGTGGTGTTCCCATACGTATTTCATATTTAATGAACCACTTTGGGCCTCTCGTCCGGCATACATTATTATCTACAGATCATATTTATAGTTGTTCATCCCGCCTCAATGAGAATGTGAACTATGAAATCCCTGATATTTCTAATGCGGATAAGGGAAATATGCCGCAACGTGTCTTGAATTATCGCAAGATACTTCGGCAGATAAAGCCCGATCTGCTATTGACCTATAACTGGGGATCAACGGAATGGGCGCTGTCCAACAGCATTAATCCCATCTGTCGCCATTACCATCTGGAAAGCGGATTTGGCCCGGAAGAGGCCATCAACACACTACCAAAGCGCAACTGGTTCCGCCGTCTTGCCCTCCGAAATATTGAAGGCATCATCGTCCCCTCTCAAACATTAATCAAAATATGCCGGTCAGACTGGAAAATACCGGACCATAAAATTCACTATATCCCTAACGGGGTTGATTGTGAGCTATATGCCTCCCCGCCACAAGACGATATTATTGCCGGTTTTACCAAGCAACCTGGTGATATTGTGATTGGCACCATGACGCCATTACGGGCGGAAAAGAATTTAACACGCCTGATTACAGCCTTCCATCATCTGCGACAGACCTGTCCTGACCAAAAAACCAGCCTTATTATTATGGGTGAAGGCAATGAACGGCAAAAACTTGAAAAATTGATTTCTGACTATGACTTAACGGACCATATATACCTGCCCGGTCATATTGATAATCCTGCTCAGGCTTTAGGCTTACTGGATATTTACGCCATTTCGTCTGATACGGAACAAATGCCCAATTCCCTCAATCAAGCCATGGCGGCCAGCCTGCCCATTGTCGGGCTCGATGTGGGCGATGTTAAATTCATGATGCATCCCCAAAACAAACCCTTCATCGTTACCGCCGGTGACGATCATGCCTTTGCTAATGCTCTCATAGAATTGACCACCAATAAAACTGTTCGGGAACAGATTGGTACGACGAATAAAAACCACGTTAAAAATACTTTTGATCAGGACCGTATGTTCGCGGCCTATGCAAAAATATGGGGCGTTAATCCTTCTTTTTGACAATCCGGTCAAATATGGCTGGATAGTTGGCGATAGAATTTTTCCAATTGCGAACTTCCTCAACATACTTACGCCCCTGATCAATCATTTCCGACCAGTTTTCACGCTGTTTTAAAAGACCAACGACCGTACGAGCCAGACTGAGTGAGCTATCCGGTTTAAACAAAACACCGGTTTTACCATCCTCGATCAATTCATTATGCCCCCCGATATCAGAAGCCACCACCAGCTTATGCTGTGCCATGGCCTCCAACGGCTTTAAGGGCGTTACCAGATCTGTCAAACGCATTTTTTTTCGTGGATAAACAAAAATATCCACCTGATTATAATAGTCCTGCACCTTATCATGAGGGACACGCCCGGTAAATATGACTTGATTCTGAATCCCCATTAATCTGACGAGTTCTCTTAAGTTCTTATCTTCCGGTCCGCCCCCCACAAGAAGCAGCTTTACATTTGGGAAATCTCTACGGATCGTGGGTAGGCTATCCAACAGAATTTCCAGGCCTTCATAATCATAAAAAGAGCCAATGAACCCCAGCGTAATAGCCCCATCAAGACCTAATTTACTTTTAAGGTCCGCGTTGGGTTCTGACGGTCCCGAAAATTTGCTAATATCAACCGCATTTGGAATCAGTGTGATTTTTTCTTCTGCGATGCCCCGTGATATTAAATCCTGCTTTAATCCGTTACAAATGACTGTAACCGCATCGGCATCACGAACGACTTTTGTTTCCATATCCTTGGACAAACGGTAACGCAAATCACCTTCTTTACAGTTCCCATTACTGACCGCAGCATCTTCCCAGAATGCTCTGATTTCATAAAGGACCGGAATGTTGAATTCCTTACCTACCGCAACAGCGGCCATGCCGTTTAACATGGGTGAATGGGCTTGGATGACGTCCACTTTTTCTATTTCCAGAATTTGCCGGAGTCTTTTTTTCAAACTGCGGACTACCTCATATTGATTGATGACCGGTAGTTTGCTGAAAAGCTTGTTATATTCCGTTGTCCTGAAAAATTTCAAATCCTCAACTGTTTCTTCTGAACTTTCCGGGTTCAAATGCTTGATGCTCGTCACATGAACTGTTTCATAGCCAAGCGCCCGCTGCTCCCGCAGTATCTGATAACTTCGGAAAGTATAACCACTATGCAGTGGAATAGAATGGTCAAAAACATGCAAAATACGCATCAAATATACTCTTGTTTTGCCTTTAAAGTTAGGCTGCCTTTTTATGGGCAATGGCAAGGCATCTCTCAATAGCCTCGTTAAATAATGTCATGGCCCGGGGCCAATTGTGATGGGTTGTCACACGCTCACGTCCGGCTTTGGCCAAACGATCACGTTCCGTTTCATCCTCAAATATCCTTGAAATATGACCCACATATTCATCGGCCGTTGTTGCCGCAAGAATATGCTCCCCAACCACCGCATCCACACCCCGAGCGGCCGTACGGCTGCTGATCACCGGTACCCCCATGGCCATACCCTCAAGTATTTTATTCTGCGTTCCCCGCGCAATTTCAAGAGGCGTCACCATTACGGCTGTTTTCCGCACATAATTCCGAATATCATCCACGGTCCCTGTTACCGTCACCCCCGGCATATTATTTAACGCCATGATATTAGGGGGCGGACAAGCTCCGATCACCGTGAATGTAGCATCCGGGTATGTTTCCAGTATCCGGGGGAACACATCCTGACAAAAGGACAAGACACATTCTTCATTGGGGTAATAATCCATCCGGCCCACAAAACTGATACTATGCCGCTGATATTCTTCCTCTGTTGGAACGAAGAAATCAAAATCAACACCATTGGGGAAATGCGCACTGGCCACGCCCGTCCCATAGCTATCCAGCGTATCAACCTCAAAGTCCGTTGCACAGGAACAAAGGTCAAATTGTCCGCATAGCTTTATTTCTGCCCGCTCCATCTTTGTCCCCTCCAAGCGATAGCCTATACTGATAGGCCATTTTTTGAATTGGGCAAAAGACAGCCACTTCTGACTATCCATATCGCAAAAATCCAGAAATTTCGGGATATTCGTCACATGAGAAACATATTGAGCCGCGCTCGAACTGAACACCACAATCAAATCAAAATTCTTTTCCGCCAAAAGCCGGTTAACCTGCTTCTGTAACTTCGATGAATAGAAGAAACCCATAGAAGACGGCTCTGACGTTAATAACCGAAGCCCCATACGCAGGGCCTGAACCGGATTAGAGACCTCACACAGCACATAATCATCGCAATAATCCCGAATACCATCACAGGCTTCGGCTTCTTCCCGCGACCGCGCAAGAGAAGCAACCGTAACCTTATGGCCCGCTTCATGAAGATGCTTGACCATATTAAAAGACCGGATTTTATCCCCCCGCGTGGGAGGATAAGGAAAACGGTGACTAAGAAACAGAATTTCCAAAAAACATACTCACAAAATGAATGATTGATCTATTGTGACAACTGAATAAGCAATTTACGTGCTTTTTCCATATCCGGGAAAGTATCTCCACTGGAAATTGTTGTCTCCAATTCTTTTCTTGCCGCCTTTAATTTTCCTGAATTTTTAAGAGCGACAGCAAGGTGATAACGCACCTCTGCCATTTTAGGGTCTTTTGAGACCGCCTTGCGCAGAAGTGTCAGTCCTTTATCATTCTCGCCTTGCTGTACCAATATCCAGGCATATGTATCAATGAAGGATGCCTCATCGGAAAATAACGCATAAGCCTTTTCAGCAGCCGTCCGCGCCTTCTTATCCTCACCTACTTTGCTATACAGCCAAGCAATATTATTCAATGCAATCGGATTTTCTGTACTCCGCTCTAAGATAATCTCATATTGTTCTATGGATTTACTATAGTCATTCACCTGCAGATAATATCCTGCCAGAATATGACGCACCGCAATGTCACCCTTATGCTCATCCAACCATGAATATATAATTTCCAAGGCATTATCAGTCTGCTCATTATTAATATAGGCCCGTGCCAAATCAACGGTGAACCGGCTGCTGCCCGCCCCTCTCTTCAGGGCTTTTAAGTAACTTATTAGAGAATCTTCAGCTTTTCCCTGGATATCCAGTAGCCGACCTTCCAATATGTAAGCAACAGGTTTGCTGTCATCAATTTCTTTTAACTGATTAATATAGGTTTGTGACTTTTTGAAATTTTTTCCAATAATTTCCAAGGAAATCAAATCAATCAAGAGCGACGACTTATTATCCGTCATTGATAAAGCTTTCACAAAATTACTCTTGGCCGCAATTGGATCCTTCGCTCTTAATTGTGTCCGCCCCAACATTTGATACGCCTCTGCTTTATTGCCCAATAGGCCAGCCATGCGTTCAAAATTGGTAATGGCAGAATCAATATCCCCCATTATTAAATCAATATTTCCATTGGCCTCAAAAGCTGCTGGTTGGTTGGGAAAATCCGCAACAACCTGCTGTATAACCGCTTTAGCCCGATCCATTTTTTTCTGTAGAATAAAAAATTCAGAATATTCAATGCGCGCACGAATATTATTCGGTGCCACTTCGATGATACGTTGGAAATAACCTTCTGCGGTTGGCAAGTTCTTCTTCTTATAATTACGTGCCAGAGCCAACAAAGCACCCTCATGCTTTTTATTACTTTTTAAAATACCATGATAAATTTCAAGACCCAGTTCCTCATTACCTTCCCTCAGTTCCAATTGCGCTAAATTCATGGAAGCTGAATGATAAGAGGACGAAATATTCAGAGCTTTAGTATATTGTTCTCTAGCTTCGGCCGCCTTGCCTTGCGCCATAAAAGCCGCACCTTTAAGGTTATAACCTACTGGATTATTCGCAGCCTGTTTAATCAGTGCATCCGCATTTACAATTGCCTCATCAAATTTTTGTTCTCGAAGTGAAATAAGCGTCAAGAACACGGCGGCCTGAGTTGAATTAGGGTCCTTTGCCAATATTTCCTGTAAATTTTGCTGAGCTGCCTTCGCATCGCCTGCCGCAAATTTACTCAAAGCCAATTGTGTTCTTAATTTACTTGCTTCAGGATTTATTTCGACGGCTTTTTCAAAATACTCTGTGCCTTTGTCAAATTTCCCCAGCTTCATATTGGCACTACCCAATAATGTATATACTACTGGCCCGGCCTTACCATCTTTGGCAATAGGCAACAAAACCTTAATCGCTTCTTCCGCATCATTCTGACGCAGTAAAGATGCTCCAAGAAGGCGGCGAGCTACTACATTATCCGGTGTAATTTTAACCAGTTTATTTAGGAAATAAATAGCCTGTGCATAGTTGCTTTGACTATAATTAATCACGCCACGCAGTATCAGAGCACCCGGGAAATTATCCAGTGCCTGTCCGGAAGCATCCAGAAATTGCTCTGCTTTATCCAGCTCTTGTCTTTGCGTATAAATAACTGCAGATAAATAATTTGCCAAAGGGTGGTTTGGCATAATCGAGAAGATTACATCAAGTCTTTCCAAGGCCTCATCAGCACGCTTTAAGTCAAATAATATTGCGGCCATTTTAAACAAAGCCGATACATTTTTGGGTTCATATTCCAGTGCCTGCTCAAAGAAAATTATCGACTTTTCCGGCCCCTGTTCCAGATTCACCAGTTCTCCCTTCAAAATCAATCCCTTAATATTTTTTGGATTGAGGGAAAGAACTTTGTCTGTTTTAATTTCCGCCTGCTTCATATTTTTCTGGAAGTAATATATCTGCGCAATGGCGATAGCAATATTATCACTGCCGCTATTTTTTTTCTCGCCCTTCTCATAAAATTCCAGCGCTTTATCCAGATCATTCAGGCCCTGATGAGCATTCCCAATGATAAGATATAATTCGCCCTTTTTATCATCCGCGACATCCTCCTCATGGAGCGTTTCCAAAACAGTTTCATATTCCCTTTGAAGCAAGCGTGTCTTGCTCAAATTAATAATAACTTTTGAAGAATCCATGCCAAGATCAATGGCTCGCAAATATTCTTTTTCAGCAGATATTGCATTTTTAACCTGAAGATATAAATCAGCCAACGCGACCCTATACTGAGGGTTTTTAGGCTCCGCAACAATTGCATTTTTCAACTGTATAATTGCCGACTTCACTTCGCCTTTTTGGAGATACTCCTGAGCATCTCTGATATATTCCGCACTCTTTTCACTATTCACTGCCGCAAAGGCAGGGATAGATGTTCCCATCAATATTGCAATAGAAAATATGGCTATTTTTTTCATTTTCGTTCTCTTCACAGTGAGTTCCACGTAAATTATATCTTTATGTCATATTGCTTAATCAGACCATAAAAAGTGGGTCTGCTAATGCCTAGTATCTTTGCGGCCTGTCTCACATTACCACTTGACTGGGCCATCGCCATATTTATGGCTTTGATATCCGCGTTCTCCCTCACGGCCTTGAGGTTCAATATCGTAATTTCATTTTCTTTAATATTAAGTTCCAGATCATCCGACGTTATCTTATTTCCATTGCACATGATAACAGATCTTTTAATCCTGTTTTCCAATTCCCGCACATTGCCCGGCCAATTATAGGACGCAATTGACGTCAAGGCGTCCTGTGTAAAACTCTTTATTTGCTTATTAAGTTCTTCATTAAATTTAACCAGGAATATTTTTGCTAAAAGGATAGCATCCCCTTCCCGCTCCGCCAATGATGGAATGGTTATAATTATTTCACTTAACCGATAGAAAAGATCCTCCCGGAAACTACCTTCTGCAATATCTGCTTCCAAGTCCTGATGCGTTGCACAAACCACGCGCACATCCACCGGAATTTCTTTACGTCCTCCAATGCGTTCTATGACACGTTCCTGTAAAAACCGTAAAAGCTTTACCTGTAGAGAAAATTGCATATCTCCAATTTCATCAAGAAACAGCGTCCCGCCTTCGGCCATTTCAATTTTACCCTTGGTTTGCTTAACCGCCCCCGTAAAGGCGCCCTTCTCGTAACCAAACAGTTCACTTTCCAGTAGGTTTTCTGGAATTGCCGCACAGTTTATCGCAACAAATCTTCCATTTCTCCTGTCACTAAGGTTATGGACGGCTCTTGCCAACAACTCTTTACCGGTACCACTGGCCCCAAGCAACAGAACTGACACATTGGCCGGTGCAACACGTTCTACCATGTTGCAGACTTTATACATATTTGGGCAACCGGTAATCAGCCCCTGAAAACCAGAAGTTTGTTGTACCTCTGACAAGCGGAGGTTTTCTTCTTCCAGATCATATAGCCGATACGCTCTTTCCACAATCAAGCCCAGTTGATCCGGATCGACTGGCTTCTGATAAAGGTCATAAGCCCCCATAGAAATAGCTTTCAAGGCACTTTCATGGCCGCCATGCCCACTCGCAACGATTACTTTTGTTCTGGGCGCTATTTTTAAAATTTCTTCCAAGGTCGCAAAGCCTTCGGACGTGCCATCTGGGTCAGGTGGCAATCCAAGGTCCAGGGTCACAACCGCTGGTTTTTCCTTTTCATAGGCCTCTATTGCATCCCCCCGCTCCCCCACGATGGTCACATTATAGTTTTCAAAATTCCATTTATATTGTCTTTGAAGGCCCGAATCATCCTCAACCACCAACAAATTTCTTTTAGCCTTGCTCATATTGCACTTCCCCTCAACTTAACCCCACCTCAACGCCATCCACTAAACGCAGATAAACTTTCATTGTCGTACCGGCCATTTTTTTGCTTTTTACATTCAATCGACCGCCTAAACGCTTAATCATTTCACGGCTTTCATAGGCACCGATTCCATAACCGTTTTTCTTTGTTGACCGAAATGGCCTGAATAATTCGTTTTGAATGAAATCCTGTTCCATACCATGCCCATTATCACTGACTTTCACAATAGCAAACCCGCCTTTACAGGACAGGTCTATGTCTATCTTGATGTTATCCTCTACACAGGCTTCCTTTGCATTTTCAATCAGATGCATGAAGATTGTATCGATACTTTCTTCATCGGCATAAACTTCTACCTCATTTTCTTCTTTGCTAAACCCAATATTCAAACCACGTTTGTCATAACCTTTAACAATTTTCCCCATAATTTCCGCAATATTCAGGACTTCATCATTTTTCTCCAAAGAGGGTTCCTGAACTACCGTAATACGAGACAATAGATTATTCATCTTTGCCACTGAGTCCTGAATTGTCAAGATCATATCCTTTTGAAATTCCGGATTATCCGCATATTTTTCTGCATTTCTCACGATGAGCGACAACTGACTGGTTAAATTTTTAATATCATGAACGACAAAAGCAAATTTTCGATTAAAAGATTCAAATTCTCTGGCTTCTGCCAGTGACATTTCCGCAATTTGCTCTGCCAGATAACTGGCGGTTTGCCGACCTAAGGTCTTTAACAGGTCAGTACTCTCCCAATTCAAACGGCTCCTCACACGGGGTTGTAACAAAATGACAAATCCCACCAATTTCCCCAAATGAATAAGCGGTAAAACAAGCCAATATTGATCATTTCTCAACAACCATTCTGGAACCAAAATTTCATGATTTCTTATGGTGCCATCTTCTATTTCCCTGTTCAGGTCAATAACCCATTCTTCCTGCTCCAGGAATTTTATAAATTCATCCCCCGATAACAACTCATCTTCCACATTATAAGGGAAGTTCCATTTCGCCGCCAGTTGGTATACATCCGGTTGCTCACATAGCCATAAAGCCCCGCCGGAACTATCCACAACATCCCCCAATGTCTTAATGACACGTTCACGAAGGTCATAATGCTCGCCTGTGGCCGATATGGTACTGATAAATTTCAACCATTCTTCACGATAATCATAGCGATACTGGAAGAAATGCTTTGATAACAAAACCTGCGTCAAAGCCCTGAATTTTCCTGAAGTAACAAAAGCCACTAATCCCAGAAGAGCTGTTAGAATAAATGTAACCTGAAGAATATTCCCCCACTTACCACCAAAATTCTGCAACATATACCCTGCAGCAGACATTCCAATCAGATAAGCGCCCGTTCCAATCAGCGTAATGGTATGAAAAGCCACCTTACGGGATACTTGCACATTCATTTTCCAGGTAGGGTTTCTTGAAACAGCAACAGCAAGCAAGGGCACCAGCAAAATGTTTATGATACCTCGAGCCTCAAATAATTTTTTTCCGATAGACGTAAAAAGGATCCGGTCCGCAAATAAAAGAAAATCATAAATATAAAGACCCGCGACAGCCAATAATAATAGCTTAATTCCCCAACGCCCCTCTTCAGCAGAATTCCGGTAAAGGTTCTCAACCAGTAAAAAGATGATGATGCATAGAATGAGGATCGTATAAATATTATAGAATGCTGGTAATCGGAAATCCGAATAACCAAAAACAAATCCAATATCCACAAGACTTACAAGTAAAAGGGTACCAAGGAAAAAAATCAAAGATAATTTCAGATTCCGTCCGAGCTTCTCATTACCCTGCATTTCCCATATTCGTGACAATAAGACCGCAAAAAATGCGATCCATGACACACCGCGCAATATTTCCAGAAAAGACAGAAAATTAGCTGCTAAACTAATCCCCCAAAAGGCTAAGGCCGTAACAATTGACCATATAGCGCTAATAACAATTGCCCCTGTGAGCCACAGGTTCTCACGACGATTTTGCCCATTAATGACAAGATATACCGCCAGAGAAAAGTAAGACAAGCCTGCCAAAGCATAGGTTACGAAACCAATTTCAGCAAATCCATTTTCCATATAGTCCGCCTTACCTCACACCATTCGGCCATAACACAACACGCACTGTTTGTATGAGTATAAGAAAATCGAGGAATAAGGAATAGTTCTTAATGTAATAAAGGTCATATTCTAATTTACGTTTGGTATCTTCCTCTGAAGCACCATAAGGATAGTTCAACTGAGCCCAGCCAGTAATCCCCGGCTTAACCCGGTGTCTTTCCCTATACAGTTGTATATTTTTTTCGAGCTGGTTAACGAAAAACGGACGTTCCGGACGTGGTCCAACAAAACTCATGCTACCTATTAACACATTGAAAATCTGTGGTATTTCATCAACTCTGGAAGCTCTGATAATACGCCCCAGCCCTGTCACACGCACATCATTTTTATCTGCCCATTTCGGAACACCATCGGCCTCCGCGTCCACGGTCATACTGCGAAATTTCAGGACATTGAACGTTTTACCGTTCAGCCCCACGCGTTCCTGTCGATAAAATATAGGCCCTTTACTGGTCATCTTAACCAAAGCAGACGTAATAATCAGAATTGGCATACTTAAAATCAAAAGCAATAAACTCGCCGTCACATCAAAAATACGCTTCAGAATAAGGTCAATTTCACCTACCCCGCCAAAACCGTCTGAAAATACCATCCAACTCGGATTAAGATTTCTCAGGCTGACGGTTCCAGATTGCCGTTCAATAAACGTCGTCGCATCAATGATGTGACATCCTTTCATCTTACAATCCAAAAGCTCATCAATTGGCAATGCCCCGCGCCGCTCTTCTATGGCGACAACTATTTCTTGTACGGCTAGCTCATCGACATATTCTCTTAATGAGCGACTTTTATCATAATCTTTGGCATCCTCGATTATATTCTCATTCTTGGCAACACGCAGAAAATCAATAAATTTCACTTCATTAGATGAAAGAGAGCCGCAAGCCCGAACCATTTGAGCTCTTTCACCTGCTCCCAAAACAAGTACTCTTCTTTTCAATCCCTTTATATCTACAATATGCACATAAATATAACGGCTAAGAAGTATGCCGGCAAACGAGAAAGACAAGGCGTAAATAATCACACTTCGCCATAATTCGATAGTTGGAAACATGTAGAGCACAACGGAAAGGACAATGAATGCTAATCCTAAACTTGTGCTCAAACGAATTACCGTAACTTTAAGGTCCCGGCACGCATCCAAATGATAAAGCCCTGTCGCTAACAGAACAATATATACCACGAACACAAAAGAGAGAATTTCAATAATATGACTAGAAAAATCAGGCGCAAAAAGGTCTGCCTGAAAATATCGGATAATTAAAGCCCCCCAAATGGCCCCTAATAGAATAATTGTCTCCCATAATCCCAGAACAAACAAAGACTTAGGTACGTAATGTTTAAAAATTCTAATCATTCTTCTATATGTGCCTTAAAACACTTACAACAAATCTAGTTGCGAAACTGAACAACACCCACAGCAGAAGGAAGGGGCATCCTATTTACACGTAAACTTATAGTATCAATTTATGAATAAAGCATTTCTAAAACCTTAGAAGAGACGAAAAATCTCATTTTGATACATGTTCTTTATACAATAACGATGAAATATATCATTTCAGTTCCATTTCTCCCATCAAATCATACCAATTGGGCGCAAAAAAGACAAATCACACCCATATCCCTCATCCTAGAGTAATATATAGTATTAGCATTCCTCATATAAAACATCGCGATTACCCCTCAAAATCTGGAGTGTCGGATTTCTTTACACATTTATTTATCCCTCAATAATATTAGAAAAATTTACCTAATAGTCTGTTTTCATTATATATTTCAACGAACCCACCTACTAACAAATAACTGACTTCCTTCTTTTCCCCCTGTTGGGAAGAAATAGTGTCAGATTTTTTTACAATTATCGTATAAATACTTACTGACAAGAATAATAGAATAGAATAAATACACCTAAGTCATTGTTATAGATAAATATTTTAATAACTGGCACAGCACATGCATATTCATTGTCGAACGGTCCGGTTCAGTACTCGGGAAGTTCTGAACCAATCGGATATAATTTTTCGATGTAGAATTTATTAAGTGAAATTAAGGACAATATTATGATGAAAAAATTACTTTTAACAACGGCGCTAGTAGCCAGCTTCGGTATTTCATCTGCTAATGCGGCTTCTATTAACTCATTGGTTAATGGAACAACTTCTTTGAATGACCGTAGTGCAGAAATACTGATTAATTGGGACGGCGGAAATGATACAACTCTAGATGTTGGTGACAAACTCCGCGGCATGATTAACATCGATACAATTGACGGTACAGGTATCGGAACAGCCAATCCTGCAAACAGTGAATTAACAGCTATTTTTGAAGTTGTTGTTATATCTGCTACTGAAGTCATCCCAGGCCTGTGGCGCTTTGCTTTCGGTCCTTCAGCAGATTTTGCAGCAGAAATTGCTAATTACGGATTTTCTGGAAATGCTGGTGCCGCAATTGCATTCTTCGAAGACACTACACCTGACTTTAATCGTGACGGCACATTGGCTGAAGGTTTCGCTAGCACTGGTGCTGGTACTGTTACAACAGCAGCTGGTTATGATGGCGCTGGTAGTGTAGATGCAGGCGTAAGTGCATTTTGGTCATTTGGTTTTGACGGCATTGATGACTTCTGGATTGCTGAAACAGCTTCTAATGATGTAACTGCAGCCGGTGGCTTTAGCTTCCCGCTTGCTTTTGGTAACTTCAACCTTGGACTGTCTTTGTTAGACAACCCAACAGGAAGAGACCTGAAAGATATCGATTGTAATATTCCAAGTGTTGTAACTTCTGTTGTGAATGCATGTGGTTCAGGCGGGCTATTTTCTCCAAGCGGAACATCGGAATTTGACATCTTTGACCGTGCAGACTTCACTGTTAACGCCGTTCCAGAGCCAGCATCACTTGGCCTTCTTGGTCTTGGCCTGATGGGCATTGGATTTGCTGCACGTCGTCGCACTAAATCATAAAGAGCAATAAGAGCTCTACCTTTATTACGAAACCCCCTCTTCGGAGGGGGTTTTATTTTGTCCAATAATGATAATTTAAGTTTTTTTTAAGTACCATTATTGTATCATCCTGAACATGATAAAAAACACATTATTATATACGATCGCACATGAGATCACCGGAGGCACGTTTCAAGAACGAATACCGGAATTCATCCCAGATGAAAATTCTGAAAATTTGGAATTAATCCGCCAGGAACTTACTAGTACGCCCCTCAAAGATACGTCTTCAGCTCTTTATGATGACCAGATGGCCGATGATTATATATCCAACGTCACTGGCGATGGCACCATGGCTGCTTTTTATCGTTATCATGCCGCACGAATATCTCAAGTTATTCAGGGATGTACGCATGTTGTTGATTTATGCTGTGGCCCGGCAGAACAGCTTTCTATCGTTGCTACGCTAAATCCCGATATACAATTCACAGGTATTGATCTTTCACCTGCAATGGCTTTTGAAGCACAGCAAAGAATAGCCTCGTTAGGTCTGAAAAATGTTATAATTAAAGTTGGAAATGTTAAAAACCTAAAATCCATTCTTCCGCTAACAACGGATAACACCGAAGATCAGTTTGAATCTCTAGAAGACGCTACTATTGAAGGCGTCATCTCGACTATGGCTTTACATCATCTCTATACCGAAGAAGATCTGGCTCTAGCCATGCAAGAAATCTCTCGTATCATGAAACCTCAAGCGGCGCTTTATATCGTCGACTTCTGTCGCATGAAATTTAAATCATCCATAGACTTTTTTGCAGATATGAGTGCCGCTCATCAGACACAAGAATTTAATGATGAATACCGCAACTCCATGCATGCGGCATTCAATTACAAAACCTTTGCTGATTTTACAGAAAAATTTCTCCCAGGTCATGTAAAAATCTACACTACACGACCTGTGCCAATGCTAAATATTATCAAAAGCGAAGACAAAACCTTGCCTTTGGAAAAATTGAAAAAAATTCATAATATGACCAAAGACATCAAACCGGAATTCATGAAACAGGTCAATGATGCCCGCATGTGCTTACGTATCGGTGGCTTGAAAAACGATCCTTTAAGTCTCGCTCGTTCCATCAAATAGAAGCTGCTCAGTAGTTTTCCGAATAGACCGGGGAATATCCGATGTCTTTGACGAATACCCTAACCGGCCAGAGAATATAACGTCACCTAGACGCCCACCTAATTGAGCATCAAATTTCCCGCCAAGCCGTGAGGCTTTGTTCGCAAGAGACGTATTCCCACCGGAAAAATCAATACCTTTATCTGCATAATGGCTAAAGCAAACTGTTGCCATAGAGGGCTGTAGCACTAACCCTTCTTGGGTTGCCTGAAGCCAAAAACGTTGCAGTTTTTCACCCGCTTGTAATATATCAACGAGCTCCTTTGCGCCACTTTCTTTCCAAAGAACCACAAAATGACTGGCACATTTATACCCTGGCAGAATATCCATCTGCAACTGCGCAAGAAGCGTTCCTGCCATATATTTATTCATGAAATCCATACGGGGCCAGCTCTTCATTGCGCCCTTCATAAGAATAAGACTTATTTTGTCCATACCTACGGCTTTAGCTGGCACTCCTTCACGGCTGTCACCATCTGTCCAGTCAATGATTTGCTTGTGAACCTTAAAGCATTCTTCCAAACGCAACCGTATGTCAGTCGCAGCTGCATTCAAACGGGAAAATTTCAACCGCGCCTCGGGACTTTCAAACCAGACGATATCAAATAGATCGTCTATTTCCTCTGTAAGTCGTTTTTTTACAGCGTCATCGATTTTTCTTGTCTGATAAGAAAATCTATTTACGGACCTTAAGGGTACATAAGCTAAAAGAGAATCTATTACCGAATGTTGTCGTTTCTTAAAATTTACTTCAATTGTAATCGCTCGGCCATCCCACACAGTATCATCTGGCAATTTCCAACTAAGGGAAAGGCTATGAGATTTCGCCGCCATCCTCATTGTTTCCAACATCATACCAACGGAAAGATACGTCGGTCGTCCTCTATCGAACTCATAGGGATTTTTCTTTTCAATCTCGGGAACATGAATAATTATTTTTCTTGTGCCTTTAATTTCAAACCGCCAAGGCTGTACATTATCTCCGCTTGGTGTCCAACGGGCCTGATCTATGATCTTCTCCATAACAGAAGCAGCTTCATCAACCCTGTCTTCATTTTTCTTAACCGCTTGTGAAAGTTTTAAATAAAGAGCGCGTCCAATGATAAATTTTAATTTCTGAACAGGGTTAGCATTCCCAAAAGGGATATAGCCCTTTCTCAATATTCCACGATAAGCATCATAAAGTTGATAATGAGGAGCTGCTCTAACCTTTCCGCGAGATAGAAGTATTTTAAGAGCTTCTGTAACAAGAAGCCCTGTACTCAGTTGAATCCCCATGGGCGTAGAAGGAACTTTTTGGTTCTTGATATCCACATATGATGGATCCACCAGATAAGCCTGATGTACGGGACGCGGCGTCAAGCCGATCAGAAATTTAATGTATTTCTCTTCTTCTGTATCTTGTTCCGACATTTTGAAATAATCTTCAAAACTCATTTTATTTGGCAGAAAACTAATTATTGCGGCCCCCATACCGACCGGCGCACAGGTAATTGCCGGAATGGAAAGTTCATGACAGCGGCTAAAAACAGCTCTACGAATGTCCAAAACAAAAAAGTCGAATCCATCGACAAGAAGGTCTACCCCCTCTAGGAATTCATCAACATTGCTATCTTCTGGACCTGCCGAAACGCCCTTATCAAAGGACTTAATTTCTATATCCGGGTTAATGTCCCGGGCCATTTCAATCATGACCTCAACTTTTGACCGCCCGACAGTAGACATTGATGCCCCAACCTGACGGTTAAAATTAGCTTGTTCAAAAATATCCATATCAGCGATATGAAATTTTGAAACCCCAAGGCGAGTCAATGCTAACAGATATGAACCACCAACCCCTCCCATTCCGGGGATGGCAACTTTTTTATGACGAAGCTGTAGCTGCTCACCCTTGGTAATCCAACCTAGATTTCGTGAAAAAGCCTCAGCATGAGAAAAATCAGAAGATGTCATTAATGCATCTACTCCGTTACCAGTTTATCCAAAAGGGTCAAGGCCTCAGCCTGCCCTTCAAAGGGACGCCCATCATTCTTCAAGTCTTTTAAGAGCACTGTAGCTTCTTTTTTATCCTCAGCCTGTACCAACGCAGTAGCCAAATGATATTTAAAACTCAGGTTGTTCGGGGCTTTATCCAAGGCTTTTCTATATTGCCGAATAGCCCCGCGCACATCCCCCTGAGCGAGTAGTATATCAGCCTCAGTATCAAGGAAACTTGGCGCATTCGATGCAATATCACGGGCCTTACGTATCGTAACTAAAGCTTCGTCTAATTGACCCAACTTATAAAGCGACCAAGCCATATTATTCATAACGGCTGCTTGCTTGGGGTGTTTTTCCAGAATCAACAAATATTTTTCATTGGCCTTTTTATAGGCTTTCTTTTCTAGGTAAGCATCGCCCAGTGAAGCAATCGTAATCATCTCCTCTGGATATTTACCATGCCAATTTTCCATTAACTTAATGGAGGAATTTAAATCCCCTGAATTCCGATGGGCTGTCACAAGCTGTATCAGAGTGGAAATATTCTCGTCAGTCTCAAAGCTCTTTTCAAAGAAATATATCGCTTTCTCATAATCTTTTTTAACCAGATTTATCCGACCCCGTAGTGAAGAATATTCCACGCTTTTACTAAAATCACCTTTGATTTCCGTAAGAATATCATCCGCTTTTTGCCATTTACCTCTAGAAGCCTCAACCTTGGCTAAATAAAGTCTAGATTTAGCATCCTCGGGGCTTGTGGATAATACCTTATTCGCGACTTTTTCCAATTTCGCAAAGTTATTATTAACATCATAAGCCGAAGCCAGAAGCAATAACGCCTCGCTGCTGGTGGACTTGATATTCACTAGCTGCTCAAAAGACATCTCCGCAGCGGAGAATCTTCCCAATTCCATCTGAGCCCTTCCCCTAACCTCAAGCAAACCATCCGCTTTCGGGTAAAGAGGCATTACATCATCACTAATTTCCAATGCCATCTCTGGCTTGTCCTCAGACAAATAATGACGCGCAAGCACCAGAACAGACATTCGAGCATTTGGATCAAGTTTTACGGATTTTCTTAGATATTCAAT
>JAESRB010000283.1 GCA_016764855.1 Emcibacter sp.
AAATAAAACTTAAAATAAACTATAAAAAATCTTACATACCCCCTTATTATCTTAGAATAAATATTGCAAAGTTTAGAAACTTTGAAGATGCTCAAAATTTAAAAGCAGTATCAATTAAGGGGATTTATTCTGATCAGCAGGCCTTAGAGATTTTGTTACGGGGCACCGGCCTAGAATATAAATATATCAATGCACATACTATTGCGGTTTTCACAAAAGGTTCTGGTTACCAGAAAATTTCTTATGAAGTTGGTGAAGATTATGAGGCTAATCTCGCGGGTTATGAGGGGGATGATGATAACGCTGATGCGGACATATTGGCGTTTGATGAGATTATTGTTACAGCTTCCCGTCGTGCGCAGGCCTTGCAGGATGTGCCGGCTTCTATAACGACAGTGAATCCTGTGGAGTTCACGAATTCCGGTCTGACCTCTATTGGTGATATTATTGAATATACACCCGGATTTAATATTAATCGGGGGAATGGTCAACGGGGTAGAGGCAGTATCACGGCCCGCGGTGTTGGTCAGCAAGGCGCAACGGCTGTAGTTGCTGTTTATGTGGATGATATTCCCATGACCAGTAATAGCGGATTTGCAGATGGCGGCGCCATGTTCTTTGATGGGCTTTTGGGTGATATTGAGCGTGTTGAATTGATTAAAGGGCCGCAAGGGACTTTATTCGGGGCGACAGCCATTGGCGGCGCGATACGGTATATTACGAAAAAACCAGCATTGAGCGAAATGCGCGGTGGTGGCTCGGTTAATCTTTCGGATACGAAGCGTGGCGGATTTAATCAAATTTACAGCGTTATATGAGCGTTCCTATTGTTGAAGACCGATTGGGTGTTACGTTATCCGGTTTTTATGAGGATAGCGGGGGCTTGGTGGACCGGATCAATCCGGCAACAGGGAGCGTTATTAAAGAAAATGCCGATGCTTCAGAAAGTTATGGTTTTTCTGGTGATCTATTGTTTCAAGCCACAGAAGAGCTTGATGTTCGTATAAAGGTCTTACATCAAAAAGTAAAATATGATGGAACATCCGCTGTTGAATTGGCGGACCTGAATAAGACACCGACATATGACAACCTAAGTGGTATCGATCAGCTTTCACGGCAGCATACGGAGCAAGATTATCTGTCTGCGACACTTAATTATGATTTAGAATGGGCGACATTAACGGCGACCAGCAGTTATGTTAAATATGAAGTTGGGGCGATACTTGATTATACCGCTATTTTCTCTGATCTTGCCGATACATTACAAGGAAACCCGCTCGGAACGACCACAGATGCACCGTTCTCGTCGCCAATATCTTCTGAAAAATATGCACAGGAAGTGCGTTTGACATCAGAAGATAGTGATGTTTTTGAGTGGATGGCCGGCCTTTATTACGCGGAAGAATCTACGACGCAAGACCAGCTGCTGATCACTCAGCCGGGAGATTTCTTGATGGCTCTGGCGTCCTTCCCAAGTGAATATAAGGAATATGCTGCTTTTGCCAACCTGACCTATTATGTGACGCCTGATTTCGATTTGACCGCCGGTATGCGTTACGCAGATACGACGATGGAATTGAAGTTCATTACGGATGGTCCTTTGGTTGGTGGTCCGTCTGATCCGGCAACGGAGTCATTGCCAACTGCGAAAGCGAATATTCAGACATATTTGTTTACGGCCCGTTACCGTCCCAATGAGGATATGTCACTATATGCCCGTATCGCCAGTGGATATCGCCCAGCGTCAGCAAATCTGACCGTTGTAAATCCAATTACACAGGAACCCGCAAGCAAACCCATCGTGGATCAGGATAATTTGTGGAGTTATGAAATCGGCGTCAAAGGCAATTTGGTGGAGGGATTATTCAGTTATGATATGTCTCTATGGTATCTGGATTGGAGTAATTTTCAGGCGCCGGTATCTTTATTTGGTACATCTGCGCTGGGGAATGCGGCGGATGGTATTACGGCTAAAGGGTTTGAAGGGGCCTTTAGTCTCAGACCTACCGATGGATTTATCATCACGTCAACGGTTGCCTATACGCATAGTACTTTGAATGAGGATGAGGAAGAATTAAACGGGCTGAAGGGGCAGTTCGTACCGAATGTTCCACAATGGACCGCGTCGACCCGCGCGAATTATGACTTTGATATTTCATCAGATATGATGGGGAATGTTGGGGCTGGTTTCCGGTATGTGCAGGGTTCCCCATCAGCATTTGATGATGGGGATTTGGGAGATTCAGCCATTAATATCCCAAGTGATTCATATTTTTTGGTTGATATGAATGCAAGTGTGCAGATGGATAATATTTCCCTGAATTTTTATGTAACAAATCTGTTTAATAAGAGTGCTTTTGCTAATGTTATTGCGTTGTTGATCCCGGGCGCACCTGAAGTTTCTGGCCAACCAATTCCATTGACAGCAACGGGGACGCCGGTAACTCCAAGAACATTTGGCGCGGTATTGTCATTCGATTTTTGATTGGTAGTCATCATCTTAATGACCCTGAATGTCGTGTATTTAGGCATTCAGGGTAAATTTTCGAAATTAGAAATTTTATATGTGGTTTAGGGGAAATAGTTTCTCAAAATAACATAAATGAAGATTTAATTATGGGGCGGGGTAGTAGGCAAACCATAAGCTGGAGAATAAAATGAGAGTAAGTAATATGAAGATTTCTATCATAGGTTTTTTGATATCGTTATGCTTGACGTTATCGGCAGGAGCTATGGAGGTTTCAGACCTTGATAACCCGAAGGTTACGGAGGCCTTCGTTGATGGTCTTGTCATTCCGTTGATGAAAAACCACAACAGCCCTTCTGGTACCGTTGCCATTGTGAAGGGCGGGGAAGTCATTTTTAGCAAGGGTTACGGCCATCAAAATATTAAAAATAATATTATGGTTGAGGCTGATAAAACCTTATTCAGACCGGGATCTACCTCTAAGTTATTCACATGGGTTGCAGTGATGCAGTTGGTTGAACAGGGTAAGCTGGATTTGGATAGTGATGTTAATCAATATCTCAAAACCTTTCAAATCAAGGATAGCTTTCCCGGACAGCCCGTGACCATGCGTCATATTATGACCCATAGCGCGGGATTCGAAGACGGTGCGGTTGGTTATCTTATCTTTGATGATCCTGCGCGTATTATGCCTCTGGCCGCTGCTATGAAAAAATACCAGCCTGTTCGGGTCAATCCTCCGGGAAAACAAACAGCCTATTCAAATTACGCAACAGCCATTGCCGGATTGATTGTGGCCAATATCTCGGGCATAGATTTTAACGCATATTTGCAAAAAAATATTTTTGATGTGTTGGGAATGCAAAGCTCATCCTTTATGGAGCCTTTACCGGATAACCTGAACAAAAATATGGCGACTGCCTATGTTTTTGAAGGGGGCGCATATGTGGAAAAACCTTTTGAAATTATTGCTAATTTCGGCCCGGCTGGCGCAATGTCGGCCACGTCCACAGATATGGTGAAATTTGCTCAGGCTATATTGAATGGTGGGCAATATGAGGGAGGGCGTATTTTAAAAGCGGAAACGGTAAAGCAGATGCTGACCCGTAATTTCTCCCATGATGACCGTTTGATGGGCATGGCGTTGGGCTTTTATGAGACAGAGCATAATGGACTGCGTTTTGTCGGTCACGGTGGGGATACAATATATTTTCATTCAGAATTGGTGATTGATCAGAAAAATGATATGGCGTTTTTTGTTTCCTTTAGCGGGGCAGGCGGCTCTACGGTGCGGTCTGCTTTTAAGGATGCCTTCTATGATGCCTTTGTGCCGGTAGTGGTGGAGAAAATCACGCCGCCATCTGATTTTTCCGCGCGTGCGGGGAAATACGCGGGAAACTATCTCTTCTGGCGGTCAGGATTTTCAACACTGGACAAGGCAATGGGAATATTCGGTGGGGGCGTTTCAGTGCAGCCAACAGCGGATAATACACTGGTTGTCGTGTTGGGCGACAAAGCCAGCCAATATGTGGAAATAGGCGAAAATCTTTTCCGTAAGATTGATAGTTTGGAAAGAATGGCTTTTCAGGAAAATAATCAGGGGGAGATCACTGGTTTTGTCATGGATGGTATGCCGTTCATGTCCACCTATAAGGCACATTTTTATCAATCAGTGGGCCTGCAATATTCCTTTCTGGGGCTTTCTATTCTGGTTTTTGTGGGGGTCCTTCTGCGGTTAGCTTATCAATGGTCTGCTTTCAGAACGTTGACAGGAGCTGAAAAAACTGCCGCAAGGGCTTCTATCGTAACGGCTGGGGTTAATTTGGCGACGCTGATCTTGTTGGGCATCGTCATGATGGCCGTGGGCGATCAGATGTTCTCAGAAATTCCATTTTTGTTTAAAGCATGGTTGTTGATGCCCTTCATTGTGGTGCTGGTGGCGATATATCATTTGTATCAGGCGGTTTTGGTCTGGAAGGATGGTTTGTGTCGGGGGCCTTGGGCCCGAGTTCGTTTCAGTATCGTTGCATTCTGTGCTTTGTTTATGGCCTGGTTTTATTATTTCTGGAATTTACTGGGCTTCAATTATTTCACTTAATACCTATTCCCGGCAAGCCCAGGAATAGGGGGAAGAAAAAATACGGACGATAATGCAAACAAAAAAGCTCTATGGCGGGTGGTTTGCATTATCGCCTATTTTAGTAGGTTGTTTTTAAAAACACGTAAAATTCTACCTGAAAACCGAGGTATTTTCTGGCGCATCAGGTCACTTGAGAGGAATAATATGTAATGTCGGGGATGTCTTTGCTTCAGTCAGACTGGACTTTGGCGCTTTGGGCCGTTTTAATGTTTATCGCGGCATTGGGGTTCTGGGCGGATAGAACAAAATTGGGTCAGAATATATCCGGCGCGGCAATCATTTTGGCCGTGAGTATGGGGCTGTCTAATTTTGGATTTTTACCGAAAACGGCGGAGCCTTATAATGTGGTCTGGTCTGTTTTTGTGCCGTTGGCGATTCCGCTATTGTTGTTGAAAGCAGACCTGCGGCGGGTGATTGCGGAAACCAAGGGAATGCTTGTAGCGTTCTTTTTGGGGGCCATCGGGACCAGTTTTGGTGCTTTGCTGGGATATTATTTGCTTCCCCTTGGGGATCAGGCTGGGAAGCTTGCGTCGGTGTTCAGTGCAACATACATTGGCGGTTCCATGAATATGGCCGCTGTGACCCAAGCCGTTGGTTTGGACCCGTCCATTGCAACGGCCAGTGTCGCGGCAGATAATGTCGTTGGCGTGATGTATCTGGCATTTTTGGCTCTGGTGCCTTCACTAGGCCTGTTCCGTTGGTGGTTTAATCATTCGGGAAAATCTGATGGGGCCACAGTTGAGACTTCGGTCTCACAAGAAAATACAGAAGACGGCGTTTATATCGACCTTAGGCATATGGGGCTGGCGCTTGGAATAGCCTTTACCATTTGTGCGGTTGGTAAGTTCTTGGCCGATCTCTTTGGGGTGGCAGGCTATAGCATCATGTTTATCACAGCTATTACCGTTGCTGTGGCCAATATCTTCCCCAAGCAGCTCAAAAATATCAAGGGGGATTATGAGATGGGGTTATTCTTCATGTATCTCTTTTTTGCCGTGATTGGCGTAAGTGCGGATGTGGTGGCTATGCTGGATAAGGCGATGGTGATTGCTTTGTATGCGTTGATCATTGTTGTTTGTCACGGACTTGTCATTTTTGGGGGCAGCAAATTCTTTAAACTTGACCTGATGGAGGTGGTTATCGCTTCCAATGCTTGTGCTTCCGGGCCGGCAAGCGCAGCAGCACTGGCCGCGGGAAAAGGACGCAGGGATTTGGTCGCGCCAGCCGTATTGCTTGGCGTGTTTGGCTATGCGGTGGCGAATTTTGTTGGGGTGGGCTTAAACGTCTGGCTTGGGAATTAATAAATATAGGGAGACTTAATATGCGTAAATTTATCACATCATCTGTGTTGGTTGTGTCGTTATTGACCATGTCTGAATTTGCTTTGGCCAGATCGGAATATTCGGGCCTAAGTACGGCTGAAATTGATCAGCTTGTCAGCCGCACGATGGAAAAATTTAATATTCCCGGTGTCGCTGTTGGTATCATTAAAGATGGTAAAGTCATTCATTCAAAAGGCTATGGTATTCGCCATTTGGGGAAGAAAGAGACCGTTAATGAAGAAACGCTTTTCAGTATCGCTTCAACGGGAAAATCCTTTACGGCGGCGGCGTTGGCTCTGCTTGTGGATAGTGGCAAGATCACCTGGGAAGATAAAGTGATTGATCATCTTCCTGATTTTCGTCTGTATGATCCTTGGGTCACGCGGGAGTTTATGGTTAAGGACCTTCTGATTCATAATAGTGGGCTTGGACTTGGGGCTGGGGACTTGATGTTTTTTCCGTCTCAAGGGTTTTCCCGCGCAGAAATTATTACCAATTTGCGTCATTTAAAACCTGTGAGCAGTTTCCGGTCCGAATTTGCCTATGATAATTTATTGTATCTTGTTGCCGGGGAAGTCGTGGCTGCAGTCTCTGGTAAGTCATATGAGGATTTTGTAGACCAAAATATCTTGCAGCCTCTTGGCATGAAAAATTGTGCGGCTAATATTACCGGCTTAAAAAAGCATAAGAACATTGCGGACCCTCATATGCTAACGGATGGGGTTCTGGCCGCGACGGAACGTGATGTCAGGCTTGGCGAGCAAAGTATTTTTGCCGCCGCCGGAGGAATACAATGCAGCATCAAAAGCATCCTGAAATGGCATGATATGCATTTGCAGAACGGCAAAATGCCAAATGGTGATGTGTTTATGTCAGAAGAGCAGCAGGCAGAGCTCATGACACCACAAACCATAACATCGGTCAGGGAAACAAATAAAGAATGGTTTAATTCAAGTTTTTCAGCCTATGGCCTTGGCTGGGGATTATCAGACTATAACGGCTATAAGCTGGAACAGCATGGGGGCGGATTGCTTGGGATGCTCAGTCATAATGCGATGATTCCAGAGCTTGGTCTTGGGGTCGCCGTCTATATCAATCAGCATGCTTTATATGCAAATGCGGTTATCACAAATCAAATATTGGAGGCCTATACATCCGATAAAAGAACAGACTGGCTCTCTAAATTTACTGAAATCATGGAACAGCGTCTCGCCAGAGGGGCTAAGGCCGTGCCGGATTTAACCCAGTCGGATTATAGTCCGGTAGGTTCAATTGAACGTTATGCCGGGACCTATAAGGACCCGTGGTTTGGCAAGGTGACGATCACCTCTTCCAAAGAGGGGTTATATTTTAAAGCGGCTCGCTCCCTCCGTTTGAAAGGGAAGATGGTGCCCTATAAATCAGACCTGTTTATTGTGCAGTGGGATGACAGAACGCTGGATGCGGATGCCTATGTGAAATTTACAACGGATTATGACGGGACACCAAAAGGGATCACCATGAAAGCGGTGTCTCCGTTGACAGATTTCAGTTTTGATTTTCATGATCTGGATTTTACAAAGGTTACGATGCCAGAGCAGGACAAGAGATAGAATATGGAAATCATTAAGGTCGAGATATCTAAATTAAACGTTGCCATGGCCCACCCTGTGCGCGTGCCGTTGGGGGTGATTGATGCAGCACGAAATGTGGTGGTCAAAATCACAACGGAGAATGGGACATACGGCTGGGGGGAGGCCAGTCCTTTTGCGCCAATTACCGGGGATAGTCAGGACAGTAATTATATTACCGCACAACAATTGGCAAAACTGGTCATTGGCAAGAACGCTTTGGCGATTGAGGCCCGTATGGGGGAGATCAATGGTGCGACAGTGGGCGACCCCTCGATCCGGTCGGCTTTTGATATGGCGCTCTATGATATTGCGGCAAAAGCGGCAGGCATGCCACTCTATCAGTTCTTGGGAGGAGAACGCAGAGGCATAAGGACAGACCTGACGATAGGTATGCAAGATAGTGTTGAGAAAACCGTGGAGAAAGCTCAGGCGATTTTGGATGCGGGCTTTGATGCGATTAAATTAAAAGTGGGGCGCCCCGGCCTTGCGGATGTCGCCCATGTGAAAGCCGTTCGGGAATTGATCGGACCTGATGTCGCCCTTAAAATGGACAGTAATCAAGGGTGGGATTATCCCACGGCTGTTGCCAATATTAACGCTATGGCCGCGCTCGACGTGCAATATTCGGAGCAACCTTTAGCCGTTTGGGATTATGATAACATGGCGCGCTTACGAGATAAGGTGGACTTGCCAATCTGTGCCGATGAAAGTCTGTTCGATGACAAGGACGCGTTAAAGATACTCAAGCTCGGGGCCGCGGATTATCTGAATATCAAACTGGGTAAAGCAGGGGGCATTCATATGGGGTTAAAGGTCAATGCCATTGCCGAAGCAGGGGGTTGTAAATGTATGATTGGTTGTTTTGGGGAAAGCCGTTTGGGGCTATCCGCAGCGGCGCATTTGGCCATGGCGAGGCCTAATATCACGTTCCTTGATTTGGATTCTGCCTATCACTTTAAAAGTGATCCTGTCATTGGCGGTGTGGCTTATGATCAAACGATCGGCGGGCTTCTTCTTTTACCAGATACGATTGGGCATGGGGCAGAGATTGATGAAGAATATCTTGATGAGGACAGGATTATGGTGGAATAGCCCGGTAAAGATCGCGAAATTTTGTTGTTCGATAATTTTTAAAAGGGAAGGCCCGGTCTATGGGCCTTCCCTAAAATCGTAATGGTGCTAATCCGCCAATTCTTTTGATCTGTGATGGGCCGCGCGAATAGTTCCGTTGATCAGGCTTTTCAAGCCGTCTTCCTGCATTAATACCTCGAGGGCCGCTGCAGTGGTTCCATTCGGGCTAGTGACATTACGGCGTAATTGGCTGGCATCCAGATGAGATTGTCTGAGCAATTCTCCCGCGCCACTGATGGTTTCTATGGCTAACTTCTTGGCAAGTTCAGGGGATAGACCAACAGCGATGCCCGCTGCTTCCATTGTTTCAGCCAGATAGAATATGTAGGCAGGACCGCTGCCGGAAAGAGCCGTTACCGCATCAATTAAGCCTTCGTCAGTTATCCATTCAACTTGGCCGACAGCTTCCAGCAGGATATGACAGACATCCTTATGTTCTTTTGTAACATTCTGATTGCAACAGCCAACGGTGATACCTCTGCCGATGGTCGCGGGTAAATTGGGCATGGCCCGGACAATTTCTTTGTCTTTGCCAAGAATATTTTCAAAATATGACAGGGTTTTCCCGGCCGCGACGGAAATAAAGACAGTTTCGCTATTGTCTAATTTCCCAAAACCCGTGAGGGCGTCATCCAGAATCTGAGGCTTGACGGCGAGTATGACAAAGCTGGGTGTTATGGAGGGGGCAAGGTCCGATACAGTTTCAAAAAATGAAGTGTCAGATATTGCCGGGGCGAGCTTGCGGGCGCTCTCCAAAAAGGGATCGATAATCAGAACCGCTTTTGGATCAAGACCGCTTTTAAGCCAGCCAGCCAGCATCGCGCTCCCCATTTTACCACAGCCGACAAGTAAAATCGGATTTGAAACGGAAATATCATTTAAACTTACCACGAGAAGGTTTCTTTCGGTTATTTGAAGGAGGCGATGTCCATAGGGAAGGCGATAAAACTATTTAACAACCAGCACATTAAAGGTGCCGGCTTTGCGAACTTCTTCACCTTTGTCATTTGTTTCATAGTCCGTCGCGGGGAGGTACAGGGTGCCGCTAACCGGGTCCATACCGATTGTGCGGGCACCATATTGTGTTTTCACCACGCGGATATTTCCAGCTTGCCCCTTATTATCCAATGAAAAAATGGATAAGGTGCCATCCATGCAGGGTATGTAAACTTGACGGCGGACAGGATCAAAAATCGCCCCGTCTGCATTCTGTCCTATGGTGACAAACCCCTTGTCGGCACCATTCGTGGCTTGGGTCAATTTTGCTATGCCATTGTGGCAGGAGGAAATAAGTAAGCCGGAAATGTCATCATAAGCAATGCCTGTGGGTTCAATGCAGCCGGGCATTGTGAAACGCGCCTGAATCGAAAGACTTTTCACATCGATGACCACAATCTCGGCCGTGTCTTCTATATTGATATAGACGCGGCCCTTGCCATCAGCGACTGCGGCTTCGGGTTTGCCGCCCACGGGGATTGTTTTGATGACGTTTTTTTGCTTTATATCAATGATCGTGATATCTTCACTGGCACCGTTCATGACAAAAACAAGATCGCTGGTTTTCTCATATAAAGCCCCATCAGGCTCTTTTCCCGTTGGAATTTTGGCGATGACTTTACCGGTCTTACGGTTAAACAGAACGGCATGGTTGTCTCCCCAAATCGTACTTAACATCAATTCGGTTTCGGGAATAATCAGAACGGCGGCAACGTCATTGGCCTCCATGAGCTTTGGAATAACGGTTTTGCTTTCCAGGTCAATGGCGAGGACACCATATTCCCGGCCAACAAAGACACGTTGAGCCGCCACGTCTATGGAAATATAGTCATAGCCACCGTCTGGTCCTTTATATCTTTCGATGATTGAATAATTGTCGGCTGCGGCAGATTGATATGCGGCAGAAATGGGAAATGTAACAATACCAAAAGCGATTAAAATATTTTTGATCATATCAAACCTTTATATCCTATTATTTTCTGTGGATTGCCAACGATAATTTAATACGTTGAATTTTGACGAGTATAGATTATATGAGCATTTGAATTCTGTTTTACGGGGTCATTTAATTGATAGGCCGGGCCATCTGTTTTTTTATTTATTGAGAGCAATGGGGGAGTGATCCATTAGGGTTTGGCCCTATCACGATAATATGAGGCTCTTTTTATAAAGTTAAGTCTTGTCAGTGAAGGCATACTGAATAGTAGATAAAGTAACGTCCTATTTTAAATGGGATATAAATCGAAAGGGAAGAAAATGCGCGTATATTGCAATGTAAATTCAGGTGCTTCACACCTATTAAAGAGCAGAATGCTAGGAGGAGCGGCTTTATTGTTGATGACAGTCACACCTTTTACCGCGAGTGCTGCGGATGAGGTTTCTGATGAATTCTCTATGGAAGAAGTTGTTGTCACAGCTGCTAAGTATGTCTCCTTGGGAGGACGTTCAGCTTCAAAATCAGACAGCCCACTCATTGAAACTCCACAGTCCGTTACGGTTATTTCTCGGGATCAAATCGATCTTCTGAGCTGGAACAGCTTGCAGGAATCTGTAAGATATACCGCTGGCGCTGTCGGCGAAAACTTTGGTCCTGATGAGCGTTATGACTGGTTAACGTTACGTGGATTTAATCCGGTACAATATATCGATGGTCTTCAGGCTCCTGTGGGATCGGTTTCAAATGTTGGTACGGATCTATATGGTTCTGAAACAGTAGAAATCCTAAAGGGACCTTCCTCTGTTCTTTATGGTCTGACACCTCCTGGTGGTATTGTCAATATGACCAGCCGTCGTCCAGAAAGTGAATTTCGCGGAGAAATTGGCGCTCAGTACGGTAGCCATGATCACAAACAGTTCAACGGTGATTTTACGGGTCCGTTAACTGACAATGTCTCATTTCGCGTAACAGGTTTGTTCCGGGATCGGGGTACGCAGATAGATTTCGTTGAGTCTGAACGGCTTTACTTGGCGCCTGCCGTGACGGTCGATTTCTCTGAAGATACGACAGTCACTTTCCTTGCCTATTATCAAAAAGATGATATTGCCAATGCTTCGAACGGTTTCTTGCCAGCTGCAGGAACGCATTTTGATAACCCATTGGGCCAAATTCCGGTTAGTTTCTCAACCGGTGAGCCTGGTGTAAATAGATATAACCGTGAACAATTTGGCGTTGGTTATGATTTTTCTCATGATTTTAATGAGAACCTCTCTGTCCAGCAGAATTTTAAATACTTCCGTGCCGATACAGAACAGCGCGGCACATATGGCCAAGGTTTTGTTGATGCCGATTTCGATGGTGTTCCGGATGATTATCGGACAATCAATCGGGCGACTTTCCCCTTTGATGAAGTTGTCAATTCTTATAACTTTGATACCAGAGCAACATACAATGCGACCACAGGGTCAATTGAACATGATATTCTAGTGGGCTTTGATTACCGTAGGTATGAAGCGAATTCTGCGTATGGTTTTGCTTCTTCAACATGGCCTGTGGGTTCTGTACCGACGCTTGACGTGTTTAATCCGGTATATGGTGTTCCTTTCACGGACCCAGCAGCGGATATTCCCTACACCGATCAGGTGCAGAAACAGGCTGGTCTTTATGTACAAGATCAAATCAGGATGGATAAGCTTGTCTTGACGTTAAGCGGACGTCATGATTGGGTCAAAACGGATAATGCTGGCGTTGAAGTAGATGATAAAAGCTTCAGCTACCGTGCCGGACTTAACTATGTGTTTGATAACGGAATTGCTCCGTACTTTCAGGCGGCTAAATCCTTCCAGCCTATTTCAGGGTCAGATTTCTCTGGCAACGCTTTTACCCCAAGCACGGGTGAGCAATTCGAAGTGGGTATCAAATATGATGGTCGGACGTTGGGCGATAATGTTCAATTCTTTGCTTCCGCTGCTTTCTATACATTGAAACAGAAAAATGTATTGATAAACGACCCTGATCATTTGTTCTTCCAAATTCAAGAAGGCGAAGTAACAGTAGAAGGTATTGAGCTGGAACTTGTGACGCGTATTAATGAACGGATCAGCATTAATGCTTCATATACTTATACGGATGCTTTCCTTCCTGCAGTTTCCAAACATAAGGCCTCTTTGTTGGTTGATTACACTCAGCAAACTGGAGACTTAGCCGGACTGGGAATGGGAATTGGTGTGCGGTATATCAGTTCAATATTTGGGGATGCTTCCGATGTGATTCGTACGCCGGGTGTGACATTGTTTGATGCTTCCGTGCATTATGACACAGCCGATTGGCGTTTTGCTGTCAGCGCAAGTAATTTGTTTGATAAAACATATGTTGCCCGTTGTAGCAGCATGGTAGATTGTTTCTATGGTACGAAACGGGTTATCACAGGATCTGTGACACGTAAATTCTAATCTGAATATTATATTTAAGTAACGATAATGCCCACGTCAGGAAACTGACGTGGGCATTATTTTATTTTGTGGTTGTTTGAACGGTTAGCTTACATGAAAAGTGTTGTTACCAGTCGGCTTGAAATCTTACTCCGATGATGTTGCCACTCAGAGCGGTCATATTATCGGCTTTATGATGAACGAAGTTAAGCTGGCCGCGAATATGGTCAACCGGAATCCAATCGACTCCGAATGTAAAACTTTCGGCTGTTTTGCGTCCTGTGTTCTGGATGATGTCATATCCTAAATCAAGATAGCTATAACGGGCTGAAAACCCTATGGCGCCATAGCCGCCATCTTTTATGGACATATTTGGTTTGACGCGGCCAAATGCACCAGAGGCGCCGTTGTATGTTCTTTGTTCTCCGGTAAGGAAATATGTTACTGAAGCGTAAGCACCCCATAATGATTTATTTGCATGGTTTTGAAGGTTAATATCAGCCCGGTTATATTCTGCCTGTGCAGAGAAGCCATGCCAGACGGTGGCAATTTCCAGACCTGAAACAATATAGTGATCCGCTGCGATGTTATCTGTATTAATAAATTTCGTCCCGGCTATTCTTATCTCTGGTTTATCGGAAAAACGGACATAGCCTTCACTCTCTTCGCGGTAATAAGCCGAGGCACCGACATGAAGAATATAGTTGTCTTTCATGATCGGAGCCCATGTGGCACGACTGTTGAGGCCCCAGCCATCGGTATTCCTTGAAACTTTTGTGGCATGGTCACCCATGAGGCCAACGTGGAATGTCCAATCCTTTCCGTATGTAAAAACGGATATGCCCAATTTCCCACCGGCACCGGCTTCAAAAAATCCAGATACCATGGACCGTTCCATAAAGGGTACATATATGTCGCTGGTTGCGGAGACTAGGGAATGATAGACTTTATGTTGCCCCACAGTGATTTTGACGTTATCAAAACCGTTATATTGAATGAAGCTATCATCAAGCTTTATATTTTCTCCATCTGCGAAATCCACAAGAAGTTGATAAGAGAAATCCGAAGTGATATCACCATAAACGCCGATTCTAGCCCGTCTAAATTTTGACCCACTATTAAAGTCTTGTGCTGTTGAATTTTGAAAATATTTGGCGGCGTCTATCTGTAGTCTGCCACGGATATTAACGGTTAAATCGTTGGCAGCAAAGGAAACCATTGGCGTGGTTAAATATGCAACGGATAAGGTTAGCTTTGCCAAGTTCATTTTTGTCATATTATCATACCTATCTATTTATAATATATAATGAAATTATTTTATGATTAGCGTGATAAAAAGAGTTTTTCAACTAAATATTGCAAGTAATTTTTATATTAAAAATGTGGCTCATTCGCTAAGGATATGGACCCAAAAGCACAAGTATATGGAGATAAATACTATAGACTGTGTCATTAAAATAATCAGGGAGGCATCGGTGAAAAACATGCTATTAAAGGTTCATAAATATATTAGTTTAACGTTCGTTGTGATTTGGATGGTTCAAATACTTTCCGGTCTTTTTATGGTTTTCGCACCTGAAATTACGGAAGCAAGATTTAGCAAACCTTCTGTGCCTTTGAATATGGAAGTATTTGAAAAAAGCATGTGGGAGCAGCAGGCGGCCAATCCAGATTGGGAACCACGGACAATATATACAACAAGCAAAGAATCGACCCGGTTTGATGTATATTTTTATCATGAAAACTCGGCCCAGATAGGCTCTCGTGCCATTCGTATTGATGGGGACGGGGAGATATTGGCCGATCGGATGATGAAGTGGGATTTTCTGAACAGAGCAGCTGAATTTCATGAAATGCTTTGGATAGATGGTTTCGGTTATATCATTCTGGGCGTCAGTGGCATTTTATTATTCACGAATATGATTATTGGGTTGAAGATGCTTTGGCCTATGCGCAAGAGATGGAAAAGCTTTTTTGAGGTTTCTGCGAAAGACCGAAAGCAGATCAAACTCTATAAGTGGCATCGTTTGCTTGGGTTTTGTGCAGCCCTTCCGGCTTTGTTCGTTGTGTTCACGGGCATTCTGAATATTTGGCTGGATGATTTTAAGGATATATTTGGTAATCCTTGGGAGGCGCCTGTTGTAGAGGCTGTGGCCGATTTTGATAATCAGAAGATTATCACGTTGTCCTCGGCAGTTGAGATTGCCTTGAACACTTATCCAGAGGCCAGCCTGTCCATTATTTCTTTGCCGAGCGGCGATGATCCTTATTATATGATACGTCTGTTGCAAGAAGGCGAGATACGTGAGGTTTACGGTAATACAAAAATGTATATTAGTGCGCTTGATGGGGCGGTTCTGACCAACTATGATCAGTTATCAGCCCCTTTGAAGGCAAGTCTTTTTAGCTCTTTCTTTTCTTTGCATTTGGGAACACCCTTGGGTATGCCGGGCCGTATATTGGTATTTGTGACTGGCGTATTAATGCTTATATTAGGCGGGTTCGGGACGGTCCTCTGGTGGGAACGCCGTTCAAAAAAACGACTTAAACAAAAAGCGTAAGACGAAGGCTTTATAATGAAGAAGTATATATTTTTTGCACTTTTCCTCTTGGGATTAGGGGGCGTATATGCCCTTAATATGGGGGGCGTGAATTCCTCTAAAGACCTTTCTTTGTCGTTGGATGTGAACCCCAGCACCTATAAACCCATAGCATCGGGACCTGTCGTTATTCGCGGCGTTACTTTGCTGGATGGCTTGGGTGGGCGCATGGCTAATGTGGATATTTTGCTTGAAGCAGGCCAGATAAAGTCCATTGGAAAGCAAATTGAGGCACCGGAAAAAACGATAGAAATAAACGGAACCGGGCGTTATATAACGCCCGGCTTGATCGATGTTCATACTCACCTTGGTACGGCATCACTTCCTTATACGACGGGGGATGTGAGCAATTGGGATGTGAATGAGGAAACGAATGCGCTGACGCCACATGTGCGTGCGGAACATGCCATATCACCGCAAGACCCTTCTTTCATTGCTGCCTTGGCTGGTGGCGTGACGACATTTCAGGTTTTGCCGGGGTCTTCCAACCTTATCGGTGGGCTTGGCGTTGTCATGGAAAATGTACCCGCATCAACGCCGCAGGCCATGAAGTTTCCGGATGCTCCTTATGGTTTGAAAATGGCTTGTGGTGAAAATCCAAAAAGTTACGGCGATAAAAACATGGCACCGTCCAGTCGTATGGGTAATGTCGCACTTCAGCGGCAGGCATGGATTGATGCACAAATATATGATGAAGAATATCGGGCCGGAAAACGGTCACGGGATTTGGGGCTAGAGACATTAGTGGCCGTACTCAGAGGGGATGTGAACGTCCATGTTCATTGCTACCGGGCCGATGATATGGCAACCATGATTGATATGGCCCATGAATTTGATTTCAAAATTACAGCTTTTCATCATGCGGTTGAGGCTTATAAAATCACGGAATTGCTCAGGGAAAATGATATTTGCAGCGTTGTCTGGAGCGACTGGTGGGGGTTCAAGCTGGAGGCCTTTGACGGAATTCAGGAAAATGCCGCCTTTTTGGAAGCTGCCAAGGCTTGCGCCGTGATACATTCTGATCTTCCTGTGATTGGTCAGATGCTGGTGATGGAAACAGCAAAGGCATTGGCCGCAGGCAGGAAGGCTGGCCTTAGCCTTAGCAAGGCCGAAGCCCTTCGGTGGATTACGATTAATCCGGCGAAACTTTTAGGCATCGAAGATAAGGTTGGATCGCTTGAGGTGGGTAAAAATGCCGATGTGGTTCTCTGGTCAGGAGACCCGTTTAGCGTTTATAGCCGTGTTGACCAAGTATTCATTGATGGAGCTGTTGTTTACGACCGAAATGATGCCGACTTTATTCCCGTATCAGATATGCTCACCGGTCAAGCCGCATTGGAGAAACAGCTATGATAATCCGTATGTTTTACATCATTCTTTCCCTGTTAATTTTGCCGACGCTTAATGTGCAGGCCGATAGCTATCTTATAACCAATGCGCGTTTGGCAGGGGATGATGCCGCCGCGCCTAAGATCTCCCTTTTAATTAAGGATGGCCGGATCGCTGATGTTGGTTCTGAAATCACCGCAAGTGATGACGTGGAACGCATTGATGCCAACGGTGGCATTGTAACGCCGGGGCTCATGAATTCGGCGACACGGCTTGGCTTGATTGAGCTTTATTCCGCGAAGGAAACGGTTGATTATAAAGGTTCGTTTCACAATCTGGGGGCTGCATTTGATGTGCAGTACGGACTGAATAGTAATTCCGTGCTTTTAGATGTTGCCAGATCAGAGGGACTTGCCAGAGCCGTTGTTATTCCCGATGGGAGTGATAAATCTCATTTTGCTGGCTTGGGGCTGTTGCTGCATTTACGGGAAGGCGCCGAGATATTGCATAAACCGCGTGCCATGTTGGTTGTTGAAGCCGGTGGCACAGGGGTGAATAAAGCATCGCGTAGTGCGGTGTGGCTTACAGTACGTCAAGCCCTGCGTAAAGCGCAAAAGGCGAAAAAAGACGTGGATGAGGCGACAGAAATACTACAATCAGTTCTGTCCGGTACAATACCGCTCGTCATTAAAGCGTCACGTGAATCTGACATCAGGCAGGCAATTAATCTGGGTAAAGACTTTAAAGTTCGCATTGTGATCATTGGCGGGGAAGAGGCCTGGCGGGTTGCGCCAGCATTAGCAGCTCAGAATATTGCTGTAATAATCAATCCCTATGACATATTACCGGCTACCTTTGACGCCATAGGCTCCAGAGGTGAAAATCCCGCCATACTGCATAAGGCAGGGGTTAAAATTGGCTTCGCCGTGACCAGTATTTTTAAAAGCCATAACGCAGGCACCGCCATGAGAATTAGCGCGGGTTTCGCCGTTTCACGCGGTTTGGACAAGCAGGCAGCGCTTGAGGCCATGACGAAAAATCCCGCTGAAATTTGGGGTATTGCGGAGGATTATGGCACATTGGAAGTTGGTAAAGTTGCCGATATTGTCATATGGTCCGGTGATCCATTAGAGCCGCTGACCATAGCGGAAAAGATATTCATTGATGGGAAAATGATAGCGATAAAATCACGGCAAATGCAGTTACGTGATAAATATCACCCCTTCAGGAATAATACGGCTTATCCACCTGCGTATCAAAAATAAAACAACAACAATGTTGGCCTCAATGATGAATATATCTGTGATGATCAAATTTATGTCTCTCTGTGTTGTGGCTCTTTCCATGGGGGGCGTAAATTCATGGGCAGAAGCAGAACTCCCCCTTGAGCCAACGCGGGCCGTTACGTTTGAAAGTGATGAAGGGACATGGATGTCTCTTGATATATCACCAGATGGAAAAGCCATTATTTTTGACATGCTGGGTGATTTATACGCACTGGATAGCGCAGGGGGGCAAGCACGGCCCTTAACGTCTGGCATGGCCTTTGATACTCAGCCGGTTTTCTCACCTGACGGCGGGAAAATTGCTTTTGTCAGTGATAAATCCGGTGCGGAAAATATCTGGACGATGGCGGTGAATGGGACGGATTTACAGCAGGTTACTTTTCAGGAGACAGAGCGGGCGTTATTTTCTCCTGAATGGTCGGCGGATGGTAAATATATCTATGCCTCCCTGTTTCGGGCGGATCTGCATGGTCATGGTTTGTGGCGTTATAAAGCGGATGGTTCAGGCGGTGGGGAGCAGATATTCAAAATCAAGACAGCAGGCGGTCCTCAAAGTGTGACGGGAGCAACTCCTTCGGCGGATGGTAAATATCTTTATTATGCTCATCTGTCCGGTGGTCTGGAATTCGATCACGTTGTACGATGGACCATTAACCGCAGGGACTTGAACACCGGGCAAGATATTGTTCTGGTCGCCGCGCCAGTCTCTCGGTTATCTGATCCCGCTGGGGGAAGTTATTTTCGACCAGTTCCTTCTTCTGATGGGCGGTTTTTGGCGTATGGTCTGCGATATGATGGTAAGACAGGTCTCAGACTGCGTGACCTGAAAACGGGGGAAGACAAATGGTTGGCACTTTCCCTTCAACAGGACCAGCTTCAAGCATCACATATACAGGATATTCTGCCCCGTTACAGCTTTACGCCTGATAATGATGCTCTTTTGATATCCGTTGACGGTAAAATTAAACGGCTGGATATCAAGACTAGCATACAAAAGACTGTGCCGTTTAAGGTGGATGTTTCTGTGGCTCTTGGGCCTGATCTAAGGCGTGATATCAAGCTGGAAACCGGTCCCGTTCAGGCGCGATTGATACAGGAACCGGAACAGTCGCCGGATGGCAAAAGGCTTGTTTTTTCCGCACTAGGTAAAATTTATATCATGCCGTTGAAGCAGGGCGCGGTGCCAAGTTTGTTGGGAGCAATATCTTTACCTGCTTATCAACCCAGTTGGTCAGCGGATGGGAAATCTATTGTCTATATTACATGGACGGCAAAGGCTGGCGGGCAAGTTTGGTCCATGTCATCGGATGGGTCCGGGGCGGCAAAACGCTTAACGCAAGAAACGGATTTTTATACCAATCCTGTCTTTGGACCAGATGGAAAAGCTGTATATGTCCTCCGTTCCAGTCATGCTGCGCGGTTGCAGAATTATATGGAGTATGGTCCTTTGCGTCAGGGGGATTTGCTGAAACTTTCCTTGGACTTGGCGTCAGCGGAAAAAATCCATAGCGGTATGATCGGTGGGGAGCTGCATTTCGATGCGGCGGGAGAGAAAATATATTTCCTAACACCAGAAGGGCTGCAATCATTGAATCTGGCTGTAATGCTGGAGGCGGGGCAGCAGCAGAAAGAAATTCAGGTCGTCGGTCCGGGTTGGTATTTTATGGAAGGCGTAGCCCCAGTTGATGGC
>JAESRB010000284.1 GCA_016764855.1 Emcibacter sp.
TGACTGAATTTACAGATTATAAAGTTGCTGATTTCTCGCTTGCGGGCTGGGGTCGACGTGAAATTAATATTGCTGAAACTGAAATGCCCGGTCTTATGGCTCTGCGGCAAGAATTTGGAAAAAGCAAACCATTGTCAGGAGCGCGCATTGCCGGTTGTTTGCATATGACGATTCAGACAGCGGTATTGATGGAAACTTTGATTGCGCTTGGCGCAGAAGTACGCTGGTCGAGCTGTAATATCTTCTCAACACAGGATCAGGCAGCTGCGGCCATGGCGGCAGCTGGTATTCCCACATACGCTTGGAAGGGCCTTACAGAGGAAGAGTTCCTCTGGTGTATCCGCGAGACTATTGTGGGACCAGATGGCTGGCGTCCGAATTTGATTTTGGATGATGGCGGTGATTTGACGGCAATGATCTATCAAGATTTCCCGGAACTGCTGGAAGATATCCGCGGCATCTCCGAAGAAACAACAACGGGTGTTCTGCGTCTGTATCAAATGGAACAAGAAGGCAAACTTACCGTTCCCGCCATTAATGTGAATGACAGTGTCACTAAATCCAAATTTGACAATCTTTACGGTTGTCGGGAAAGTCTGGTAGACGGCATTAAACGGGCTACGGACGTTATGATCGCCGGTAAAATTTGCGTGGTTGGCGGATTTGGTGATGTGGGCAAAGGGTCTGCTGCAAGCCTGCGTAACCAGGGTGCACGGGTTTTGGTGACAGAGATTGATCCGATCTGTGCGCTTCAGGCCGCGATGGAAGGTTATGAAGTCGTGACCATGGATGATGCTGCCGCACTGGGCGATATCTTTGTAACCTGTACCGGTAATAAGGACATCATCACCATCGACCATATGCATGCCATGAAAGATCGGGCAATTGTTTGTAATATTGGTCATTTCGATTCGGAAATTCAGATTGCGGCGTTGGAGCAGTTTGAGTGGGAAGAAGTCAAGCCACAGGTTGACGAAGTGATTTTCCCTGATGGAAAACGTTTGATTGTATTGGCTAAAGGACGTCTGGTTAATCTGGGCTGTGCCACAGGTCACCCAAGCTTTGTCATGAGCGCCTCTTTCACCAACCAAGTCATGGCGCAGATGGAATTATGGGATAATTCAGCAAATTACGAGAATAAAGTTTATGTTTTGCCGAAACATCTGGACGAAAAAGTTGCCGCTTTGCATCTGGATAAACTGGGCGTTAAGTTGACAAAACTTTCCAAGGAACAGGCTGATTATATCAATATTCCTGTTGAAGGCCCGTTCAAACCAGAACATTATCGTTACTAATTATCTGAATTCATATTATTTTAAGGGGCCTGAACTTATGACCAAGTTCAGGCCCTAAATGATTCCGGCGTCAATAACAGGCTTTCCTTTTTACGGCGATCGTTTTATGATTACATCCATAAAAAGCATGTGGAAGGGGTTATGGTCATCAGGCCGTTCAAATTATTACATAAAATAATAACAGCGACACCCGTTGGGATCATTTTCATTATCTTCTGTGGGGGCTGGCCTTCGGCTGCAGCCCCAGTTACTTTTGAGGGTTCCGAAGGGGGGGCTGCTCTGTATTTAGGCGTCTTTATCCTGCTTTCACTTTGCCTGATCGCCTGGATGCTCTGGGATCGAAAAAAGGTAAAGCGCAAATTAATGGCGGTGGAGCAGGAAAATTATCTGCAGGCCCTGTTGTTGAAATCACGCAGAGTTGTTTCTTTGCAATGGGATGAGGCAGGAGAAATCTCCTCTTTTGAAGCGGTGCGGGAATGGCTGGAAATCGATAATGACGCTCATGATATGGCCTGTTTCCGCGGGCAGGGCGGGGCGTTTTCTGACGCCCAATTTGATGATCTTATGGGCTGTGTTGACCGGCTTCGCACAGAAGGCGAAAAATTTCGTAAATTGTTTTTTCTGGCGGCGCAAAAAAGGAATATTGTGGTGCGCGGGGAGCCATTATATGAACTGTCCGGTATTGGCGGGGTCGTTGTTTGGTTCCGGGATGCTACGGTAGAGGAAAATATCGCAGTCTTTCAGGGAAAAGATGTTCGTAAAATTAACAAGCAGCTTAAATTTTTTGAAACAACCAGTAACCTTGTGCAGTTTCCCATGTGGGTGCGGGATGAAACTCTCAAACTTATCTGGGTGAATAAGGCTTATGTTGAGGCGGTTGACGGGGAGAATGTTGAGCGGGTCATCTCGGAAGGGCTTGAACTGGTCACCAGTTCCATCGGTAGGACAACGCGGGATATTGCCGCCATATCTGTGGAGAGCAACGCCGCCTGTAACGAAAAACATTTTGTTGTTATTCAGGGAGAGCGCCGGGCCGTTGACATTAACAATATTCCGGTTCGCATCGATAAAGACCGTATGGGCAGCATGGGCTATGCACAGGATATCACTGAGCTTGAAAAAGCTCGGGGAGAATTGATCCACCATACGGAATCCCATTCGGAAACCTTGAATAAACTCTCCACGGCAGTGGCGATTTTTACCTCTGGCCAGCGGCTTGAATATTATAACAGCGCTTTTAGCCGTCTGTGGCATTTGCCGGAAAGTCTGTTGTTCAGTCATCCTCACCACGGCGAAGTTCTGGAAGCCATGCGGGAGGCGCGCCGCCTGCCGGAGCAGGCCAACTTCCCGGAATGGAAAGCCGGACAATTGGATGCCTATACCCGGCTTCTGGAGCCGGTTGAGGAAATGTGGCATTTGCCGGATAATACCTCTTTGCGGGTGGTGAGCCAGCCGCATCCTCTCGGCGGATTATTGATTTTTTACGAAGATGTTACCGATCATTTTGCCCTTGAGAGGTCCTATAATACGCTGTTCGCGGTTCAGCGGGAAACTCTGAATAACCTCCATGAAGGTCTGGCAGTGTTTGGCATTGACGGATGTCTGCAATTATATAACAAAGCCTTTGCCGGTATCTGGAATCTGGACCGGGATATGCTGGACGCCAACCCCCATACCGGTGACGTGATGGATGCCTGCGCCCGAAATTTTGGTAAAAGTGATGAGATTTCCGCTCTGAAAAATTTGATCGTCGGCGGAGAAGTGAAAAGGGCTCTGTCTTCGGGACATTGAAAAGACAAGATGGCAGCGTCCTGAATTATTCTGCGGTGCCTTTGCCCGATGGGGCCATGTTGATTACCTTCATTGATGTATCCGATAGCTTTGCCATTGAACGTGTGTTGCGTCAACGGAATCTGGCGCTGGAAGAGGCCGATAAAATTAAGACAGAATTCCTGGCGCATATGTCTTATGAACTTCGAACGCCGCTGAACAGCATCATTGGTTTCTCTGAATTGCTGCAAAAGGAATATCAGGGGCCACTGAATGATGTACAGCAGGATTATATGCAAAGCATCTTGTCGGCGTCCGGGCAACTGTTGGAACTGTTCAATGATATTCTTGATCTGTCGGTGATTGAGGCCGGGGGCTTGACCCTTGATATTGATGAGTTCCAATTGCTTGATGTCCTGGGGCAGGTGACGGCCCAGTTGCAGGAACGGGTTAAGGTCAAGGATATTGCGCTGATCGTGGATTACGCCGAAGACATGAGGCCGGTCTGGGGGGATGCCAAGCGTATTCAACATACGATTTATAATCTGTTGAGCAATGCGGTTAAATTTACACCGTCGCTGGGCACAATTAAATTGACCGTATTTCAGGATGATCAGAATTATAATATTATTGTTGAGGATAGCGGCGTTGGCATCAAACCGGAGGAAGTGTCTAAAATCTTTGGAAAATTCTTTACCGGAAGCAATGTGCATAATGAACAGGGCGCTGGCCTTGGTTTGTCGCTGGTGGAAAGTTTTGTGGAATTGCATGGCGGTGAAATTAATGTTGAATCCATATTGAATGTGGGGACGACGGTTACATTGTCGATTCCGATGCAGGTCGGCATAGAGGCCCGGATCAGCAGTGTTGGCGAATAAAGGAATATCGTGAACGGACAGAAAAACGCCACAGAGCTTATTCTTTTAGAGCTTGTTTTGCCGAACTTGGCGGCAACCGTAAAATTTGCCTCCCGCTTTGCGCCTCTGCTGAAAAGCGGCGATGTGGTGGCACTGGATGGCTCACTTGGTGCGGGAAAGACGGAACTCTGCCGGGCGATCATTCACGGCCTCGGCGTTTTGGGCGATGTGCCAAGCCCTACATTTACTCTGCTACAGATCTATGATACGCCGTCTTCGGCACCTGTATGGCATTTGGACCTGTACCGTCTGGAACAGCCGGAGGAGGCCTTTGAACTGGGTATAGAAGAGGGCTTTGATGAGGCCATAAGCTTGATTGAATGGCCTTCGAAATTGGGACCATATCTGCCGGCGGGTTTTCTGACATTCCGCCTTGAAATTGCCGCTGATGGCAACGCGCGGGAGCTCACGGTCATTGGTGATGAGGTGTGGAAAAAAAGGCTGGAGGGCATAGGCTTTGAGGACTGACCGCAAGCAATTGATGGCCGATTTTCTGGACCACCATGGTTGGGGGGAAGCGGTTTGCCGTCCCTTGGCCGATGATGCTTCCTTTCGCCGGTATGAGCGACTGAACCGGGATGGAGAGCGGGCCGTGGTGATGGATGCGCCGCCAGAATTTGAGGATGTTCGTCCCTTTGTCACGGTGGCACAGCATTTACAGGAACGGGGTCTTGCGGCACCAGAAATATATGCCAGTGATCCTGAACAAGGCTTTCTCTTGCTGGAAGATATGGGTGATGCGCTGTTCGCCCGGGTGATAGAGACTGAACCGGATCAGGAAGAACCGCTTTATCAACTGGCTGTTGATGGTCTTGTGCATTTGCATCAGGCGCCTTTGAGTAAGACATCGCCGCCGAGTGATATTGCGGCTTATGATGAAGAAATTCTCCTGCGGGAATTGAGCCTGTTCGTTGACTGGTATCTTCCGGCGCTTAGCGGAAAGTTGTTATCGGAACAGGACCGGGATCAGTTTTTGACGCTGTGGCGAGATATTCTGCCACCGGTGACGACGAAATTAAGTGTTCTGACGTTACGGGATTATCATGCGGAAAATCTGATGCTGCGGCCGGATCAGGACGGGCTGGCACAGTTGGGATTATTGGATTTTCAGGACGCGTTGATCGGTCATCCAGCCTATGATCTGGTTTCCTTGTTACAGGATGCCCGGCGGGATGTTTCCGCCGAACTGGAAGCCCAAATGCGGGACCGCTATGTGAGCAAAAGCGGTCAGAGTGCCGATGACTTTTGCCGTGATTACGCCATTCTCGGGGCGCAACGCAATCTGAAAATCATTGGTATTTTTACCCGGCTTTATTTGCGGGATGGCAAAGCGGTTTATTTGGATAAAATTCCACGGGTTTGGGGCCTGTTGATGCGGGACTTGGCTCATCCGGCTCTGGCCCCAATTAAGCATTGGCTGGACGCACATGTGGCGTTGGATGTGCGAGAAAGGGCCTTTGCCCCGAAAGCCTTCATGCCGTCAAAGGCTATGATTTTGGCGGCGGGATTGGGCCAACGCATGCGCCCGCTGTCCGATAGCTGCCCGAAACCCTTGATCACTGTGGCGGGAAAGGAACTTTTGTCCTATTCGCTGGATGGGTTATGTGCCGCCGGGGTGCGGAATGTGGTGATCAATACGCATTATCTGGCGGATCAGATGACAGCTTATGTTCACAGCTATTATGACCATCGTTTGCAGCTTGCCCTGTCCGATGAACGGCAACAGCTTTTAGATAGCGGTGGCGGGGTGAAAAATGCTCTGAAATTACTGGGGGAGGATGTTTTCCTCGTCCTGAACAGTGATATGATTTGGCGGGATGGGCCGCGCCCCATGCTGCACCGGCTGCAGGAGTTTTGGCAAGACGCCCACATGGATATCCTGATGTTACTTGTTCCACAGGACGGGGCTTTTGGTTTTGACGGTGCCGGGGATTATCACCGGGATGAGGCAGGACGGCTGACCGCCCGAGGCAAAGACCCCCAAGCGGATTATATATACAGCGGCATTTTGATGATGAAGGCCGCGTGTTTCAAAGATACGACAGAGACGGTCTTTTCCCTGCGGCAACAATTTGACCGTGCGGCGGCACAGGGCCGCTTATTTGGTGTCATTCATGACGGCGAATGGTATCATGTGGGAACCCCGGATGCCCGGAACGAATTAGAGGATAAATTCATCACATGCCACGGCGGCTGAACAAACCACCTGAGCTTTATACGCTCGCGCCCCATAGCTCTTTTGTTGATGGGCTGGTGCAGGGTATTCATGCCCGTTACGGTGATGACCCTCTGACCTTGAGCGATGTTTTGATTCTGTTGCCCAATCGGCGGGCGGTACGGTCTTTGCGGGATGCTTTTTTGCGTCACGGCGGAGGCAAGTCGTTGTTGCTGCCACGGATTGAGCCTATTGGTGATGTGGATGAGGATGATTTGTTCCTGTCCGGTAATATGCCCCAAGGTACATGGGATATGGATCTGGCCCCGCCGATCCCGGCCCATATGCGTCAAATGCTCTTGATGGATATCATTGGGCTGTCGTATCGGAAGCGTAATGAAACGCCCCCGGATGTGGCCCAAAGCGCCATATTGGCCCACGCGCTGGGACAGTTTTTGGATCAGGTCCAGACCGAGGAACTGACCTTTCGGGATTTGGAGAAATTGGTGCCGTCGGCCTATGCTACGCATTGGCAGAAAACGCTGGATTTCCTGAAAATATTGACGGAACATTGGCCGAATATTCTGGCCACGACCGGATTTTCAGATGTGGCAGCGCGACGGAATATTCTGCTAGAGGGATTAAGAGAAAAATGGTTGGCGTCTCCGCCACAGCATCCGATCATTGCGGCGGGATCAACCGGATCTATTCCGGCTACGGCCAGTCTGCTTGGTGTTATTTCTCGTCTGCCCAAGGGGATGGTGCTGTTGCCCGGCCTTGACCTTTCCATGGACGCGGAAAGTTGGGACCTGTTGGATGATACCCATCCTCAGGCGACCATGAAACAGTTGCTCTCCTCCATTGGTACGACACGGGATGTGGTGGAAAACTGGCTGGAGGATGGAACAGTATCCCCGGATCGATTGGCCCGAAACCATATGTTGCGAGAAGTTATGCGTCCGGCAGAAACCACTGATCGTTGGCGTAGTCTTGACCTTGACTTGACAGTGGCCACGAAAGGCTTTGCCCGTTTGGACGCGCCCGGTCCCAGAGAAGAAGCGGGGATGATTGCCCTGATGTTGCGGGAAGCTTTGGAAACAGAGGGCAAGACAGCGGCTCTGGTCACATCGGATCGCCAGTTGGCGCGCCGGGTGGCGGGGGAGATGAAACGCTGGAATATCCTGATTGATGACAGTGCGGGTATCCCGCTAGCCAACAGCGCGCCGGGGGTTTATCTCAGGCTGACGGCGAGTATGGTCGGTGAGGGCTTGGCCCCGGTGGCCTTATTGTCCGTGTTGAAACATCCCTTGTCCGCCGGGGGGCAGGCGGTGGGCGATTTCCGCCGGATGGTCCGGCTGATGGAAGAATATATCCTGCGGGGACCACGGCCGGGGACGGGCTGTGAAGGGATCTCACGGGCGCTGGCCGCAGAACTCAAAGCTCAAAAAAGCAAAAAATATCAGGCAAATCAGAAAGTTCAGGCCGATCTCACGCTGTTGCAGGAATGGTGGCAGGGCATTAGCCACATGATCCAGCCTTTTGAGCAGATCATGCAACAGACGGAAACCTCTTTCGAAGATTTGCTGGTGGGCCATATAGAAATGGTGGAAAAGCTCTGTGCGTCATCGGACCGTTCCGGGCCGGAACGGTTATGGCGCGGCGACGCGGGGGAGGTTGCGGCAAAATTGATCGAAGACCTGTATCAGGCTGCCCCCTATTTACCGCGACTGTCGGCGGAGAATTATCCGGCCTTGCTGGAGGTCTTTATGACCAGCATTACCGTGCGGCCCAAATATGGTCAGCACCCAAGGCTTAATATCTGGTCGCCGCTGGAGGCCAGACTTCAACATGCGGATTTGGTGATCCTCGCCGCTTTGAATGAGGGCAACTGGCCACCAGAGCCGCTGCCCGATCCATGGATGAGCCGGCCCATGCGCCATGATTTTGGCTTGCCGTCTCTGGAACGTAAAATTGGGTTGAGCGCTCATGACTTTATACAGGCGGCATCGGCGCCGCAGGTGGTGTTGACCCGCTCGAAAAAGGTTGATGGTACGCCAACAGTAAAGTCCCGTTGGTTAAGTCGTATGGATGCCATCGCGCCGGAGATTGCCGAAATATCGGATATATCTCAATGGCTCGACCGGTACCGGGCCTTGGACAAACCAATGAATAAACAGGTTATCGACCCGCCCCGACCCACGCCGCCCGTTGCCGTGCGCCCCCGGAAATTATCCGTGACCCGGATAGAGAAATGGATGCAGGACCCTTACAGCATTTATGCGCGTTATATCTTGAATTTTAAAACGCTGGACCCTTTGGATGCGGATCCCGGCGCGGCGGACAAAGGCACGATCATTCATGATGCTCTGGATGATTTCATGACAGCCTATGCGGATAAAATGCCAGAAAATGGCGTGGAACGACTTTTGGAATTTGGCCGGGCAAGGTTCGAAAATTATCTGGACCGGCCGCAAGTAAGGGCCTTTTGGTGGCCGCGCTTCATTCATGTGGCGGAATGGTTCGTGGCCGAGGAACAGACCCGGCGGCAAAGCAGTAGAACAGTGGCCACGGAAATCACGGCCAAGAAGGACTTTGATCTGGCGGGCGGGCTCTTTACCCTGACGGCCAAGGCGGACCGGATCGATTTGCTATCGGATGGCAGCTATAGCATCATTGACTATAAAACCGGACAAAGCCCCACGGCCCGCGCATTATATGCCGGATACGCTCCGCAATTGCCCTTGGAAGGTTTGATGGCGGAGGGCGGTAATTTCAAAGGACTTGCTGCCGGACCTGTCAGCGATCTGTCCTATTGGCAGTTGAAAGGCGGGGAAGATGTGGCCAAAATCACGGCGTTCAATGTGAAATCACGGTCCAAGATGGATGTGCCAGAGGTGATCAAGGCGTCCTTTGAGGGTCTGGTACGGTTGGTGACAACCTTTGATATGGTCGAGACACCCTATCTGAATAATCCACGCCCCGATAATCTGGGCTATGGTGAATATGATCATTTGGCCCGGACAAAAGAATGGCAAGGTAATGATTTGGGGGAAGTTGATCCGCTCTTAATCAAGCCATCCTCAGAAAGTGAGGAGACGTCATGACCGCTCCCACATTTGAACAGAAACAGGCCTCTGATCCAATGTCATCCGTATGGGTGGCCGCTTCTGCGGGAACGGGCAAGACGTTCGTTCTGACCAATCGGGTGCTGAGGATTTTGCTGACCGACACATCGCCGGAACGCATTTTATGCCTGACCTTTACCAAGGCGGCGGCGGCAGAAATGGCCAACCGGATCAATAAACGCCTCGGCGAATGGGTGGTGTGTGATCAGCAGCTGCTCTGCACGGAAATTCAGGACCTGACCGGGGTCTTCCCGACCGAAGACCAATTGGATCATGCCCGTAAACTTTTTGCCCGCGTGCTGGATGTGCCGGGGGGGCTTAAAATTCAGACCATTCATTCTTTTTGCCAATCCCTGTTGGGACGTTTCCCGTTGGAAGCAGAGATTGCGCCCCACTTTCAGGTGATGGATGAGCGGACAACGCTGGAGCATTTGACCCGGGCGCGGGATGCGGTTCTGACCGAGGCCGAGGCTCATGTTAATCCCGGTCTAGCCCGGGCATTGGCTCATATCTCTCGAAAAGTGACGGAGAATACCTTTGCGGATTTGATCCGGGAATTGATTGGCCAGCGTAGCGGTATTGAACAGATGATGGCCCGGTTTAAACTGGTGGAGCAGGCGGTGTTTGCCATGGGCCGTATGTTGGGGCTGAAACCGTCGGACACACGGCGCGGCATAATTGAACAGTCTTGTGAGGCAGAAAGTTTCGACGGGGCCGGATTGCGCGGCGCGGTAGAGGCTTTGTTGTCGGGCAGTGCCGCTAATCAAAAGGTTGGCGACAAGATGGCCCGCTGGTTATCAACACGAGAGGTACGCTTAGCGGATTTTACCGATTATAAAACTGCGTTTCTGACCAAGGGCGGCGATATTCGCAAAAAACTGATGCCCGATAAATTGGCCCAGACCAATCCGGCAGGTTATGAGGCGATGGTACAGGAAGCCACAAGGCTTCAGGCCATCGAAGAAAAGCTGAAATTAATAACGCTGTTGGAAAATAGTAGCGCTCTATTGACGATTGGTGCGGCCATGATGGCGGCCTTTAGCGACAGTAAAAAACGTCATGCGGTTATGGATTATGATGATTTGATCCTGAAAGTAACGGGCCTTATTGGTCGTCCCGGTATCGCCGACTGGATTTTATATAAGCTGGACGGCGGCATTGATCATATTCAGATTGATGAGGCACAGGATACCAACCCGGAACAATGGCAGGTGATCAAAACCCTCGCCAATGAATTTTTTGTCGGCGAAGGCCGTTCGGATACGGCGCGGACGATCTTTGCAGTGGGCGATGTAAAGCAGTCCATCTATTCCTTTCAGCGGGCGGACCCGAAAGAATTTGTCTCTAACCGACGGTTGTTTGAGAAAAAATCTGCGGCGGCAAAGCAGAGTTTTCACAATGTTAATCTGACCCTGTCTTTTCGGTCCACGGCGGCGGTACTCTCCGTGGTTGACCGGGTGTTCCTGGCGGATGAGCGACGGGTGGCCCTGTCGTTTAGTGAGGAGGAGATTATCCATAAACCCTCCCGTACGGGGGAGGCGGGACTGGTGGAACTTTGGCCCACAGAAAAGGTGGAAATCCTGCCCGAGGCCGATGACTGGCAGCCGCCGATCATACAGCAGCCAGCCACGTCACCGGAAATGAAACTTGCCATTCGGATCGCGGACCGTATTCAGGACTGGCTGGATCAGGGCGAGATCTTGATTTCTCAAGGACGTCCCATAAATCCGGGCGATATCATGATCCTTGTGCGGCGGCGGACGAAATTTGACGATTACATGATCCGGGCGTTAAAAGCGCGTGACATCCCGGTTGCCGGGCAGGATAAAATGCTGCTCAGTGAGCAGATTGCGGTCATGGACCTGATGGCGGTGGGTAATTTTGTCTTGCTGCCGGGGGATGACCTGACCTTGGCCGTGGTGTTGAAAAGTCCGTTCATCGGCTTTTCTGAGGAAGACCTCTATGATCTGGCCTATGGTCGCCGGGGTAGCCTGTGGGCCATATTGCTCAGCCGTAAGGACGAACGGGATATTTTCCGACAGGCTCATGATTTTCTGGTGGCCTGTACTAATTTTGCCGATACGGCGCCGCCGTTTGAATTTTATAATCATCTGCTGACGACCCTTGGTGGCCGGAAAATGCTCTTGGGTCGATTGGGCGAAGAAGCCAATGACCCTATTGATGAATTTCTGCAACTGGCCATGGGGTATGAGATCAATAATATCTCGTCGCTACAGGGTTTCCTGAGCTGGGTTCAGCGGGGCAATGTGGAAATCAAACGGGATATGGAACAGGGCCAGTCCCAAGTGCGTATCATGACCGTCCACGGGGCCAAGGGGCTTCAGGCGCCGGTGGTTATCCTGCCCGATACCTGTCAGACGCCAAAGCTAGGGTCGCGTCTTTTGTGGGCCGGAGCGAGACAAGAGGGAGCGAGACAAGAAGGGGAAAGGCAGGAGGGGTCGCAACAGGACAAGCTGTTATTCTGGCCCGGCAATAAAGATTTTGAACTCGGCCCCTGCGCCCCTGCGCGGGAAGAGATCAATCTGACGCGGGATCAGGAATATTTGCGGCTGTTGTATGTGGCCATGACCCGGGCCGAAGACAGGCTGTACATCACCGGATGGGAAGGCAAGACCGACAGGAGTGCCACATGCTGGTATGACCTGATCGCGGCGGCGTTGAAAAATATGGACGATGTGGTTGTCCGAGATGAGAAAGCCGACGGGGAAGACGATAACGAAAGCGATAAAGATGACTTTTTGTTGCGCCTGACCTGTCCGCAAGAAGTCACCATAAAGGCGGCTATAGCCGATGCGCAACAACATGACGCCCCGACACCGTTACCCCCGTGGGCGGCGACGATACCGTCAGCAGAGCCTGTTCCCGCGCGTCCGTTAACCCCGTCCCACCCGACAGAGGAGGAGCCTGCGGTATTAAGTCCGCTCAAGGTTCGGGCCAGAGACGACCGAGATAATCGGCGGTTCCATAGGGGCCGGCTTATTCACCGATTGTTGGAAATATTACCGGATATGCCAGAGGCAGGTCGTGAGCAGGCCGCCCGGGCGTTCCTTGGTCAGGAGGCGCACGGGCTGTTGCAGCAGGATATCGACCGGATCACGGTGCAGATCACGGATATTTTGACAGCGCGGGATTTTGCTCAGGTCTTCTCCCCATATAGTCGGGCCGAAGTATCTATTGTCGGACTTGCCGGAACCACACCAGTATCAGGACAGGTGGATCGATTGGTGGTTTTGGACCGGGAAATCTTAATTGTTGATTATAAGACCAATCGGCCGCCGCCGGTGGATAGCGCTCATGTCTCTAGGCTTTATATACGTCAGATGGCGGCTTACCGGGCCGTATTGTCGGATATTTACCCGGATAAAACCATTCGGTGTTTGTTGTTATGGACCGATGTAGCCCAGTTGATGGAATTGCCGGACAGTATTTTGAAACAGGTTAATTTCTGATCACAAATATTTGTTCTGTTGTTTCTCTTGACGGAAGGTTGATGGCTTCCTACATTTGCAGGGACGATATATTTTAAATAAGGATTTTTGGATAATGAGTATAATTGCAGTCACTGATGACGATTTTCAGGAAAAAGTATTGAACGCGGATAAGCCAGTATTGGTTGACTTCTGGGCTGAATGGTGTGGTCCTTGTAAACAGATCGCCCCGATTCTGGATCAGATTTCAAATGAAATGGGCGACAGCGTGACCATTGCCAAAGTGAATATTGATGAAAATCCTAATTCCCCGACTAGCTATGGTGTGCGGAGCATCCCGACCATGTTGTTGTTCAAGGGCGGTGAAGTCGCGTCCATGAAGGTGGGTTTATGTTCCAAGTCTGATCTTGAAAGCTGGATCAAAGAAAACAGTTAAGTCTGTATTTCTAAGAACATGTAAGAAACGCGGCTGTCTGGTCGCGTTTTTTTATGCCATTTCGGTTTTGAGGATTTGGGCAACGGCCTATTGGGGCAGAATATCATTTTTGGCCAATATATGTCCGGCAAGATATAAAGAGCCACAGATCATGACCCGGACAGCTTTGCCTTGGGCCGCAGAGGCGATTTTTTGAAGGGCGACCTCTGTTGAGGGGCTGCTTTCAGACTTAATCATTTCTTGCCGGGCGAATTCGGCGATTTGATCGGCCGTATGGCTGTCCTCACCGATGACGTCTATCCCATAGAGCTTTGCCGCATGAGGCTTTAGAGGGCGGAGAAAACCCGCCGTATCTTTACCAGCCATCATGCCACAGATCAGATAAAGCGGTCTGTCATCGGGTTTAGCGAAGAAATCGCCCAGAATTTGTCCCGCCGCCGGATTATGCCCGCCGTCAAGCCACAGCATGCTGCCCGTGGGCAATTGCCGTCCAAAGGGGCTGTCGGTGATATCCTGTAGCCGCGCAGGCCAAGTGGTGCTGGTAATTCCTTGGGCAATATGATCGGCGGTGATGGTGAATTTATCCTGATGACGCAGACAGGCAACGGCCAGTCCCGCATTAGATATCTGGTGAGGACCATAGAGGGACGGATGGGGCAGCGATAACGCGCCCTTGGCATCCTGATAGTCAAATCCTGTGTCCGTGGAGGATACGGACCAGTGATCCTGATCTATGGGCCGAGCCTGGACGGTCTGAGCATGCTCTAGAATAGCGGCACGGGCTTCAGGTTCTTGTGGAGCGATGATCAAGGGGATGCCTTTTTTGGCAATGCCGGCTTTCTCAAGGGCAATCCCGCCTAAATCCGATCCCAGAAACTGTTCGTGATCCACCGACACCGGGGTGATGACCGTGGATAGGGGCTGATCAACCATATTGGTCGCATCCAAGCGTCCGCCCAGCCCAACTTCCAGTAACAGCACATCCGCGGGACATTCTGCAAAGGCAAGGAAGGCAATGGCGGTGGTAATCTCAAAATAGGTGATCGGCGTATCGCCGTTGATCTTTTCACAGTCTAGAAGACAGTTCAGAAGACGCTCTTCATCAATGAATTTTCCCGCAAGGCGGATGCGTTCGGCAAAGCGGACCAGATGGGGAGAATTATAAACATGAACCCGCAGGCCAGCGGCCTCAAGAATAGCCCGGAGATAGGCCACGGTTGAGCCTTTGCCATTGGTGCCAGCCACATGAATGACTGGCGGCAATTTACGCTCAGGATGATCAAGCTTTGCTAGCAAGTGGGTCATCCGGTCAAGGCTAAGGTCGATCTTTTTTGGATGAAGCCTATGGAGTCGCTCCAGAACCTTGTCTGACCCTTGGGGCATTAGGCCGCTTTAGGCTGTTTCGTCAACAGGCCAAGAATTTGCACCAGTTTTTCGCGCATATCATGACGGTGGACAATCATATCGACCATGCCATGTTCGAACAGATATTCGGAACGCTGAAACCCCTCGGGCAGTTCTTCGCGGATGGTATCCTTGATCACACGCGGTCCAGCAAAACAGATCAGCGCATTAGGCTCTGCAATTTGAATATCGCCAAGCATAGCGTAGGAAGCGGTGACGCCGCCCGTGGTTGGATCGGTCAGTACCACAATATAAGGTAGTCCAGCGTCTTTGACCATTTCAACAGCAACAGTTGTACGAGGCATCTGCATAAGAGACAGGATACCTTCCTGCATGCGCGCGCCACCGGCGGCTGTAAACAGGACCAGCGGGGCTTTTTTCGCCACAGCATGTTCTGCTGCTGCGATGATGCCGTTGCCGACGGCCATACCCATGGAACCGCCCATGAACAGGAAGTTTTGCACGGCGATGACGGCATTTATATTGCCGATCTGGCCATAACCAACCGCAATCGCATCGTCAAATTCGCTCTTTGAACGGGCAGATTTTAGACGATCCGTATATTTCTTCTGATCTTTAAACTTCAGAGGATCACTGGTGGGTTTTGGCAAATCAATCAGTGCGAATTTGCCATCGTTAAACAGATGTTTAAACCGCGTTGCAGGATCAATACGCCCATGGAAAGCACAATGGGGGCAGATGGATTGAACTTCCAGATAGTCTTTCAGATAAAGCAATTGGCCGCAGCCCTTGCATTTATGCCACAGGTTATCCGGGGTATCTTTTTTCTTTTCAAGGACCGCCTGAATTTTAGGACGGACGAAATTTGTAATCCAGTTCATGCGTCACCCACTCTACAGCTTAACGTTTCAACAAAGTCCAGAACCTTACGCTTTAGCACAGAATTTGCAAGCCCTTCTTGATCAATATTATCGGCAATGATGTTGACAATGGCCGAACCAACTACCACAGCATCGGCAAATTCGGCAAAAGCCTTGACGTTTTCTGGGGTTTTAATGCCAAATCCGACCGCAACGGGCAGGGCGGTTTGACGACGAATCATTTCAACAGCAGCCTTTACCGGGCCGAGGTCCGGCTCTCTGGTTCCCGTAATGCCCGTGATGGAGACATAATAAAGAAATCCTGAGGCATTTCGGAGGATGTCATTCAGGCGGGCCTCGTTGGTGGTGGGCGTCGCCAGATGGATGCAGGCCATGTCTTTTGCTTTGGCCGGGATGGCTAACTCATTATCTTCTTCCGGGGGCAGATCAACAATGATCAACCCATCAACGCCTGCTTCCAGCGCATCGTCGAGGAATTTATCCACGCCGTAAATGTAGATCGGATTATAATAGCCCATCAGAATGATCGGTGTCGTTTGATCTTCTTTTCTGAACTCCCGCACCATCTGCAATGTTTTGTGGCTGGTCATATGTCCTTTGAGCGCGCGGATGCTGGCGGCTTGTATGGCTGGACCATCGGCCATAGGATCGGAAAAAGGCATGCCCAGTTCAATGATATCTGCCCCTGCGGCGGGTAATCCCTTTAAAATACCCAAGGCAGTGTCATAATCCGGGTCGCCGGCGGTGGTAAAGGTGACGAGGGCGGCGCGGCCTTCTTGCTTTAACGCGGCGAATCTTTGTTCTATTCGTGTCAGGGCCATCTTAAATCTCCATACCGAGGGCTTTAGAAACTGTGTCAATATCCTTGTCACCGCGACCACTTAAATTCATCACCATGATGTGATCTTTAGGCAGAGTCGGGGCAAGTTGCATGACATAGGCAATGGCATGAGAACTTTCCAACGCGGGAATAATGCCTTCTAATTCTGTACAGAGCTGAAAGGCTTCCAACGCTTGTTTGTCGGTGATGGGGACATATTTGACCCGGCCTTCTTCGTGCAGCCAGCTATGTTCTGGTCCGATGCCGGGATAATCAAGGCCAGCGGAGATGGAATGGGCTTCTTCGATCTGCCCATCTTCATCCATCAAGAGATAGGTGCGGTTGCCGTGGAGTACGCCCGGTCTGCCCCCGGTGAGGGAGGCCGCATGCTTGTCCGTATCAATGCCATGTCCGGCGGCTTCGACACCATACATGAGGATATCCTCGTCCAGAAACGGATGGAACAGGCCGATGGCATTGGACCCTCCGCCAACACAAGCCACAAGGCTGTCGGGCAGGCGTCCTTCTTTTTCCATGATCTGTGTCCGGGTTTCATGACCAATGACACATTGGAAGTCACGGACCAATTCCGGGTAAGGATGGGGGCCAGCAGCGGTGCCAATGATATAGAAAGTATCGTCCACATGGGCGACCCAGTCGCGCATGGCTTCATTCATGGCATCTTTCAGGCTTTGTGACCCACAGGTGACGGGAACGACTTCGGCCCCTAATAATTTCATACGAAAGACATTGGGTTTTTGCCGCTCAATATCTTTCTCCCCCATATATATTACGCATTTCATGCCAAAACGCGCACAGACGGTTGCAGTAGCGACCCCATGCTGTCCGGCACCGGTTTCGGCAATGATGCGGGTTTTGCCCATGCGACGAGCCAATAGAATCTGGCCGATGCAGTTATTGATCTTATGGGCGCCAGTATGGTTGAGTTCTTCCCGCTTGAAATATATCTTTGCCCCGTTCAGATGCTCGGTCAGCCGTTCCGCGTAATAGAGGGGGCTGGGCCGTCCGACAAAGTCCGATAACAGATAATCGAATTCAGCCTTAAAGTCAGGGTCCGTTTTGGACTGAGTATAGGCTTTTTCTAGGTCCAGAATAAGTGGCATCAGGGTCTCTGATACAAATCGGCCACCAAAAATGCCAAAGCGACCCTCATTATCCGGGCCGGACTGATATGTATTTTTTGTCATATATTTTTCACTTTACTGATAAATGCCTTAATTTTAGCAATACTCTTCTCACCGGGCTGATTTTCAATACCACTGGAAATATCAACGATTTCTGCCCCACTTATGGTAATGGCCTGCCGGATATTCAGTGCATCAAGTCCGCCAGAGAGCATCCAGGGGATTTGCCAGTCCGTTCCCTTGATCAACTGCCAATCAAAGCTTAACCCATTGCCGCCGGGCAGGGCATCTTTAAGACTAGCGGTGGGTTTGGCATCAAAAAGCAGCATATCCGCACTATTCTCATATGTTTTAGCCAGCGCGATGTCATTCGTATCCGAAATGGCAATAGCTTTCATGACCGGGAGCCCGAAGTATTTTTTGATTTCCTGTACCCGTTCAGGGCTTTCGTTCCCATGCAATTGGATCAGGTTAAGCGGTGCAATATTCAATATCCGTTGGAGCTGTTGATTATCCGGGTTAACAAAAACGCCGGTTTTAAGAATTGAGGAGGGAATATCCGCCGCCAGTTCCGCCACCTTTTCCGGTGTCACATTGCGGGGAGATTTTTCAAAAAAGACAAAACCCAGGTGTGAGGCCCCGGCCTCGGTCGCTGCCCGGACAGATTGCACTGTGCTTAATCCGCATATTTTGACTTTAATGGTCATGGGGTTTGGTTTAATTCCTGTATGATATTTTGGGCCGCCTGTACCGGGTCGTCGGATTCCGTAATCGGACGGCCAATGACAATGTAATCAGCCCCCCGTGATACGGCCTCTGCCGGTGTCATAATGCGTTTCTGGTCTCCTGTTGGACTGCCCGCTGGTCGGATGCCGGGGACAACCAGTTTAAAGTCAGGGCCGCAGGCTTCACGAATGGCGGTGATCTCGAATGGAGAGCATACCACACCGTCAAGACCATTTTCCAGCGCCAATTTTGCCATGCGGACCACTTGGTTTTCTACCGGGGTAGAGAGACCAACCGCGGTCAAGTCATCTGTATCCATGCTGGTGAGAATGGTGACGCCGATGATGAGAGGCCGGGGGCAGCCAACGGCCTCTGCCGCTTGTGTCGCAGCCTCTGCCGCCGCTTTCATCATTTGCGGACCGCCGCCAGTATGGATGGTCATGATGCTGGGCTTCAGGGGCATCAACGCATGAATGGCCTTTGCGACGGTATGGGGAATATCATGTAGTTTCAGGTCAAGGAATATGGGCATGCCGGATTTTGCGACTTGGGCGAATCCGGCAGGACCGTTGGCACCAAAGAACTCCAGCCCCAGCTTTACGCCACCCACTTGGGCACGAAGCTTTGTTGCAAGCTCAGATGCTGTGTCGGGGTCGGTGGTGTCCAGCGCACATAAAATGCGTTCTGCCGGATTATGGCTACTCATTGGCTTATCCTCACTGTTCGGCTGTTTTTTCTCACGAACGGGAGGCGATGACAAGTTTTTTATGAATTATCAGATAGTGTTGGGGGTTTGATCTGATTTTCGAGATCGATAATTATTTTGCTCAGTTCACGGATTTTCTTGTTTTGTTGGTGATTATGCCGCACCTGTTTTATGGATTTTACCA
>JAESRB010000285.1 GCA_016764855.1 Emcibacter sp.
CATTTCAAACCCTTTGACCACGGGGTTGACCTGTCCATTCATGCAGCCACCAAATATATCGTCGGCCATTCGGACGCCATGGTCGGCTGTGTCACCACCCGTGCGGAACATCAGGAACAGCTTTTTAATATGTCCTATCAAATGGGCTATTGTCTGTCACCCGATGATGCCTATCTTGCCCTGCGCGGCATACGGACCTTAAAAGTTCGCCTGAAACAGCATGAGAAGAACGCGTTGAAGATTGCTCACTGGCTGGAAAGCCGCCCGGAAGTGGACCATATTCGCCATCCGGCCTTTGACAGTTGCCCCGGTCACGAAATCTGGAAACGAGATTTTACCGGGGCCAACGGGTTGTTTTCCTTTGTCCTGAAACAGGGGCATGAAGCCGCCACCACCGCCTTGATGGAGGGCATGAAACATTTCAAGATGGGCTTTAGCTGGGGCGGCTATGAAAGCCTGATCCTGACCTATTACGGCATTAAGAATTACCGCACCGCCAGCGGTTGGAACGCCCAAGGCCCGCTGGTCCGTCTGCATGTGGGGCTGGAAGACACCGATGACCTGATCGCCGATCTGGAACAGGGTTTTGCGCGGTTTAACAAGGCTTTGTAGGTTTTTTAGACTAAGGGGCACAGGTTTATACTGGGGTATTTTTTTGTGTGAGCAGGATAGATTTATACTTGGGGTGTTTTTTATTTAGAGGGGGCTCTGCCCCCGCGCCGTGGGCGCTCCCCCTCCTCCGCTAAAGCTCCGGGCGGCCGCTTGGCCTTGCCTTCGCCTGGTTGGCTCCGGTTTTTTGGTTTAGCCTCAAGCGCCGGCGCTGCGCTCAGGCTTATCCTCGTATTAACTCGGGCGGCCGCTTGGCCTTGCCTTCGCCTAGTCGGCTCCGGTTATTGAGTTCTTTCCGGGTAGAACAAGTAAATAAAAAACGCTCTTGCATCCTCAACCACAAAAGACTCCCACCCGAAGCCATCAAGGCTGAGGCAAGCGCGACCGCGCCTGAGGCCAAACAAAAAAACTCTTCCCCTTACAAAACTTTATTAAATCTCTCAAAAGCCTGTTCCAGGTCGGCGATCAGGTCGTCGACATCTTCCAAACCTACATGGAGGCGGATCAGGGGGCCTTTGGCGGTCCAGCCACTGGCGGTGCGGTAATTCTGAATACCGTAATAGGTCAGGATCAGGCTTTCGTAGCCGCCCCAGCTGAAGCCCATTTTGAAATGTTTCATGCCTTCCATCAAGGCGGTGGTGGCGGCCTCATGGCCTTCTTTTAGGACAAAGGAGAAGAGGCCATTGCTGCCGGTAAAATCCCGCTGCCAGAATTCATGGCCGGGACAGCTTTTAAAGGCCGGATGGCGAATGTGATCCACCTCTGGTCGGTTTTCCAGCCAATGGGCCACTTTCAAAGCATTTTTCTCATGCTGTTTCAGACGGACTTTCAAGGTCCATATACCGCGCAGAGCAAGATAAGCATCATCCGGCGACAGGCAATAGCCCATTTGATAGGACATATCAAAAAGCTGTTCAGCATGGGCGGCGCGGGTGGTGACGCAACCAACCATAGCGTCCGAATGGCCGACGATATATTTGGTGCCCGCATGAATGGAGAGATCGACGCCGTGGTCAAAAGGTTTGAAATGCAGCGGCGTTCCCCATGTATTATCCATCATCACCATAACATCACGCAGATGAGCGGCTTTGCTGATGGCAGGGATATCCTGTATTTCCATGGTGACAGAGCAGGGGGATTCGACAAAAATAATTTTGGTATTATCCCGTATGAGATCGGAGATTCCAGCCCCAATCATGGGATCGTAAAAAGTGGTTTCGATGCCCAATCTTTTGAGCATATTGCGGCACAAGCCCCGAGTTGGCTCATAGACACCATCCGCCATCAGGATATGGTCGCCTGCGCTGGCAAAGGATAATATGGCCCCGGTGATAGCCGCTAGGCCGGACGGATAGAGGAAACAGCCGTCGGCCCCTTCCAGATCGCACATGGCTTGTTCCAGCGCATAGGTGGTGGGATTACCCCGCCGTCCGTAAGAAAGCCCGCCCTTATGACGGCTGGCATAGGAGGCTTTCATCTCGCTCACCGTATCGAATGTCAGGGTAGAGGCATGATAAACTGGCGTATTAATAGCGCCGTGGGTATATTTCTTGTCGCGGCCAGTGCTGGCGATGCGGGTATCTTCTTTCATAGCTTTAACTCACTGGGGTGTCTGGATGGCTGCCCCACTCGCTCCATGATCCATCATAAAGGGCAACTTCCTGATGGCCGATCATATAAAGCCCGAGCAGCAGCACAGAGGCCGTGATGCCGGAACCACAGCTGGTGACGATGGGTTTGTTCAGGTCAAGTCCGGCGGATTCAAAGATTTTGCGCACGGCGTCGGGGGATTTAAAGGTCCCGTCCTCCGCATTGAGCAAGTCTTTGAAAAACACATTGCAGCTTCCCGGAATAGCACCGCATTTCATATCGGCCCGGGGTTCGGGGTCTTTGCCGGTAAAGCGTCCTGCGGGGCGGGCATCAACCACTTGCTCTTTGCCATGCTCAAGATTTTCCAGCATATGTTCAAGGTCGCGGACTTTGGTGGTGTTAAAGCGGGCGGTAAAATGACGGATGCGGGGAATGGGCGGGATATCTTCTATCTTGCGCCGTTCCGTCTTCCACTTCTGAAAACCGCCGTCCAATATGGCCACGTCCCACAGGCCAAAGGTTTTTAGCATATACCAAACGCGGGCCGCACTACGCACGTCGCTATTATCATATATGACCACCCGATTTCCGTCGCCAATGCCAAGTTTACGCATGCGGCTGGACATTTTCTCCGCACTGGGCAGCATATGCGGTAGGGGATTGTCCAGATCGCAGATTTCATTAATATCGAAAAACACCGCGCCGGGAATATGGGCTTCCCGATATTGATTATAGGCATTCCGCTCATCACCCGGCATGTGCCATGTGGCATCCACGATCCTGATATCAGGAGCCGAAAGATGTTCGCTGAGCCATTCTGTGGATACGAGAGGGGGCGTATTATCAGGCATGGGAATTCCTTCAATTTTATGAGTTACAGCATCATTATATTACAGCGCGTCAGTCTATGACAGCCCGCCGGGATATTATAACCAGTCGGGATAGGGTAGGCCCTGTTGCTTTAAAAATTCCGGGTTGAATATTTTACTTTGATACCGAGTGCCATAATCACACAACAGGGTGACTATCGTATGACCCGGTCCCATGTCTTTGGCTAGGCGAATAGCGGCCGCCACATTGATGCCGGATGATCCGCCGAGGCACAGGCCTTCATATTTCATCAGATCAAAAATAACTTCTAATGCTTCGGCATCGGGGATCTGGTAAGCGTCATCAATCACCACATCTTCCAAATTGGCGGTGATGCGGCCTTGTCCGATGCCTTCGGTGATGGAGCTGCCTTCGGCTTTTAATTCGCCGTGCTTGTAATA
>JAESRB010000286.1 GCA_016764855.1 Emcibacter sp.
AAAGAAGGAAACCCCATCAAAAAACCGATTTCACCGGGCGACATTCCCGCCTTGGCCAGCCACAACGCCCAAAATGGCAGAACAATACCTACATAGAGGAACAATCCACTATATAGACCACCGACCTTATAGGCGACAGGCTTTCTGAACCCACTAATATTTTCTTTGGTGGTCATAAACAGGCAATCTCTGGAAAAATTCTAAAACAGAAATAGGCGCGTATTACCAACGATAGTCAAACATTATTTTTTCTGCCACCAGCTTCCGGATTTGGTCCGGCCACGCGGGGTAAATTTGTCATCCAGCCACAGTGCAAATTTTCGAAACCGCCCCCTCGCCAGTTTTTGCCATGCCCGGTTAATCCATTTACTATAATCCCGATTATAAGGACAAACCCGGATACAAATGGAACAGTCCGTATTCTGATTGGTCCAGAACTTAAAGCATTTTTCCGCATCCGTAGACCATTTGACAACACCCTTCAAATTTGAACGATTAAAAGTTTTCTCGGACGGTGCCGCAAAACTTATGGCCTTGGGCGGGCAATCTCTGGCACATCGATTGCAAATATCACAGAATTTTTTGACTCCGAAACTTTTTGGCGCATCATGAACCAACGGCATATCCGTGAATATTTTACCCAACCGAAGCCGCGCACCATATTCCGGCGTAATCAACAGGCTATGCCGCCCCACTTCTCCCAACCCGGCCTGTACGGCAAGAGGCACCGCCAACGCACTATCATTCATCGTCGCATAAGCCCGGTAGCCCAGGTTACGTATGTATTGCGCCATTGTTAACAAAGTCACGCAATCATTGGTATAGCCCATTCCCGTCGCTGATCCCGCCAATGCCGAAGGAACCGTTGCTGTCAATTCTTTATCCATTGCCTCCCCCGTCACGATGACATTGGGCAAATCCTTGGGGATATCCAGTGGTTTTGATTTTCCATTCATGTCATATATACCATCATACATCCAACGTTCATCATAAGCGCAAATCCCCACCAAATCCGCCCCGGCAAAGGCCGCTACCTTTCGAATATCATCCGTGGCCTGCTGACTGGATTCAAACGCATAAGGCTCATACCAGCCTTCCTCATGGGAGGTAAAGTGATCATGAAACCCTTCCCGGCGGCCTTCTTTGCTCTCTCAACACATTACAGACATGCCATGCCGCATTCCTGAGCGCGTAATCCCGCTGGCTGAATCCATCCGACTTACGGGCCTTGGCATTGGGCATGAAATAGCCTTGATAAAAGTCCTTGGTTTTCTTGCTCGCGACCTCATCATCCCATAACGCACGGCAGAACACATCATCCCGCTGGCTGAATTTCTCAAATGTTTCCAATATTTCAAAACCGGTCAATTCATCAATTTCACGGCGGTTATCAAAATAATTATCTCCGTCGGATTTTTTTTCTGACACTATTGAGGCGTATTTCGTCTTTATATCTGAGTTCATATCAACCCTTCTGGTATATTAATATTGGGCTATCTACCAAAATATACCAAAATAATGTTTGATATCAAATTACTTTTTGTAACCTAATGATATTGTTAGTTTATTTTAATATTAGGAAATTATTTTGACACAAGATGGTCTGAATTACGGCATGCTGGATAAGATGGTCGGCCTGGAACTGCGCAAAGCCCAGTCTCTGGCACGCCAAACTTTCATGAAAGTATTAGAGGGACGCATACTGCCCGGACATTTCACTGTTTTAGTGCTGATCGCCCATAACCCGCAACAGAGCCAAAGCCGCATTGCCGAGGCCGCAGGACTTGACCGTTCCTCATTGGTTCCCGTCTTGAAACAGTTCGAAAAGCAAGGCCTGATCAAAAGAATCCCGGCCCGCAAGGACAGACGTTCCAAAATAATGACCATAACCGCCAAAGGACAAAAGTTCATTGAAAAATATACGGGTGAAATCCAAAATCTGGAAGATATGCTGATTGAAGGTTTGGGGCAGGAAAATCATACCAAACTGTCAGAATTGCTGATTCAATTCCAAGAACTTCTTGAACAGAGGTTATCAGATACAAAGACAGATCTTTAAAATCTAATCTGAAATAAGATTTCTTCCAATTCATCCTTCGACATTTTCAAAATCTTATTCACAAGACCATAAGGAAATCCAGCTCGACACATACTGGCCAATTCTTTTTCAACGACTTCTGTCCCGTCATGGCGACTGCTAAAAGCGCCGAATCGTCTTTTTCGCACATATTTCACCGCTGCGGACAAATCCATATCCTTATGTTCATCGGATAAGTCTTGCATAACCTCCGCCACCACATCAGAGTCAACTCCCTTGGCCTGTAATTTCTGAACAACCATCATTTTGGAATTACCCCCACGCACCAGAGACACGGCCCGGGCGGCGGCGAATTGCCGATCATTCACCAGATTTTGCTTAACCGCTTTTTGCACGATTTCTTCTATCCAGCCCTGCGCCTGTATATATAATTCACCGGAATCCTGCCCACTTCCGTCTTCCTCGTCTATATCTCTGCCTGTGCCAACATCTGTGTCCCCACCTGCATCTTCAGTCAACCCCCATATATCTGCTTTTGCATCCAACAAACGCCGCCGAACCTTCCGTTCAAGAACGTCTCTCAGGTTTTTTTCAGTGGTTGCAAATCTTTGCAGGTAGTTATAGGTTGCTCGAACGAGGTAATCCCGCGTCAAAGATAGTTTCCGGGTATTTTTTTTTGATTTTTTTATATTCATAACATAAATAGTATCAGACTCTCATGACCGATAACAGAGCCCCGATCCATTTTATTTACCTGTTACTTCTTGCCCTTTTCTGGGGCAGTGCCTTTATGTTTGTTAAAATCTCTCTGGATAGTCTGGGCCCGTTGACCATTGCCGCCAGCCGCATTGGCATTGGCGCGATCGTTATTACGTCCATTGCTCTGAAAAAGGGCATAAAGCTTCCTCGCACGGTTTCTGAATGGTTTAATTGTACCATTGTGGGCATTGCCGGTACTGTTCTCCCTTTCCTGCTGGTGAACTGGAGCATGCAATATGTCCATAGCTCACTTGCAGCCATATGTATGTCCCTGTCCCCTCTGTTTACCATAACCCTTGCCCATTATATGACCCATGATGAAAAATTCAGTTCCAACAAACTGACAGGAATAATTTTTGGCATTATTGGCGTCGCCAGCCTTTTTTACGGAACACTGAGTGAAATAGGCAACTCCATAACCATGGTTATGGCCTTATCAGGCTTAGTCGCCACAGCATTTTTCTATGCCTTTGCCGGCATTCTGATCAAAAACCTTAAAAATAAAGAGCCCCTTGGCACGGCTTCTGCCATGTTGATCAGTGCGACCCTGATAAGCGTGCCACTCGCACTGATATTCGAAGAACCTTGGACATTCACCCCAACAACAGAAGCCATATATTCAATATTGATTTTAGGAATATTTGCAACGGGAATAGCCTCTCTCATCCTATTTCATCTTACCCATCTGGCCGGAGCAACATTTGTGTCCTATAATACCTACCTGATTCCCCTCGTAGGGCTGTCGGCAGGATATATATGGCTGGATGAGCCACTAAAACCGACGTATCTTATCTCTATTTCTCTCATTTCTGTCGGAATTTATCTGGCAGAAAGACGGCAGAAATTATCAGATTTAACCTAGCGTTTTACCCAAAAGAAAAAGCACCAAATAAAAAAGAGGTTGGAAAGTCACGCAACAACCTATAAAATGACCCGCTATTACAAAAAATATCTTGCGATATAGTGCAACAAAATGTATCGAAGGTGAAATAAATATGACAGGGAGGCCCGCTACCGTTGGTGAATTCCCGATTGAGTGGTGGATGTTTCCACAGGAAAATGTGAGTGACTTTGAACATACATGCGTGAACCAATCCCAACACAAGATCCAACCCTTCCCCGTCGGCTTGCTGATTTCGGCACCCTTTTGGAAGCGATTGAATATGCAGCTCAAGGCATTCGGGGCCTAAACTTCTATTCCCCCCGTGGTGAACTTGAGAGCAGCATCAAATTTTCAGAAATTCGTGACAAAGCACAGGAAATTGGCCGGCGCTTCATCCATTTCGGCATTAAAAAAGGCTCTCGCGTTGCCTTGATTGCAGAAACCAGCGATGATTTTGTCTGCTATTTCATGGGATGCCAATATGCAGGACTGCTACCGGTCCCCCTACCTCTGCCCACATCGTTTGGCGGACGCGAAGGATATACCAAACAATTAAATCAACAAATGAAAAGTTGTGGCGCGTCTGTAGCTGTTTCCGCATCCTACATGTTACCCTTATTGGATGAGGCCACGTCCGGTCTGAAGAAAATGCAGTTTGTTGGTACCTCAACAACATTTGAAGCTCAAGCCTCTTTTGAAGATATTGAGGACATCCAACTGCCCGAAGCAAAACCAGAAGATCTGGCCTATCTGCAATATTCATCTGGCAGCACACGATTCCCTCACGGCGTTGCGGTAACGCATAAATCACTTTTGTCCAATTGCGTCGGTATTGGCCGCGATGGCATGCAGCTTAACGAAAATGACCGGGTCGTTTCCTGGTTGCCGTTTTATCATGATATGGGATTGGTTGGCACCTTGCTGTCGCCTATTGCCAATCAGGTGACAACGGATTTCCTCGCCACTGAAGCTTTCGCCCGCAGACCGCTGCAATGGCTAAAGCTCATCTCAAAGAACAAAGGCACATTGACCTTTAGCCCCACATTTGGCTATGATATTTGTACGCGTCGGGCCAGCCCTACCAAAATTGATGGTCTGGACTTATCCAGTTGGCGCGTGGCTGGCATCGGTGGTGATATGATCCGTGCCGATGTTTTAACAAACTTTCAAAACATGTTCAAAGATGTCGGTTTTAAAAGCACGACCTTCGTCCCCGGCTATGGGCTGGCGGAATGCACCTTAGCGGTCAGCTTTGCCCGCTTGGATACCGGTTTTGAAATTGACTTGGTCGATGAAAAAGTCCTGTCCGGCGAAGAAAAATACATAAAAGATCATAAAGTGAATGGTGACGGTACCAATTACCGTAGTGTTATAAATTGCGGTGTCCCCATTTCAGAATATGAAATGGAAATTCGCGATGAAAATGACATCGACCTTGGTGAATATCAAATTGGTCGGGTTTGCGTTCGCGGACCCAGCGTTATGGTTGGATATTTTCAGGACCCGGAAGCCACAGACAACTGCATGTCTAAAGACAGATGGCTTGATACCGGCGATATGGGCTATATGAAAGAAGGCTGTCTCTATATCATTGGCCGGGTCAAGGATATGATTATCATCAATGGCAAAAACCATTGGCCACAAGATATTGAATGGGCTGTTGAACAGCTGGATGATCTGCGGTCCGGCGATATCGCGGCTGTCTCAATTCCCGGTAAAAATGATGAAGAGGTTCCCGCCATTCTGGTACAATGCCGGATACGTGACGAAGAAGAACGGACCAAAATGGAAAATAAGATCAAGGATACGGTTCATGCCATGTTGGGCATTTCCCCTATCGTTGCCCTGATTCCACCGCGTTCTCTGCCACGAACTTCCTCCGGAAAACTCAGCCGGGTAAAAGCACGGAAACAATATCTTGAAGGCAATTTGGTACTTTAAAACCAATTACCCATAATCTCTTTGCAAATAGGGGTACCCGCTTTTCATTATGACAAAAATAGCCGCCATCACCGGAGCCACTGGGTTTGTCGGCAAACATTTAGTTCGTGCGCTTATTGCTCAAGGATTTCGGGTCAAGGCATTGACCCGGTCCCCCCAAGAAAAATCTGAGCATATAGAGTGGATCGCGGGAGACCTTGAAAATATACCGGCTTTAACCCAGCTCCTGACAGATGTGGACGTCGTTTTTCATCTGGCAGGCCTGATCAAGGCCAAAACAGCCAAAGATTTCAACCGCGTTAACAGCAATAGCGTTGCTACGCTAGTTAATATTCTTCAACAATCTTCTGCTCCCCGACCTCATTTTATACTTTTGTCTTCTCTCGCTGCACGGGAAAGAGACTTATCCAGCTATGCCGAGAGCAAACGCAAAGGCGAAGAAAAACTTATAGAACAAGGCTCAGATTTTCCCTGGACCATTCTGCGCCCGCCTGGTGTATACGGACCAGAAGATATGGAAACCCTTAAAATATTCAAGGCCGTAGCCACCCACCTTGCCCCCCTACCCGGAAAATCAGACAATCGTGCAGCATGGATTTATGCCCCAGATTTGGCGCAAGCTATGATTGCTGTCACAGGAAATCCAGACTGTTTTGGCCATATCCTTGATGTGGATGATGGCACAAAAAACGGCTACTCAAATCAGGAAATGTATCGTACAGCGGCAGATATTCTTGATATTAAGCCCATATACTTTACTCTACCAAAAAATGTTCTAAAAACATTTGCCTATATTAATGTCTTATTTTCGACAATTTTCAGATATATTCCCATGGTCACGCCGGAAAAAGTTAATGAATTATGCTACCCGGACTGGATATGTCGTGGACCACATGTTATGAAAATGACAGAGTGGAAACCTAAAACAAATTTAAAACAGGGGTTTCGCAAAACCCTAAACTGGTATAAAGAAAATAATCTGGTATAAATTTACCTGTAAAATAATTAATATACGTCAAATATTCCAGATGGAAACATATATGACCAAAAGTGTGGATGAAATTTTTGAGCGGATTTGTACGCTTATCGAACCCTTTAACAAAAGTAATATTACCATAAGCATGGACACAACATTCAGTGTCGACCTGGAACTTGATTCCCTGATGGTTATGGATCTTTTGTCTGAGATTGAGGATGAATTTGATATTACTGTTCCCCTCAACATCCTACCTGACCTGGAAACAGCAGGTCAATTCACCCAAGCCGTCCAAAACTTACTGAGCAAATAATGTCACTTGATCTTTTTGAAAAATTTAACCCGATCCTTAATGATTACAATAGCCTGCCAGAGGGGGCCGCAAACCCTTTTACTGTCAGCATGGAAAAGGTGTTATCCCCAACCACAGCCATCATAAACGGCCGGGAAACAGTTCTCGCCGGCACCAATAACTATATGGGCATGACCTTTAACGCGGAATGTATGGAAGCGGCACAAAAAGCGCTTACCGAATTTGGCACAGGCACCACGGGCTCACGGACACTGAACGGCACCTATGACAGCCACAAAAAACTGGAAGACACCCTGAAGGCCTTCTACGACGTAGAACATGCCATCGTCTTTTCCACAGGGTATCAAGCAAACCTTGGTATCATCTCCACTCTTGCTGGCCCCAAGGATTATGTCGTCATTGATTCTGACAGCCATGCTAGCATTTACGATGGCTGCGCCATGGGCAATGCCACAGTTGTCCGTTTTAAACATAATAACCCTGATAATTTGGAAAAACGACTGGCCCGCATCCGCAGGGATGACCCAGAAGCAGGAATTCTGGTTGTTCTGGAAGGCGTTTACAGCATGTTGGGCGACCAAGCCCCCTTGAAAGAATTAACCGCGATCTCCAAAGCCCATAACGCCTATGTTCTGGTCGACGAAGCCCATTCTATTGGTGTCTTCGGGGAAACTGGACGTGGCGTTGCTCAGGAACAAGGCGTTGAGGACCAAATAGATTTCATCATTGGCACCTTCAGCAAAAGCGTTGGCACCATTGGCGGCTATTGCGTCTCTAATCATCCAAAATTTGAGGCTCTGCGCCTTGTTTGTCGCCCTTATATGTTCACGGCATCCCTGCCCCCGTCTGTCGTGGCCTCTGCCACAAAGGCACTGGAACTGATCGCCACAACCAATCTGCGCACCAAACTTCTGGATAACTCACGGAAGCTGAACGCAGGTTTGTATAATGCCGGTTTTAATATGGGAACCAAGGGGGAAAGCCCTATCGCCGCCATCATTATCGATGACCAAAATACCGCCATTGCTTTTTGGGGCGAAATGATCAAAGAGGGTGTGTATGTTAATTTGGCCTTACCACCGGCCACACCAAACAGATTAAATTTGATGCGGTGTAGCCTATCAGCAGCCCATACATTTGAGCAGATTGACTTTATGCTGGAAAAATTCATCATTGTAGGTAAAAGACTGGGCCTACTACAGAAGATCTCCAAACAAGCTGGCATCTCGGGTTAGGTCACATTGACCTAACCTAACTTCAATAACAGAACTAAGATTGCTTAGCTTAATTTGATAAATTTCAGGCTATCTGTGATGGTGACGAATAATTCGCCCTTTTCATCTGCTTCGAAATAGCTGCCGTCCAAAATAAATGGAGTCCGCAGTATAATTCTGGCATGCTGAATTTCAGCAATGATATTTCCCGCGTGGTCAATCCCGTCATATTTCCCCCGAAGCATTAGCTTTCCGGTTTCTAGAATTGCCGTCCGCGTATTTTCCACACTGATGAAATGTGCCTTACCCTCACGTCTGGTCTGACCAATAGACACCCCCCAAAAGGCCTTATCCAAAGTGGTGATCAACAACATGAAAAAATGACCAACCACAGCACCGCGCTGATTGCGGTTAATACGCATGGCATCATCAAGCCTGTGCGTCCCCATAGCCCCGCGATAAGCCGATTGGATAAGCAGGATTATATCCAACCAGTTACGAATGTGATGCCAGAGCCCTTTTTTAGATATTTTTCGCAGGAACAAAGTCTTTTTCTTGACCACTTCCCCTGCGCAGAAAAGTAATCCGTAAAGATAGCCAACCCCCCTGACGCCTTCCAGCTTAATTAAGGGATATTCTATTATTCGGTCCTTTAAAATTCCTTGTTGATGATTTTCCAACAACTCTTTCAAGGCTTTATGTGGCTCAGGTTGAACGGCTCCAAAATTTTCCGCAACAATATTATTGTCACCAGCGGGTAGAATAGCCAAAGGCGTATCCGCTTCTTTCAACAGCTTCTTTTCCACAATATGCTCAAAAGTTGCTGATGTCAGCGCCCGGTCTCCAAGAATTACAATAGCATCAACCTCTACCTGCAAAAACCTGTTAAGGGCCTCCGCAATATCCTTGTGCTTTTCCACTTCATAGTGAATAATTCCTGATCCGGCGGCGATAACAGCACGGATTTTTTCCATCTCATCACTCTCTGTAAAAGAGGATGGGCTACTTAATATGGCAATAATTCCCAATTGTACTTCCAGCTACTTTAATTAATTAGTCTATTTTTTATTTCTTTATTTATTTTCGGCCCTAGAAAAACCATAAATTCACGGCATTAGGTAAAAAAATATTTATATGTCTGCACCCTAAATGCTATAAGCATGAAATCAGGCTAAATCCAGACCAAAAGTGACTTAATGCTGAAAAAAATTGATAAATATATATTACAAGAAACAATTGTGCCTCTTCTTGTCACTTTGGGCATTTCTGCATTGCTATTGCTGCTGGAAAAAATGCTCAGTCTTTTTGATTTTGTCATCAATCAAGGCGGCCCCATCGACATCGTCTGGCGTATGCTTGGCAACCTTATGCCACAATATTTAACATTGGTCCTCCCGCTTTCCATGTTCCTCGGGGTATTACTCGCCGTTCGCAAACTTGCACTGAACAGCGAGTTGGACGCGTTGTCTGCGGCAGGCATGAGCCTTAACCGGATTATCGTACCGAGCCTCTATATCGCCGTCGTCCTGCTCATCGTTAATGTTATCGTTGTCGGATTTGTCCAACCCTATAGCCGTTATACCTATCAAGGTTTGGTTTTTGACATCCGCAGTGGTGCGCTGGGAGCCAGCATCAAAGCCGGAGAATATACCGACCTTGGTGATGGTTTGACCCTAAGAATAGAAGAATCGCGTGATTCAGGACGAGAACTCATTCAAATATTCGCCCAAAAAGAACAAAAGGATGGCAGAATACAATCCATCAATGCTGAAAAGGGCAGCTTCTTTGTCTCTCCCGATAAGCGCTACCTGATTCTCAGACTGCATAAAGGCACGCTCATTGACCTGGACCTATCCCAAAGCAGACCCCGAATTGTAAATTTTGATATCCATGACCTTCCCATTGATGTTCCTAATTTTGCGACATTCCGCGACCGGGGCGAAGAAGCCAAAGAAATGACCATCATAGAACTCTGGAATAAGAGGAACAGTGATGACCCTGCCATCATTGCCACACTACATTCCAGAACGGCGCGCGCACTTTCTATCTTGATTGTTCCCTTTTTAGCCATTCCGCTGGGGCTTGTGGCCAAAAGATCCGGACGGGCGCTTGGCATCACTGTCGGCGTTATCATTCTATTGATCTATCATAAACTTCTGGAATTCGGTCTGGGCTTCTCATCCACGGGAGATATTTCTCCTCTTTTAGTCATCTGGCTACCCACCTTGATTTTTATCCTGCTTACCGCAAGGCTGTATTATATCGGCACCTATAAAGTCGGGGGTATGCCTCTACGCAAAATTGAAATTATCTACGAAATCATCGTGGATGCTATAAGTCGTATGGCCCGACGACTGAAGGCGGCAGATTAATATGGAACAATTCATTAAATATTCCAACCGTTTAAGCGGCTTATTTAATCCGGGAAGCATGGATATTTATCTGGCGAAGCTGTTTGTCAGCCGGTATATCTCCATTTTACTGGGACTTGTTGCGACGTTGCAAATGCTGGACCTGCTCTCCGAATCCGATAACATCCTCGCCGGTGAAGGGGCCGTTTATGCAGACCTCTGGCATTATGTGACTTTGCGCACACCGACGCTTCTATCGCTTTTTTCCCCCTTCGTTGCTTTGTTGGCAGCAATCATATGTCTGGCCGGATTAAACGTCCATAGTGAAATCGTTATAATGAAAGCGTCGGGCTGGTCCGCCTTCAGAATCATAACCCCCATGATTCTCATGTCTCTGTTGATTGCAAGTTTACATTTTGTTTTCACAGAAACCGTCACGATTAATGCCAAAGCAGAACTTCGGAACTGGAAAGAAAATAAATATGCCGCAGACCTGCCCCCCGCCCCGGATACGGTTTATAATGCGTGGGTTAATGACGGCAACAATCTGATCAAAGCAGAAAGTGCCAGCCGCAATGGCAGTATCCTGCTCTTGGATAAAGTTACCCAATATATCCGCGACAAAGATATGCGTATAACCTCCCTTATCAAGGCCGACTTTGCCGTATACCGCGATGGCAAGTGGACCATGTTCGAGGTCAAGGAATTTGACATTCGAACTCTGAAAGTTACGCCCATGGAAAATCTGGTATGGGATACGGATATTCCGCCGGAACGCTTCATTGCCCTAGCCATGAAACCGGATCAGGTTAGCCTCCAACGGCTGCGTACAGCCATCGCACAACTTAAAAAAGAAGGTCATAATACCGCCAGCTTTGAAACCGTTCTCTACCAAAAATTTGTTTCACCGCTCAGCACCCTGCTGATGCCTCTTCTGGCAGGGCTTGCAGCCTTTGGGCTCCACCGTGGCGGTGATTTATTTGGCCGCGTTGCCTTAACCGGGGCCATGGGCTTTGGCTATTTCGTGATCAATAATCTTTTCATCGCCTTGGGGCAATATGGTGCCGTGCCACCGGTGATTGCGGCATGGTTGCCGTTTTTGCTGTTTTTCCTCACTGGCATAAGTTTCATTCTACTCACCGAAGAATAAATATAATAAAGGGTATAATATGACATCAGGTATCACCATCAAAGAGGTGGCAAATAAACAGGAGCTGAAGCAGTTCGTCAAACTTCCCTGGCACCTTTATAAGCAAGACCCCAATTGGGTTCCGCCATTGATCGTGGAACGGATGGAAGTTCTGGATGAAAAGAAAAACCCTTATTTTGAGCATGCTGAAGCAAAATTATGGCTCGCCTATAAGGATGGTGAAATTGTGGGCCGAATCAGTGCCCAGATTGATGAGCTTGTCGAAAAACATCATAATGAGAAAATTGGTCATTTTGGATTTTTTGAATGTATCAATGATCAACAAGTAGCCAACAAACTAATGGACACCGCCTGTCAGTGGTTAAAATCCCAAGGTAGAACCAGCCTCATTGGTCCCTTCAGCCTGTCAATTAATGAGGAAGCTGGCATGCTAATAGATGGCTTTGATACGCCCCCCAGCCTGATGATGAACCATGCGTTACCCTATTATAAGGATTTAATGGAGGGCTATGGTATGGAAAAAATCAAGGATTTATGGGCTTATTACCTGAGAATTGATAAACCCGTCCTGCCACCAACCATCCAAAAACTGATTACGCGCAGCATGAGAGACGGCAAGATCAAGCTGCGACGCATCAATATGAAGAATTATGAGGAAGACCTAAAAACCATTCTTGATATCTTTAACGATGCCTGGTCCAACAACTGGATGGCCCTGCCCTTTACCGAGGCAGAACTCAATAAAACTGTCAAAGACATGAAATTACTGATTCGGGAAGATTTTACCTTCATTGCCGAATATGACGGGGTTCCCATGGCCATGATGGTGACATTGCCCAATCTGAATGAAATTATAGCTGATCTGGATGGCAAGATCCTGCCCCTCGGCATATTCAAGATGTTATGGCGGCTAAAGGTCCGTCCTAATTATAAAACCGTTCGCGTGCCTCTGATGGGTGTGCGGCAGGAATTCCAGAATACAGCCGCAGGCGGTGCGATGGCCTTTGCCCTGATCGAGGAATGTCGGATTCAAGCCGAAAAAGCGGGCTGTACCCATGCAGAGCTATCTTGGGTTCTGGAAGAGAACACCCGCCTGTCCAAAATGTTGGAGACCGTCGGCTGCTGGCGGTACAAGAATTACCGCATGTTTACAAAGGCGTTATAAAGACATACTTCTGACATACTAGCCACCTAATCATAGCATGAAAAAAAACAACCTTCGGACTTAAATATATGCCTGACCAACAGAAAATAAAAATTAAAAAGACGTTTATACAAAAAATGAAAACTTATTTTCTCACCGGGCTTGTCGTGGCCTCTCCCGTAGGGATCACTATTTATATTGCTTTGGCCTTCATTGATTTGATAGACCGGAACATCATTCCCTTGATACCAGCGGCCTATAATCCGGAAACCTATCTGCCGTTTCCGTTACCCGGCATCGGTTTAGTTTTTCTGTTTTTTATGCTTACCACATTAGGGTTTCTCGCGGCAAATTTTCTGGGAAGATACCTTATCAGCATTGGCGAGAGAATGCTCAACCGCATGCCGATCGTCAGAAGCGTTTACAACACCCTGAAACAAATCTTCGAGACGGTTATTTCCGAAAACAAAGGCAGCTTTCAAAAAGTTGTTCTCCTTGAATATCCCCGTAAGGGCCTATGGGCCATTGCCTTTATTTCCGGCGAAAACACCGGCGAAATACAGGAAAAAATGGCGGATGATGTGGTTAATGTCTTCTTGCCGACAACACCCAACCCCACGTCCGGATTTCTATTATTCGTCCCTAAAAAAGATATTATCTATCTTGATATGACCCCGGACCAGGGCGCTAAATATGTGATCTCTGCAGGATTAGTCGACCCGAGCAACCTACCCGTTAAGGAAGACAAGAAGTAATTATTGCCTGCCTTCGCCCTGCTTCCCTGCTTTAACCTGACGTCAGATATTTGACACCTTCGTCCCGCTCGAACAAATATAATAGAATACGTAAGGACTGTCCTCGCGCGGTTTTCAAATCCGGGTCTTTTTCAAGAATAAGCCGAGCATCATCCCGCGCCATAGCAATTAGATTTCCATGTTCCTCAAGGCTGGCCACTTTGAAATCAGGCATCCCGCTTTGGCGGGTGCCCAACAATTCACCGGCCCCGCGCAGTCTCAAATCTTCTTCGGCGATCACAAAGCCATCTTCGGTTTCCCGCATGATTTTCAGTCGGGCCTTAGCCGCGCCTTCTCCCAACGCACCGTAAAGCAACAGGCAAGTTGATTTTTCCGTCCCGCGTCCCACCCGGCCCCGCAATTGATGCAATTGAGACAGACCGAACCGTTCCGCATGTTCAATGACCATGATGGTTGCTTCTGGCACATTAACCCCAACTTCCACCACGGTGGTCGCGACCAATATGTCAATATCGCCCTTCACAAAGCGCTCCATCACCTGATCTTTTTCTTTGGGTTTCATTTTGCCGTGAACCAACCCGACTCTTAACCCAAAAATCTGTTCAAGATGCCGGTATCTCTCCTCAGCGGCAGCAAGGTCCAGAACTTCTGATTCTTCCACCAACGGACAAATCCAAAAAGCTCTTGTTCCTTGAGTAATGGCGCGGCCAATGCCCTGCACCACATCATCCAACCGGCTCAGATGAATTGTCCGGGTATCAACGGGCTTGCGCCCCGGAGGTTTTTCATAAAGCCGAGACACATCCATATCACCGTAAGCGGTTAAGGTTAAGGTACGGGGAATCGGCGTTGCCGTCATGGTCAGAACATCCATGGACACATCCTTCCGCCCCTTTTGAGTCAACGCCATACGTTGTTCAACGCCAAAACGATGCTGTTCATCGATCACCGCAAAGGCCAGATCATGATAGATCACATCTTTTTGGAACAAGGCGTGTGTTCCCACTAAAATATCAATCTCCCCGGCGGCAAGTTCGGCCAATATCTTTGCTCGTGCCTTGCCCTTATCCCGTCCGGTGAGAATCGCAACCTTAACGTCCATGCCCTCTGTCATCTCACACAGGCCGGCGAAATGCTGTCGTGCCAGAATTTCCGTCGGAGCAATAATGGCCGCCTGCGCTCCAGTTTCCACAGATACCAACATGGCCAACAAAGCAACAACCGTCTTGCCGCTGCCCACATCCCCCTGAAGCAAGCGCATCATCGCAAAGGGTTGCGCCAGATCCTGTTCAATCTCCGCCAAGCTTTCGTCCTGCGCCCTAGTCAAACTATACGGCAACCTGTCGAGGAGCTGTTGTTTCAAATGACCTTCCACACGCTGAACCCGGCCCTACTTCTTCCGGCTTTGCCGCCGCATGATCTCCAAAGCCAGTTGACTGGCAAGGAACTCATCATAGGCCAGCCGTTGTCTGGCAGGACTGTTCAGCAACAGATCATCAGGTCCCGTTGGCTGATGTACCTGATTCATGGCCTCGAACCATGTGGGCCAGCTTTCCCGGTCAATCAAGGTCTTATCCTGCCATTCGGGCAGAACCACCAGCCTTTCAATTGCTCCCCGGACAATCTTTGCCATCACCTTGCCACTGATTCCCGCAGTCAAAGGATATATAGGTTCCACCCCCGGCATTTCATCCCGTTTTTCCGGAAGCAATATATAATCCGGGTGATTCATTTGATGCTGACCATTAAAGACCTCGACCTTACCACTGATCAGGCGAACTTCGCCCTCGGGCAGTTGCCGCAGAATATAGTCGCCTCGTCCGTGGAAAAAAATCAACTGTAACTTACCTGTATCATCATGGCACCATACTCGGTAAGGCCGCTTGCTGCCCCGTGGCGCGGCATCATGTTGATCAACCGTTACCTGCAGCGTGACGATTTGATCATATTTGATATCGGCCAGCAACGGACTGTTCCGGCGATCAATAATATCCACCGGAAAATGCCAAAATAAATCAAGAACCCGCCGTCCGATTATTTTCTCGAGCAGGGTTGCGATCCGTCCCCCCACACCGGGCAGGCTGATTGTATCGGCAAAAAATGGGTATAATATTTCTGGGCGCATAACTTTATGTTTGATTCACGTTGGTAATTTTCCTATCACTAGCACATTAAACTTTAATCGCTGAACCTACAACAGATTGTAACACACATGCCCTCATTTGATTCTCCCGGATTTATCGAACCCGAAATTGATACAAGTGAGCCCTTGGATATCCGCCGAAAACGCCTGAAATTCAGAAGTTGGCACCGAGGGATCAAGGAAGCAGATATTCTGTTAGGCTCCTTTGCCGATGATCATCTGAAGGATATGTCTCCTGCACAGTTGGACTGTTATGAGAATCTCTTACGGGAACCGGACCTGAAAATTGTTACCTGGATAACCAAAGATCAGCCCGCCCCCGAATATTTGCAAAATGACGTTATGGATATGCTGCAAGCCCTCGATTACCTCAAGATGATAAAGTGAATAAGACCAATCAATTCATAAAGGCTGAAGTCCCGCTTCAAGTCGCCAACACGCCTGAGGGAATGGATGCGCTTTTTATCACGCAACTGTTAAAAAGTCACACCGGCGTTATGCTTCATATTGCCCGTGATGATCACCGCATGAGCAATCTGGCAGAGCTAGTCCATTTCTTCGCACCGGATACGGAGATATTAATATTTCCGGCTTGGGATTGTTTGCCCTATGACCGGATTTCTCCAAACCCGGACATCAGCGCCCAGCGGATGACCACCCTCAGCAAGCTGGTATCGGACAGTGACACGCCGAAAAAAAGGCTCGTGCTTACCACTATCAATGCTGCAACGCAGATGATTCCAGAACGGGACCGGCTTAAAGACCTGTCTTTTTATGCCAAAACCGGCGAAAACATAAATCTGGAAGAACTCACGGCTTTTCTCAGCCGTAATGGCTATACCCGGTCCAGCACCGTTGTAGAACATGGCGACTTTGCCATTCGCGGCAGCCTTGTGGATATCTACCCCTCGGGGCAGGAGAATCCCATACGGATTGATCTATGGGGCGATACCATCGACGTCATGCGCTTCTTTGACCCCATCAGCCAACGCACCGCAGATAAATTAGACGAAATATCCATTGTCCCCATGAGCGAGGTGATACTGGATGAAGACAGCATCCGACGTTTTCGTGGGGCCTATGTGCGCGCCTTTGGCACCGTCCTTGATCAGGACCCTCTCTATGAGGCGGTTAAAGAAGGTCGCCGGCATCAAGGCATGGAACATTGGCTGCCCTTTTTCCATTTCAAGCTGGAAACCCTGTTTGATTATCTGCCTAATTGTCCGATCAGCATGGATCAGCTGACAACAGAAGCCTTTTCCGATCGTCTGACCGCCGTACAGGATTATTATCAGGCCCGTAAAGAAGCCTATTCCGCGAGCAAAAAAGGTAGCAATACCGCCCTATCCACCTATAAGCCTCTGCCGCCGGAAAAGCTGTATCTTGATACAAAACAGTGGCAATCCTATTGTGAAACTCGGAAAATTCATCAATTTACCAGCTTTAACGCTCCGCCCGACATCAACCATATGGACCTAGGTGGTAAAGTCGGCCGAGATTTTGCCCCAGAACGCAATGCAGAGAGAAATACTGAAAAAAATACTGACTCAACGGGCCACAAATTAAATGTCTATGATGCCCTGCGTCAACATTGCGTAAAGCTGCATCAGAGCAACAAGCAAGTCCTGATCGCCTCCTATAGTGCCGGTTCACAAAACAGGCTGGCCGCAGTTCTAACCGAACATGGTATGGGTAATCATCAGGTAATGGACAATTGGCAAAGCCGAAAACAATTGCCAAAAGACATCATTGGTCTGATTATTCTCCCATTGGAGCATGGCTTTGATACGGGTGACATCACGATCATTTCTGAACAGGATATTCTAGGGGATCGCTTGGTCAGAAAGGTCCGGAAATCCCGTAAGGCTGAAAATTTCATTCAGGAAGCCTCTGCCCTCACTCCCAGTGATCTAGTGGTTCATATGGACCACGGCATTGGCCGCTATGAAGGGCTGTTGACCATACAAGTGAATGGCGCTTCCCATGATTGTGTTCACTTGACCTATCACGGCGGCGACAAATTATATGTTCCGGTGGAAAATATTGAAATTTTAAGCCGTTACGGTTCCGAAGGTAGCGACGGTCAACTGGATAAACTGGGCGGTGTTGCCTGGCAGGGCCGCAAAGCAAAGCTGAAACAACGCATTCGGGACATGGCCGAAGAATTGATCAAGGTTGCGGCCCAACGGGCTCTGCGAAAAGGCTCTATCATTCAACCGCCCGAGGGGCTGTATGATGAATTCTGCGCCCGGTTCCCTTATACGGAAACCGATGACCAACTGCGCGCCATTGCCGATGTCATCGCCGATTTTGGCAGCGGCAAACCCATGGACCGACTTATCTGCGGTGATGTGGGCTTTGGTAAAACCGAAATCGCTTTGCGCGCCGCATTTCTGGCCGTCATGGAAGGTTTTCAGGTGGCCATCATTGCGCCGACCACCCTTCTTGTCCGGCAACATTACAAGACCTTTATCGACCGTTTCCGGGGGCTTCCGGTGAAAATCGGTCATCTGTCCCGTCTAGTCCCCACAAAAGACCAGAAATTAACCCGCGATGAGTTAAGCAACGGCACTTGTGAGATTGTCATCGGCACACATGCACTGCTCGGCAAGAATGTCAGTTTCAAGAATTTGGGCCTTATCGTTATTGATGAGGAACAGCATTTCGGTGTGGTTCATAAAGAACGCCTGAAAAAGATGAAAAATGACGTTCATGTATTGACCTTGACCGCAACACCGATTCCCCGCACGTTACAATTGGCCATGAGCGGCATGCGCGGTTTAAGCCTGATTGCCACACCCCCCGTGGACCGTCTGGCAATTCGCACCTTCGTCTTGCCTATGGATAGCATGGTCATCCGGGAAGCCCTTCTGAGAGAACATTATCGGGGTGGACAGAGTTTTTACGTCTGCCCGCGGGTCGCCGACCTAAAAGAAATCGAAGACCTATTGCGCGAACATGTGCCGGAAGTCAAAACCGTCACCGCACATGGGAAAATGGCCCCCACCCAGATTGAAGACATTATGAATGCCTTTTATGACGGTAAATATGATGTCTTGATTTCCACCACCATTGTGGAATCTGGCCTAGACATCCCCACCGCCAATACTATGATCATCCACCGGGCAGATATGTTTGGCCTGTCACAATTATACCAGCTCCGGGGTCGTGTTGGGCGTTCGAAAGTCCGGGCCTATGCTTATCTTACTCTGCCGCCCCGCAGAATGCCCACAGAACAGGCCCAGAAAAGACTTCAGGTTCTCCAGACGCTGGATACATTGGGTGCAGGCTTTACCCTTGCCAGTCATGATCTGGACATCCGCGGAGCCGGGAATCTTTTGGGTGAGGAGCAATCCGGTCATATCAAAGAAGTCGGCATGGAGCTGTACCAGCAAATGCTGGAAGAAGCCGTTGCACAAGCCAAGTCAGGCATTACCGACGATGAAATTACCGGCGTTTGGTCGCCCCAAATTAACGTGGGCGTAGCGGTTCTGATCCCGGAAAGCTATGTCCCCGATCTTAATCTGCGTATGTCCCTTTATCGCCGTCTGGCTGATCTAAAGGACCGGCAGGAAATTGATGCCTTTGGGGCCGAACTGATTGACCGCTTTGGCAATCTGCCCGAGGAAGTCGAGCATCTGCTCAAAATTATCCTGATCAAGCATTTCTGTCGCCTGGCTGGTATTGAGAAAATCGAAACTGGTCCTAAAGGGGCCATCGTCACCTTCCGGGGATCTAAATTTGCCAACCCGGCCGGGCTGATAGATTTTATTAACAGCCAATCCACCATCACCAAACTGCGGCCCGATCACAGATTGGTTTATGTAAGAAAATGGTCCAAGATTGAAAATCGCCTTCAGGGGTCTCTCAACCTTGCCCATGCGCTGGCCAAAGCCGCCCGCGTATAGCAGACATGTTTATCTTTTGTTAAGACAATATTAGAATTCCCAAATTATAGTTGTGAGAATCGGGTTTAATGAATTCTTTTCCAACGAAAGAACAGAATGTTCAAGGCGATACAAACAAGTGTTTCTGGATTAATTGCGTCTAGCGTTCGTTTTAACGCAGCATCCAGCAATATTATCAACGCACAGGTCAAATCCACCCCGAAAGGCTCTACATCATCCAGCGGCGCCTTTAATCCAGCCTACAATCCGCAGCAAGTGAAACAATCCACTACAGCCAGTGGCGGTGTGCGTGCAAATGTTGTTCAGGTATCACCATCGAGTCTTACTCTATTCGATCCGACCTCACCGCTCGCCAACGCACAGGGAAATGTAGATATTCCCAATATATCCCTGCCTGCGGAAATTTCCGAACTGACGCGGGCCAGTCAAAGCTATAAAGCTAATGCAACCGTTCTTAAAAACCTTGATGAAACCTTTAAAACCCTTCTAAAAATATAGATTTTCTATCCCCCTTCTCTTTAATTACTTATTAAACAATATTATAT